>NZ_JAESDJ010000013.1:0-112753 GCF_019249255.1 Alteromonas lipotrueae | reverse complement strand
CGGACGCTTAGCTCAGTTGGGAGAGCATCGCCCTTACAAGGCGAGGGTCACTGGTTCAAGCCCAGTAGCGTCCACCATCTTTCTTATCTTCATACAATAAAATATCACTGGTTCAACAACTTCGTTGCGAACCACAGCAGTCGTCCACCACTCTCTTTATCTTTATAAAATCAAAAATCACTGGTTCAATAACTTCGTTACGAGCCACAGCAGCGCCCACCATCTCTCTTTATCTTTATACAATCAAAAATCACTGGTTCAACAACTTCGTTGCGATAACTTCGTTACGATAACTTCGTTAGGAACCACAGCAGACGTCCACCACTCTTTCAAAAGAAAACTTACTTCCCCCTGCCCTCTACCTGTTTTTCATGCCATGCATCGCAATCTTAAAGACCCTATTTAACGATGGTGATAGGTTAATTAATCAACTAAACTCTGATTAGGTTGTTTACACAAGTAAGCATTGACGCATATACGAGGTTGTAATGAACCTACAGTTGGCTAGACAAACCCGTTTATTAATAGCGGAAGATCAGGCTTTGGCAAAAAGTCATATAAAATATGCTTTGGAGCAGCTTGGCTTCCAACATATTGATTATGTAGATCGTGCCGCGTATGCCCTTACCTCACTTCGCACCCGGCAGTACGATGTTATCGTTTGCGCTTATGACTTAAGGCACGAACAAGGCGGCTACAATTTATTCGAGCAACTGAAAACTGAAAAAATTATTCCTCTTACTACCGGCTTCATTTTTACCAGTGCCGACACTGCTATAGATGTGGTCCATGCCATCATCGAACTGCAACCCGATGAATTCTTAGCAAAACCATTTTCCGTCAACGAACTAGATAAACGACTTAGTAAAGTCGTCACTCATAAAAAGGTGTTTCATGATGTATATCGTTACATGGATGACCAGAATCCCGAGCAAGCACTTAAAGAATTAGAGTTTATTTTAGTTGAACCTAAAAATGCTGAGCACTTCCCATTAGCACTTAAAACTAAGGGCGACTTATTGTTATTGAATAGCCAGTTTGAAAACGCGAAGCTTTTTTACCAATCAATCATCAATATTCAAAATTTTACGTGGGCAAAGCTCGGCCTCGTTCAATGCTATATCCACCTAGATGAGTTTGATGATGCAGAAAAAGATCTTATTAAGCTAGCGCTGCAACCAGAAAGTATGCTGAGTGCATACGATTTATTGGCCGAGTTGCAAATTAAGCTAGAAGCCTATGATGAAGCACTAGAATGTGTAAATGTAGCCAGTGACATTTCACCTCGAAATGTCATGCGCCATATTACTGCGGTGCAACTCGCGAGGCTAACCCACGACTATGAAGGGCAATTTAATAGCGCTAAAAAAGTGGTTCGTTTCGGTAAAAACTCGGTACACGATACCCCAGAGATGTACTTGTCTGTTGCTAGGGCGGGTATTGATTTTGCGATGACGGCAGAAACCTCACAAACAAACAAAATTATTAAACAATCCAATGAATATCTACGCCAATTGAAAAGCGCCTACCCAAAGGTGAATCTCGATCATCAGCTCCACGTTATTAGCGCCCGTATTCACTATCTAAAAGATGAAAATGATAAAGCAAAAGATCTGCTCGACGCCCTAGATACTGATAACCTAGAAGACCAATCTGTCGAAACGTTATTAGACTCGGCAAAAGCCTTCCACGACTTGGGGTTAAGAGGAAGCGCCCTCAAATTACTCGACAAGGCGACGTTACGACAAAAAGAGCTGGATGCGCCAAATAGTTTACTCAGCCGTTATATTAATCAAGAAGTAGAGGAGAAAACGGCAATATCAATCAGCCCTAAAAACCTTAATGACGTGGCCGTCGTGCAATATAAGCGTGGCGAATTAATGAAATCTTACCAAACCTTTGAGCAAGCATTCAGGGTTATGCCCCGCAACCCTGCCATTGCGTTAAACCTACTTCAAGCGTCAGCAATGCGGCGTTCCCGTGAAGGAAAAGCAGAAGCCAGTATGAATGCGGTAATGAAGAAGTGCCGCTTTACGCTGGAAAGTGCTTCTTTATCTGAAGAACAAAGCCAACGCTATGAAACGGTTAAAGGGCTGTTAGATCAAGTAGTGTAAACCACTACCTTTTCTTGGTAGAGATTATCTTTATATTCAACTTCGTGACTAAAACTCATGCCTAGTTTTTCCATCACTTTGATGGAATTTAGATTTTCAGGTTTTGCCATAGCACAAAATTTGTCGATACCAATTTGATACAGGGCGTCTTTCACTTGTATCGCAGCCTCAGTGGCATATCCCCGCCCCCAGCTAGCTTGTTTGAAACGCCAACCAAGTTCAATATTATCAATCTCAGGTTCTTTTGTGAAAAAGCCAAAAGGTCGAACTAAAACCCAACCGATATCCTCTTCACTCTCTTTTTCTTGCACTCGCCATAACCCCCAACCTAGAGCAGGGTTTGAATACGCTTGAAAGCGTGGTACGAACGTGTTGGTAATATCTTCACGAGATGTTTTTTTACCACCACTTATAAATCGCATTACATCTTCGTCTTGGTCAAGCTCCCAAAGGAACTCAACATCAGCATCGGTGATATAATGGAAAGACAGACGCGCACTATCTTCAATAAACATAGACTTCCCTTTCTTATCGTTATTTTTACGAGCCACTTTATACTAGTGCTTTCGTATTTTTTGGCGCAACAAACGTAACTGTTAGCCGCCTAACATGGCTAAATGCTTCGTTGCCCCTGTGTTGCCTTCATGTAAAAAATGCGTCGCATGCTTTTCACCTAAACACTCGACTAAGAACTGTTGTAGCCCTACTACATCTTGGTCAGCTAATAGATGTCGCATATCAATGCCGTGCTCACTAAATAGGCACAAATGTAATTTACCATTTGCCGCAACGCGAAGTCGATTACAGCTTTTACAAAAATCTTTGCTGTACGGCATTATGAGGCCAATTCTACCCGCATAATCAGGGTGATAAAATTCCTGCGCCGGCCCGGCATCTTTGCGCCTAACCATGGGTTGCCATCCAGCATCTATAAGCGTTTGCTTAAGTGGTGTTCCACCTTGATGCTGCGCTTTGAAAAATTTAGTGGTATCGCCGGTTTCCATCAATTCAATAAACCGCAATGTGACAGGCATGGTTTTCAGCCAATCAAGGAAGCGATTCAACCTAGCATCAGAAAAGTCATTTAACAGCACCGAATTTACTTTTACATCAAGACCGGCCTCAACCGCAGCATCGAGCCCAGCTAAAACCTGCTTCAATTTATCTTGCCCAGTTATTGCGGCAAACTGCCTGGGATCTAAGCTATCAATACTGACATTCACTTGGTGTAAACCCGCCTGCTTCCAAGCGGCAGCATATTCAGCCATACGGCCACCATGGGTGGTCATGGCCACGCGCTTAATACCAGGTGTATTTGCCGTTGCGCTTAAAATATCAAGAAAGTCGCGGCGAAGTGTTGGCTCGCCGCCTGTAAGCCGGACTTTTGTTGTACCCAACCCTGAAAACGCGCTCAATAGCGTGTTGATTTCGCTTAAGGAAAGAAAATGCTCACTAGAAGGACCTTGATAACCGTCAGGCAAACAATACTGACAGCGAAAATTACACGCCTCCGTTACTGATAAACGCAAATAATGGAATTGTCGTCCAAAGCTATCTTCTAACAAATTTTCTCCCTTAAGGGCTACGTGAAACAAATAGTGTGGTTAAATAGACTATGATGTCTTTGAGCCAGTTTACGCGGCTGCAAATAAGAATGAAATGCTCGATAACGCATAAATTAGAACGTTTTATCGTACCGTTGCCTTATTTATCTTAAATAAATATAACGGTTCACCGTAGACGATTTAGTTTAGAGTTCGTTAATCTACCATAATTCACCTTTGTACAGAGGCTTTCCTTCCTGCCTTCCGCTAGCGTCATCGTTTTACAACGTCACAAATATGCAGTGAGAACATAATTACACCATGCGAAAAAATCGATTCCCGCTAAACGAGAATGAGCCTATCAAATGGCAAGTGCTCAAACAGTTATGGCCTTATCTTCTTGAGTTCAAAGGTCGGGTAGCATTAGCGCTACTGTGCTTAGTCGCTGCCAAACTTGCCAGCATTGGTCTACCCTATGTACTCAAATACACGGTAGATAGTTTAAATGGTGATGTGGAAGCATTGGCCATTGCCGTGCCTATCAGCTTAATTATTGCGTATGGCGCACTTAGGCTCACCAATGTTTTACTTGGCGAAGTAAGAGATACTCTGTTCGGGCGTGTTACCGAACGTGCTATGCGCCGGCTAGGTTTAAAGGTATTTAATCATCTGCACAATCTAGATTTAGGTTTCCATTTAAACCGCAGAACGGGCGGCTTATCCAGAGATATAGAACGTGGCACAAACGGCGTAAGTTTCTTAATGCGGTTTATGGTGTTCAATATTGTGCCTACCCTTTTAGAGATTGGCTTAGTCGTGGTATTGCTATTGATTCAGTTTGGCTGGTCGTTTGCGATGATCATTGTGGTCAGTGTCATCAGCTATGTCATGTTTTCGATGAAAGCCACCGATTGGCGCACGCGATTTGTGCAGCAAATGAATGAAGCCGACTCCACCACCAACTCACGCGCGGTAGACAGCTTACTTAACTTTGAAACCGTAAAGTATTTCAACAATGAGCGCTTCGAAGCAAATCGATACGATACAGATTTAGCTGGCTGGGAAAAAGCCAGGCGTAAAAATCGGTTATCACTGTTTGCCTTAAATGGCGGACAGGCCAGCATTATTGCCCTAGCAATGACAGCCATGATGGCGAATGCAGCTTATGGCGTAATGGAAGGCGAGATGACCATTGGTGATTTCGTGCTAATTAACGCCTTCACCATGCAAATATTTATGCCCCTCAATTTCTTGGGCTTTGTGTATCGGGAAATCCGTGGCTCGCTAGCGAACATTCAAAACTTGTTTTCCCTGCTATCCCAAAAACCTGCAATTGAAGATAAACCCAATGCTACCCACCTCTCAGCAAAACAGGCCAACATACGTTTTACTAACGTTCAATTTCACTATCAGCAAGCACGGCCTATTTTAAAAGGAATCAGCTTCGAGGTGCCATCAGGCGCTAAGATTGCTGTGGTTGGCGAAAGTGGTGCGGGAAAATCCACCATCATGAAGTTGCTGTTTCGTTTTTACGACCCCACCGAGGGTGGCATTTTCATAAACGGGCAGGATATTCGCGAACTTAGCCAACACAGTTTACGAAGCCATATCGGTATTGTTCCACAAGATACCGTGTTGTTTAATACATCCTTGGTAGAAAATATCCGTTACGGCAACCCTGATGCTAGCGACGAAGAAGTTACTCATGCTATTAAGCTTGCGCATTTAACCCAATTTGTTGAAAGCTTGCCAGACGGACTAGACACAACAGTAGGCGAACGTGGGCTAAAGCTCTCTGGCGGTGAAAAACAGCGAGTTGCCATCGCCCGTGCGCTGTTAAAAGGTGCGCCAATTATGATATTCGACGAAGCGACCTCTTCGTTAGACAGTCAATCAGAGCAAGCGATATTAGGTGCGCTACGAGACGCCGCAAAAGGCCACACTAGCTTGGTTATTGCGCATAGACTTTCTACTATCGTCGATGCCGATACCATCTTAGTGTTAAGCAAGGGCATGATTGCCGAACATGGCACCCACGAGACTCTTTTAGCACAACAAGGTATATACAATAGGCTGTGGGCTACTCAGCAGCGAGATTCAAATCATGAAAGTATGGGCCAGTGAAGACTAAAAAAGTGATGAGGCTTGTGGCTCTTACCCAATGTACTCATCTGGTATATTCGACATTTATATTCAAAGCGTGAACACAAGCGCGTATACCTGTTCATCGCAGACGAGAATATTGGCACCTTGTAGGCACACTAACAACCTAACGACATTAAAGTGATTTTGAGCAATATGGATCCAGAAGCAATAAAAAGTGCAATCAACCAAACCATGCCATTCGGAAAGTATGCAGGACGGCGCCTGTTTCACCTACCAGAACCTTATTTAGTTTGGTTTAACAAACAAGGTTTTCCCGAAGGAAAGCTGGGGCAGCAACTCGCGCTCATGTACGAAATTAAACTAAATGGATTAGAGTCAGTTGTTGAGCCACTCCTTAATGACGACTAAGTTCGGTTCACTATTTTATTTTTAATGGTGCATAACAAGTAAGCGCTTAACCCACTCTATTATCCTACTACGAGTTTTTATGCGCTGTGAATGACACACCTCAAAAGATAACTTATGCAAAACCGGGATTAATTAAACACAAATCCATCATTTCTGTAATAAATAAAAACACCATAAAATACCTCCATTAACAGCTCACACAACATGTAGATATTATTATGGATACCAAATCATCCCCCTCTCTCACAACAGGTAAATTGTTGCTCATGTCGAGCGCGGTAGCGGCTACCGTTGCTAATCTATATTACAATCAACCTATATTGCCGCAAATAGGCAAAGATCTGGGGCTAAGTACCCACCAGCTCGGTGCTATTCCGTCTGCTGGCCAGATTGGATATGCTGCGGCCTTGTTATTTCTATCTCCTTTGGGCGACACCGTATCCCGTAAAACGATAATTGGTTTACTGTCTCTTTTACTTGTTATCGCTTCTCTCGTGGCATTTTCAACAACTAGCTTATTTATGCTCGTTGCCGCCTGTTTCACAATTGGTCTTGGGGCCAATATTACGCAACAAATCATTCCATTCGCGGCGTCCTTAAGTACCCCAGAGAATAAAGGGAAAGTTATCGGTACTATCATGACAGGGCTAACCGTGGGCATATTATTGTCTAGAACCGTAAGTGGGTTTGTAGGAGAGTTCTTTAATTGGCGCGCGGTGTTTCTCATGTCAGCACTACTAGCTACATGTTTTGGCATCTTGCTCCATTTATACTTACCTGCGAATAAACCCGCCAGCACAATGCCTTATCCCAAGTTAGTATTAAGTATGATTTCGCTAATAAAACAACATGCTGCGCTTCGTCAGTCTGCGTTAACCGGAAGCTTGTGGTTCGCTGCGTTTAACGCCTTGTGGGCTACCTTAGCTTTACATGTTCATGAGTCTCCTTTTAACTACAATGCGCAACAAGCGGGGCTTTTTGGTGTAGTGGCATTGGCAGGTATTGTGGGTGCAAAAGTATCGGGGAGCTTGGTAAACAAAGTGGGCGTTCGCAATATGATAAATATAGCGTTGGGGCTTATCTTTCTTGGGTTTACTATTTCAGGTTTGTTCGGTGAAAACTTATGGGGGTTAATTGTAGGTATAGTTCTTATCGATCTGGGGATATTCAGTGCCCAAGTGTCCAACCAAGTTCGCGTATTTTCAATCGACCTTTCAGCGCAAAGTCGAATAAATGGTATTTACATGCTGGGGTATTATCTCGGTGGTGCACTAGGCTCTTATACTGGCCTCATTGCGTTTAACACATTTTCTTGGTTCGGTGTGGTTGTGGATAGCCTAGCATTTGTTAGTAGTGCGTTATTCGTTAATAATTTGAATCGCTTGTGCATAAAGAATCTTCATTCTCATACTAGCGTTTAGTGCTGTGCACATAGGTGATGATTTAATCTAAAGGTCAGACAAAAAAAGGGTAAGTCGACATGCGATTTACCCTTTTCACTCTGTTTTGCTAACGCTTATGCGTTGCGCAAATGGTCTGCAACTAAGAATGCCATTTCAAGTACTTGATCGGCGTTTAGTCTAGGATCGCATTGAGTTTTGTACGCTTGTGCTAAGTCTTCATCACTAATTTCATACGCACCGCCAGTGCACTCGGTCACGTGTTGGCCTGTCATTTCAAGGTGAATACCACCAGCATGCGTGCCTTCATCGTTATGTGCTTGGAAGAACTGTTTAATTTCACGCAAAATGGCATCAAAATTACGAGTTTTATAACCGCTTGATGCAGAGAACGTATTTCCGTGCATGGGGTCTGAACTCCATACTACGTGTCTACCTTCTGCTTTAACGCGACGTAATAAACGCGGCAAGTTATCAGCTAGGTTATCAGCCCCCATACGGGTAATTAACGTCAGCCTACCAGGGTCGTTATTCGGGTTTAGTGCATCAATCAAACGAATAAGTTCATCTTCTTCCATGCTAGGCCCAACTTTCACACCAATAGGGTTGTGAATACCACGGAAGAACTCAATGTGAGCATGGTCTAGCTGACGGGTACGCTCACCAATCCAAATCATATGCGCAGAACAATCGTAAGGCTTGCCAGTTAGTGTATCAATTCGTGTTAGGGCTTGTTCATAGTTAAGCAGCAATGCTTCATGCGACGTAAACAACGAGGTTTCATGTAAAGTTGGGCTAGATTGCGAATTAATGCCAATCACGTCCATGAACGACAATGTATCTTGAATACGCACAGCCATATCGTGGTAGCGTTCTTTTAGCGGGTTGTTTTCAACGAAAGCCATATTCCAACGGTTTACTTCGTGAAGGTCGGCCAAACCACCTTGAGAAAAAGCGCGAAGTAAATTAAGCGTCGATGCACTGCGGTGGTACGCCTCAATCAAACGGTTTGGATCTGGGCGGCGAGCGGCTTCGTTAAACTCGAAACTATTAATAATATCGCCGCGGTAGCTTGGCAGTGTAACACCATCGCGGGTTTCAAAATTTGATGAACGAGGCTTAGCATATTGACCCGCCATACGAGCCACTTTGGTGACTGGGCAACGGCCTGCAAAGGTTAAAACAATAGCCATCTGAAGCAATACTTTAAACGTATCGCGAATTTTTGGCGCATTAAATTCGTCGAACGATTCGGCGCAGTCACCGCCTTGAAGCAGAAAACCTTTACCTAAACTAACCTCACCAAGTTGACGGCGAAGATCACGGGCTTCAGCGGCAAAAACCAGCGGAGGATATGTACTTAGCGTGTGCTCTACTTGTTTAAGTTGTGCCGCATCATCGTACTCTGGTTGTTGAAGGATAGGTTTTTGCCTCCAACTGTCTACTTGCCAATTACTCAAGGGGTTCTCCTGATTTAAATGTTTTTTACGTTTAGGCAAACGTTAATCTCATTGTGTGTGAGCGCTTATCTGTATGCGCGCTACTTTACCACATTTGATCTAATACAATAGGTGCGCAAACTTGAATATCTAGAAAGTCGTCGCGCTTATTCACTGCAAAATGACAATCAAAGGTATGTTCTAGGTTTTTGACTGACAATACCGACTCGGGCAAACCGAAACTTACGCTCGTACCGAGTTTCATTAGCAGTACTGTATTACTATAGTTTGCGCTTAATAAAATGTCATGACTGCTTAGCACTAAGGTATTCCCTTTATTGCATAAGGTTTGAAACAGCGCCATCAGCGCATATTGGTGTCGAATATCCACCCCTTGCAAGGGTTCATCTAATAGCAAAATCGCTTCGCCCCGCTTAATGGCAGGCCAAACTTGCAGTAATGTGCGGCAAATTTCAACACGCTGGCGCTCCCCACCTGAAAGTCTATTTAAGGGCGTAGGAAAAAAACCGGTTACTTCCAGTGTGGCTTCTAGCAAATTGGGAAGTTCAAACACGGTTTCACTTGAAAAAAACGAAAGGTATTCTTTTACAGAGACCGCAAACACAGCTTCACTTTGCTGTGCCAATAAGGTTCTAAATGTCGACAATACACTTAAAGGCCATTGATGTAGGGGTTGTTCTAGCAGCAAAGCCTCGCCATGTTCAGCGGCTAATACGCCAGCCATTATCGATAACAGGGTAGATTTTCCTGCACCATTCGGGCCTAAAATATGTACGCAATCGCCTTGATTGATATCAAGGGTAATATTAGTTAAACGCTTTTTCACATAAATATCGCGCAATGAAATAACTGGGTTCATCGAAGCTGCCCCTTCATTAATGCCCAAATGAGTAAGGGGCCGCCTAAGGTGGCAGTGATCATAGATACAGGCAGGGTTATCGCACGAGTAAGTTCAGACATGAGCACCACAATAAGTAATAAACTGGCGCCACATAACGCGCTTGCGGGTAACAGTATTCTATTGTCATGGCCAAGAATAAGCCGAAGAATGTGCGGCACTAACAGCCCAACAAAGGCAATAGCCCCCGCAATAGACACCGCCGCTCCTACCCCTACGGCGGTAGCAATAAGGCTACGTTCGGTAAGTTGTTGCACATGCACGCCGCTGCTTAACGCGGCTAAATCACCAGCATACAGACGATTGAATTTGGCAGATTGACGTATTTGATACCACAAACTCCCTATAATAAGTGGGCCACTTACCCACAAAATAGGCCACGTGGTTTGATACACACTTCCCATCAGCCAAAATGTTAGGTTACGCAAGGATTGGGCATCACTAAACATGTACATCCAAGCAATAACAGCCCCACTCAAGGTAGAGATAGCAATGCCAGATAAAATAACAGCAACCGCTGAACCCAGAAGTTTTCTTGCAAGGCGATAGATAACAAACGTTGTTATTAATGCACCAATGAAGCAGCCTAGAGGCAATATATAATGGAGATAAGGCTGTGCCCACAAAGGGGTGAGTAATAACAGGGTTGCAGCCACTAAGCTGGCGCCGCTAGTGATACCGATAATACCTGGGTCTGCCAGCGGATTGCGTAATACTATTTGAAGGGTAGCACCACTGACTGCCAATACACTACCGACTAAAACGGCGGTAATGATAAGCGGAATTTGAAGCTGTAGTGTGATGTGTTGTTTTAATGCCGTGGGTGAATCGGTTAGCCATACCGTGGCTAACACGCCAACGGTGAGCAGGAAGGTAACACCACAAAGTAGGAAGGTAGCAGCCCTTCCCTTTAACACAGTGTGCATATCTAGCTCTGTTGAATATGTGCGATTAGCCCGTCAGAGGCCTCTTCAATTAAATCTAACACTAATTCAAAGCCCCGTTTTCCGCCATAATAAGGGTCGGGAACTTCCTTATCTTCACTGTCAGCGAAGTCTAAGAACAAGTGAATTTTTTCGTGGTGTTCCGGCGCGGACATTTCACGTAGATTGTCTAGGTTGCTATTATCCATTGCCAGAATGTAGTCGTACTTTTCGAAGTCTTTTTCATCTACCCGCCTACACTTTAAGCCTTTGAAGCTATAACCACGCTCCACGCCAACCGCTTGCGAGCGTTTATCTGGTTGTTTGCCAATGTGATACCCATGGGTTCCTGCAGAGTCTATGTCTAGTTTTAAGCCAGCTCGAGCAGCCTTAGCAAGAAACACAGCTTCGGCCGTAGGTGAACGGCAAATGTTACCCAAGCAAACGAATAACACCGATGTGTTCTGACCCATATAAAAATTCCTTTAAAACCAATAACGGCACTAAGCTAAACTTTATGTTAACTTTCACGTAAATAACGCCGTTTAAAAAAATTGTGGAGCAGTAATGACCGCACATGTATTAATGTTAAGTAGTTCTCGTCAGGGCGACGAAGCGTACCTTGAACATGCGAGAAGCCTTATTCTTGCACACTTAGGTGGCATTCGCGACCTACTATTTATTCCCTACGCAGCAGTGACACAAAGCTACGACAACTATGTATCAGCTGTCGCAACAGCCTTGCCAGAATGTAAAGTGACAGGGCTTCATACCTTTGATAACCCTGTACAGGCAATCAAAAATGCAAAGGCAAATAATCAAGCCATTGTAGTAGGCGGCGGAAATACCTTCCATTTGATGCATACTATATACCAACAAAACTTATTGGAACCACTTCAGCACGCCATTGCTGAAGGCACGCCATATATTGGCTGGAGTGCCGGCTCTAATATTTGTGGGCAAAGCATTCGTACAACTAATGATATGCCAATTGTTGAGCCAGAAAGCTTTAATGCGCTCAATGTAGTCCCTTTTCAGTTGAATCCGCACTACAGCGATTATCACCCGCCGGGGCACAATGGTGAAACACGTGATCAGCGATTGGCTGAATTTACGGTGCTAAACCCCACCACCCCCGTGGTAGCCATTCGTGAAGGTACCGCTCTTTCTTTGTCTAAGCAGCAATTAACACTGGTGGGTGAGAAAGGCGGGTTTATCTTTTTAGGTAATGAAAAACGCCCAATAGCGCAAAATGAAGATTTAACAGAGCTTATGAATAGCAGCCGTTAAGGCATCTTTACTTGGCGCGCTTGAAAAAGGCACTTCCAGCAATAAGGGCGCTGGCATAACGTTTTTAAGCGTAGCCAAATTGTCATTGTATCTAGACATACAACCGGTGATATCGTTAGCTACCCAACCTACAATATTAAGCCCGTCATTTTGAATTGCTTGCGCGGTAAGCAATGCATGGTTTAAACAGCCCAGCTTCATACCCACCACTAAAATCACGTCCATTTTTAAGTCGCTAACCACATCTGAAAGAAACAGCGTATCGGTTAACGGTAATCGCCAACCTCCCGCTCCTTCCATCAACAAAAGATCTGGAGTCTCTTGTTGCAGGCGAACTAGCCCTTCAATCACAGCTTCACTGGTTAATGTTACGCCCGCTTCTTTAGCTGCGATGTGCGGCGCAATCGGCGGAACAAACGTAATAGGATTGATAGTACTGATAGGCAGTTTAATACTACTTGCTTGCTGAATTTCAGATGCGTCTTCGTTTACCCAGTCGTTTCCCACTTTTTCACAGCCTGCCGAAATAGGTTTATAACCTAAGCTCGTTTTTTGCTCACTTTCAGCGGCTTTTAGTAGGTGACAGGTAACGTAGGTTTTACCTACTTCGGTATCGGTTCCGGTAATGAAATACTGCTTCATGGTTTCTCTATTCTGAAATGACACACTTTGTAAGTAAGGGGTAGCACGCCATCGACAGCGCTAATATTTTTATAGGCCAACGACAATTTCTTAATGTCACTGCGCGAAAGGGATTGCTGTTTAGCCCCCGTAGTTCCCGCCCCAACGTTTTTAATTGAACGAAGTAAAGAAAGTACATCTTGGTGCTCATCAACATAATCTTTATTAATAAGACGGCTAACCCGCAGCCCAGCCCCAAGAAACGAATTAAGCCACAACCTAGCTTCAGGCAAACGCGTAACCGCAGCAGGTAATTGGGCAACACTTCTCGCTTTATGAAGCTCAGAAAAAGAACCACTCACCATAATGGCAATTTCTGCCATTCCCGATGGCTTAAGTACTCGATAAAGTTCGCTAGCCACTGCTTGCGGGCTGTTACACCACTGCAATGCCATAGAGGAAAATACCGTACTAAAGCAGTTATTTTGAAACGGTAGCGACTGCGCTGAACCCTGCTTGAAATTAATATCAGGGAAGCGGGCCTGTGCGTTGTGTACCATGCCTGGTGCAATATCTACCCCCGTGACGTTTGCGCCACGTTGTTGCAGCGCATCACTATGGGTTCCCGTTGCACAGCCAACATCAAGTACGTCACCATGTAAGGAAATAGGTAAGTTGTTTAACCCTGCCTGCGCAATTTCGGCCTGAATATGCGCTTCGTTATCGTACTTATCTGCGGCTTTTGAAAATTGCTTCGCGACCACCGCCTCGCTTATACCGCTTTCTGATTGTGGGTCTAATAGACCATCAGAGTGACTAGCAGCATGCACTGCAACTGCGCCCTGTTGGTAAAACGGTTGAGAAACCGGCTGTGGCGCTTGTTTAGCCAAGGATTGCGGGCTCATAATGTCGACTCCATCGCTAGGGCAATAGCATCAACAAGTACGTCTATATCTTGCTGGGTATGGGTAGCGCTTAGTGTAATGCGCAATCGGTCTTCCCCTTTTGGTACGGTAGGATAGCGAATAGCAGGTATCCATATGCCTCGGGCTTTTAGCGCATCACTTAATGCTAAAGCGCGCTCAGGGCTGCCTACAATAATAGGTTGTATTGCGCTATGTGAATTAGCCAAGACCAGAGCATGATGGGTATTTGACGAATCTTGGTTCAACGGTTTTTTTATTGTCGAAGCTTTGATTGACGAAGCTTTGGTTGACGAAGCTTTGTTCGATGACGCTTTGAGTGTGTATCCATTTTCGTCTTCGCTGTCATCATTGCTACGACGTGCACTCCCGATTTGGGCACTAAACCGTTCGCGAAAATACGCGACATTGTGATTCAACGCGTCGGTTCGACTCGAATCAGCAGCAATGTGCGTTAACGAATATAATGTTGCTACTGCTTGGGCCGGCGGCATGGCAGTGGAATAGACATAATGCTTGGCAAAGTTGACTAGGTAATCAATGAGCGCTTGGCTTCCAGCTATAAACGCACCGGCGGTTCCCACGGCTTTGCCAAAGGTACCCATCACTATAGGTACGTCGGTTTGAGATAACGCCTGCGCTTCAATGCTTCCCAGTCCGTTTTCACCTAATACGCCCATACCGTGTGCATCGTCTACCATTAGCCATGCTTTGTTTTGCTTTGCTACACCCGCCATATCACGAAGGGGGGCGCTGTCGCCGTCCATACTGAATACACCTTCAGTGACTATTAGCTTGTCACTGTTATTGGTTGTATCCGCCTTGTTCAGTAAATTAGCTAATAAATTGGATAGGTGAGCTAGATCGTTATGCCTAAAGCGACGCAACTTGGCCTTGGTTGCCATAGCGCCTTCAAGGAAGGACGCATGCATAAGCCGATCGGCAAAAATTTCACCGGTATGCTTACTGCCGGCCGCGGCACTTGGGTTTTGATGATTAGCGCCTTGATGATTATCACGACTAAATAGCGCCATGCATAATGCCTGGTTAGCCGCGAAACCCGAATTAAACAATAACGCAGCGTCTCGATTTAAACCGTCAGCGATGTACGCTTCAAGAGCCAAATGTGCTTGGGTATGGCCCGTTACCAACGGCGACGCGCCGCTGCCACCGCCAAATTGCGCCAAGCCTTCTACCCAGCTTTGCAACACACCTTCATGATGGCGCATGCCAAGGTAATCATTGCTAGCAAAATTCAAATAGTGCTCACCATCAATACAGATAATGTTGTCTTTTTCGTACTGCTGGCATACCCGCTTACGCAGGTAACCTTGCTGAGCCCGCTCACTTAAGCGGGCTTCAAGCCAATCGAAGGCCATTATGCCTCCGCGGGCTGCTGTTTCTGTTTACGCGGTGCACTAGCGTCGTAAAATAAATCGCTAGCATCAGAGCCTTGCTCTTGTTGCTGTGCAATTTCTTCTTCCAACACTTGCTGATGTGCTTCATCAGAAAAATCGCGAGTTCGCTCGGTGTTTATACCCAACTTTTTAAACAAAATAACATCTTCGTGGGTGTCTGGGTTAGACGTAGTCAGCAACTTACAACCATAGAAAATAGAATTAGCACCCGCCATAAAACACAGCGCTTGCATCTGTTCATTCATGGCTTCGCGACCAGCAGATAAACGCACATGAGATTTAGGCATCATGATACGGGCTACTGCGATGGTGCGGATAAACTCGAAATAATCTAAATCTTCTAAACTGGCTAGTGGCGTACCTTTTACTTTAACCAACATGTTAATGGGTACACTTTGAGGTTGTTCCGGCAAGTTCGCTAATTGAATCAATAAGCTGGCTCTGTCGCCTGCAGTTTCGCCCATACCCACAATACCGCCAGAACACACATTCATGCCTGCCGCGCGCACGTTTTCAAGGGTGTTTAGTCTGTCTTGATAGGTACGAGTGGTAATGATATCGCCGTAGTATTCAGGCGAGGTATCAAGGTTATGGTTGTAATAATCTAGACCAGCCTGTTTAAGCGCTACCGCTTGGTCGCGGGTTAACATGCCAAGTGTCATGCAGGTTTCAAGACCAAGTTGTTTAACCTCTTCCACCATTTTTACAATATAAGGCATATCTCTGTCACGTGGGTTACGCCACGCAGCACCCATACAAAAACGAGTAGAGCCTACTTGCTTGGCTTCTTTTGCTCGTTCAATCACTTTTTCGATTTCAAGCAAACGCTCTTTTTCTAAGCCGGTATCGTAACGCGCGCTTTGCGGACAGTATTTACAATCTTCCGGGCATGCACCGGTTTTAATCGACAACAAGGTGCTTACTTGTACTTCGTTTGGATTGAAGTGTTGTCTGTGAACTACCTGCGCTTGAAACAGCAAGTCGTTAAATGGCAAGGCATAAAGCGCCTCTACTTCGGCTTGTGACCAATCGTGACGAATTGTATTATTTTGCGCGTCAGGCGCTGAAGCCAGAGTCATTGACTGTCCTTTACTAATTAAGAATGCTGGCTTAGTCTATGCTCCAAACACGAGTTGTCAACTCTGACCATTTCAAAAGCTTTACTAACGGTTGAATTTTGAACAATATAGATTTTGATAAGAAACACATTTGGCACCCTTATACGTCAGCAACTAACCCCTTGCCTTGCTATGAAGTGGTTGGCGCTAGAGGAGCAGAGCTTACGCTTTCAACGGGCGACGTTTTAGTAGATGGCATGTCGAGTTGGTGGGCGGCCATTCACGGTTACAACCACCCTGTATTAAACCAAGCGGCCCACAGCCAAATAGATGCTTTTTCCCATGTGATGTTTGGCGGCATTACCCACCAGCCAGCGGTCGACCTATGTCGCACGCTTCTAGAAATGGTACCTGATGGACTTGAACGGGTCTTTTTAGCCGACTCCGGCTCGGTCTCGGTAGAAGTGGCTATCAAAATGGCCATTCAATATTGGGCGTGCCAAGGTCGCCCAGAAAAGTCTCGCATTGTAGCACCACGCAATGGTTATCATGGCGATACGTTTGCGGCCATGTCGGTATGCGATCCGGTAAACGGAATGCACAGCTTATTTGAGAGTGTTTTAAGCAAACAGCTATTTGCCCCAGCCCCACAAACCCGTTTCGGCCAGACGTTCAGCGAAGACGACATTTTACCTTTGGCCGAGCTGTTCGAAAACCATCACCATGAAATGGCAGCGCTTATTCTTGAGCCCGTTGTCCAAGGTGCGGGCGGTATGCGTATTTACCACCCTGAATATTTAAAACGCTGCCGCCAACTCTGCGACAACTACGACGTGCTACTTATCTGTGATGAAATCGCTACTGGATTTGGGCGAACAGGCAAGCTATTCGCCTGTGAACATGCAGGCATTTCTCCAGACATTATGTGTTTAGGAAAAGCTATTACTGGCGGTTACATGACCTTAGCGGCCACCTTATGTACTGAAGATATTGCATTAGGTGTTTGCCAAGGCTCACCTGGCGTATTCATGCACGGCCCCACTTATATGGGTAACCCACTTGCCTGTTCCGTAGCTAATGCTAGCTTGTCATTGATAAACGAAAATCACTGGCAGCAACAAATCCCCGCCATTGAGAAACAATTACACACTGAACTGTCAAAATGTGCCAACCTGCCTACGGTAGCCGATGTGAGAGTGCTAGGCGCAATAGGTGTGGTTGAAACCGTTCATCCTGTCAACGTGGCCGATATTCAGCGCCACTTTGTAAAACAAGGTGTGTGGATACGGCCTTTTGGTAAGCTGGTATACATTATGCCTCCATACATCATTAGCCCAGACCAACTCAGCAAACTGACCCATGCTATCTACACCTATTTAAGCGGAAGTATAAGGTGAAAATATAGGGGTGCGATGACTGGTCTACCGTAATTTATACACTGCTTAATCGCTGAAAAATAACTCTAGGTCAGTCATTTATATGTTTGTACGCGTTTTTGATAAAATCGTTTTTGCCACTCTGTTTGTTGCCGCACTGCAGGTGCCTATTTTAGCCGATCACTATCGTCAGTACTTGAGCGGCTATTACGATGCAACCCGCGAAGAAGTGTCTGCCATGTCGGCATTAGCAACGCAGCATGGCTATGCATCAGTGGGGGCAATGTTAAGTGCACTAAGGCAAAACAGTGAAGCCGTGGTAAGAGCAGATGCAGAACGTAAATCGACGCTTTTCACCAAGCTAGACCATATAGAACAAGGGATCAAGAACCTTGAGCACGGCCACTATTATGAAAAAGCTTGGTATATGCTCACACCCTCAAACGCGCCTACACTGCAGAAGGTATTGGGTAATTTCAGCCCATCCGTGCCGCTTACCCCATCATCAATTATTTTCAGCTTTATCACTGCTTTACTGATTAATTTACTATTGTGGGGCCCATACCTTTGCTACTGCCAAGTCAGGCACTTGAAGCAAAAGCCACGGCACGCCAGTTATCGTTAACGCTCTTTGGCGCAGCCTATTACGCCCTATATAGCGAGGCAAACAATGTAAAGCCAGAGCAAGGCAACTATGCCCCTCACTTGCACGTCTATTCTCCCTACACTATTCCCCTACCTATTCATCCTAAATGCACTTTGAATAATTTCTATGCAAATTTGGCATTCTCCATGCAGTAAGCTTAATAGGAGTTTTTTGTTTTAGCATAAATAAACCGTGCCAATAACAAAAAAGCGCAATTATTTTAGTTAGTTAAATAGTAAGGAAGAATCATAATGCCTACTGACGCACAATTACTTATTGGGAAAGTGTTGCAAATAAAAGACAAAATCAGTGCAAAACGTCATTGTATCCCTAGCGAGCTACAAACTGAGTGGGACGCACTTGATAAGAAAACAGCCTGCTTCGAAAGCACGGCCATTTTCAAGTCTGCGGTGAAAGGTCAACACACCAGCAAGCAACTTGCCTATTCTGGTTCAGTTAAAGAATTATCAGGTTTAGTTAACCGCCTAAACGCGCTTAATGAAGAAGTAACAATTGCGCAGGTTAGGCATTAATAACTGCGCTGCTATATTCTAGCTCAAGGTGCCTAAATTAAGGCTTTTCACTCTGCCTTAAGTTTGTAGTCCCTAGCGTTATGAAAACAACCGCGCTTTTATTATTGAAGCAATCTTGGCTAATCAGTCATTCCCATCAGCCGCGAAATGCTTTAGAAAGTAGCTTTTTAGATAGCAGCTTTTGTAGACAGTAGCACTAGCGTACGCACTTTGCGTGTACCGTAACTGGCTAAGCGAACAAAGTCGTCTCTTGCCACTGGAATGTGTTGAAATTCAACACGCTGACTTTCGTTTTGACTATTGCCTTCGTCAGCATCGGGGTCGTGCAAATAAAAGCATTGTTCATCGTAACTGGTAATAGCCACCCAATGTGGTGCTTTTTTCTTGTCAAATGCATAGGTGCTTATTAAGCACACCACCGCTTTACCAGCATCTAGCGCTTGTTCTATAGCATCAACACGCCACTCTTCAGTAGCAATAGCCATATTACTTTTTTGCGCTTGAAGCAAAAAGTCAGCTTCTACTTGCCCAACAATATGCTTTTTATGCTCACTTCTTACGCCATCCACAAACAATGGCAAAGGCTGGTTAATCAAAACTTCTGCCGTAAACCCTTCCAATTGTGCCGCTAGCGCCAATCCAATAGGGTGGCAACCGCCATGGCCTGACGTCATAAATATTGTGGTCGCCGTACGCCAAATCGCCAATTCTTTTTGCTGGTTCATTGCAAAACCATTTTGCAATGAACACATGGCCATCATCAATGCCGATGGCCCACAGGTAAACTCAGTCGTTTGCTGATACCAAGGGTATATAGCATGGGACATGGCTTTCGATGACACCAATACCTTTTGCATACGCAAGGCGTTTGAATGATCGTCGTAATAATCAACGTACATACCGAACTGTTTAAAACCTAGCCTTTGGTAAAGTGAAATAGCGCCCTTATTGTCCGCAGACACTTCTAGGCGCATAAAGCGCTTTCCCCTGGCTAACGCCTGCTCCCCTAGCCTTGCTATCAACTTTTCAGCTATTCCGAGGCCACGGGCTTCGGGCAACACCGCGATGGAATACAACCGAGTAAGTTGTGTTCCTCTGCGTAGCAACAGTAATCCATAACCCGCTAGCGAAACCCCTTGCGCGCTATGATGCTCGGCAATATAAAATTCAGCATGTTTGGCTGTAACGTAAAAACGAAAGCGGCGAACATTCAGCTTATCGCTTTTAAAACACGTGTTTTCGATGTGTTGTATTCGTTTCACATCATCTAACGTGGCTTTTCTCAATTGAACATTGTTCACGGCATTCTTTTCAGCTTCATCCCCACCTTTATATTCAGGCGCAAGTTTATTGTATTCAGAAGCAAGTGCACTGTTCATGCTTATCGTCCTCGCCGCTCTAGTCTGTCCGCAAATTCTTGCATAATTAACTCATACAAGGCTTTGCCTAAATACTTATCTTCCACCCCAGCATCTATGCTCGGGTTATCGTTTACTTCAATCACGTATACCTGATTGCCTGAATGCTTGATGTCTACACCGTATAAACCATCACCCACAACCTTTGCTGCTTTAATTGCTGCCTGCAATACCGGCTTAGGTACTTCAAAGGTTGGCATAGTAGTAAAGCCACCGGATGAAAAACGCTCGCCTTGATGGTGATAAATTTGCCAATGATTTCGCGCCATAAAATACTGACACGCGTAAATCGGCTTACCGCCCAACATACCAATACGCCAATCAAACTCGGTAAAAATATATTCTTGAACCAATACTAAGGCAGATTCTGCTAACATCTCGACTAATCGGGCTTTTAACACATCGCGGTTTTCTGCTTTGTGTACCCCCCTTGAAAACGAGCTTTCTGGCAACTTCAATACCAAAGGTAAGCCGAATTCTTCAATAAGCTTATCGCAGGTTTCATCATCTGAGTTCGACACAAAGGTGGCTTTCGGTGCCGGTACTTTTTGATAAGTAAACGCATCTTGTAAAAACACTTTGTTGCAACAGCGCAATATAGACTGGGTATCATCCATCACTATTACCCCTTCTCGCTCAGCCGCTCTGGCTAAACGGTAGGTATGATGGTCTATCGCCGTAGTTTCACGAATAAATAACGCATCATAGTGGCCCAAATCTTCAGGCGACAAACGTGAAACCACATCAGCTCTAAAACCCACCTTCTCAGCCGCTTTTACAAAGTGGCGAATGGCTCTTTCATCGCTAGGAGGCGTCGACTCATCAGGGTTAACTAAAATAGCCATGTCCCAACGAGTGCGCTTACTTACTTTAGAAGCACGCCACTGTTTCGTAGTGTAGTTTTCTAACTGTGCAATACACTGCTGCTGTTGTTTACTGTCTAGCGCGGTAAAGGGCTTCGCAGCAATATCAGCAAAGCCAACCACATTATGTTTACCACTTACTTTTTTACCCTCCTTTTTATCTGCACGGGAATCAGATACCGACAGGGTAAGTAGCAAAATCGGACACGGATATTTTTCAAACGCTTGACGGGCGACACGCTTGAAACGCTGATCTTTAACTTCACCAAAAAGTACTAATAAAGGTGCAGTAGGAATGTCAATTTCATCCACGGGTAACGACAATGCAAAAGGCAGCCTATCCACACTGCGTGCTTCTGCTAGTCGTAGGTCGTTAATGGTGTTTACACCGGGCAATACTAAATGGTTACGTGCCTGCGCTAGCAATGAACAATAGTACCCTTGGCTTAAATAGCGGGTAGTATCACACAGGTTTATCACCCGTATTTTTGGTTCATTAAGTTTCGGAAACTCCGCCAAGTAATCTTGAAAAGTAAGTACCGATAACGCTGTTTCGCTAAATGGCGTAACATCGTCAGCCACAATCAACGTATTGTGCATGTAATTCGCTTCTAAATAATATTAAGTAAGTTACAATTCGAGTGATGCGATATTTGAAAGTAATATTCGCCACCACTCGAGTAAGAATGGCGCTGAGTTTACGCCGAAAGTGAAAATTGCAAAGTGAATTGAGCACGGCTTTTTTTCATCGTTAAGACAACGAAAACTAATCTATCCAGTAGGGTTATTGATGGTGAAGAGCTATCGCCCGTTAGAAGGCGCTTGGCTGTGATTCAAGCTCAGCCGAAATGAGGCGAAAGCCCAAGACAGCTGTCGTTTTCACTTAGCTTTTTTATAAAAAATACTGCGAACAGATTTCAGTAAACAAATAGGAGATTGTATGTTACTAGCCAGTTTAGCCATTCTTATCGGGCTACCGGTTTTGCTATGGAGTGCAGGGAAATTTGTAGGCGGCGCAGCATCCGTCGCCAATCACTTTGGCGTATCTCCACTTCTTATTGGTATGCTCATTATTGGTTTTGGAACGTCAGCCCCTGAAATCATTGTTTCAATCTTCGCGGCCATTCAGGGTAACTCAGGTATTGCGCTAGGTAATGCCTACGGCTCAAACATCGCTAACATACTGCTTATTTTAGGATTAACCGCACTTATCAGCCCTATTGCGGTTAAATCGAACATTATTAAAAAGGAAATTCCCGTACTACTGGGCATTACCTTTTTTGCCTCTTGGCAGGTACTAGACCAAACGGTATCAAAGGATGATGCTTTCTCATTACTAGGCCTGTTTGTGTTGCTTATTTCGTGGAGTATTTGGCACGGCATGCAAGGCAGTAAAGATAAACTAGCCGATGAATACAGTGAGGAAATCAATGCAACAGAAGGTACTATTAAAACCCATATTGTATGGCTTATTACCGGCCTATTGCTGCTAGTAGCCAGCTCTCGCATATTAGTGTGGGGAGCTGTTGAAGTGGCCACCTTCTTTGGCGTTAGCGATACCATCATTGGCTTGACGGTTATTGCCATTGGTACGTCTTTGCCCGAACTTGCCTCATCCCTCATTGCAGTGAAAAAAGGGGAGCACGATTTGGCCTTGGGTAATGTTATTGGCTCTAACATGTTCAACACCCTCGCCGTAGTAGGTATTGCAGGTACTATTCAGCCGATGACGGTAAGTGCTGACTTCTTATATCGCGATGTAGTGGTGATGCTAGCAGCCACCGTAGCACTGTTTGTATTTTGCATTGGCTACAAGCGCCAAGGGCGCTTAAATCGAGTAGAAGGGGGCGCATTTGTGGCAGCTTACGCCATTTACACCTATTGGCTTATTAGCATCGCCTTTATGTAGCGGCTCCCATAGTAGTGGCCAGTGTAATAAGGCTAATAACAGCTATGCTGGCCAATACGAATAAATTAAAACCGAATTGATCGCCCTGTCGCCTGCTTCGGCGGGCGCGCATTACAATACTGACCAAGCTTACCAATAAACACACTTGCAGCATGATTTGCATGGCTTTTACATATTCAGCCGACCACCCTGTGTCGCCTTCAATTCCCCAATATTCTTGTACACCACTGATAAAATCGGGGCGCGCAAAGTGAAAAAGAACCAGAGTTACGACTAAGGCTAACCACCCTACTACATTCAGGGCCAGCATCACGCGAAAGAAATTCGTTTCGGTTCTAGGTCTTGAACGTCGCTCTTCAACACCGTACGGATTATATTTATTTCCCATTTGTCACTCTGTTCTCTGGCATCCCGCTTTAGGTTGAGTATACTAGCGTGCTATTGGATTATGCGTTATTAGCGGTATTTATTTTTAGTCCTCTTGTAAACGCCATTCTCGCGTTTTTAAAATGACTAAGTGCTATCTCGCTTTTTCAGGATGAAAATTCTAAAACATGCTGAATTATCGGCAGAAAATCCAAAAGATTGACGTAAAAACCATTATTAGTGCAAATGCACATTGCTGTTGCTTGTGGCCAATGACACAAAACAGCATAAATCAGTGAGACGGAGAAATTAACATGACGCATGCGCCCGTTGTCGACGTACTTAAAGGTAAGTACGCAGTTGGCGAATCGGTAACCGTTAAAGGTTGGGTAAGAACACGCCGCGACTCTAAGGCTGGGTTATCTTTTATAGCACTACACGATGGTAGTTGCTTTGACCCTATTCAAGTGGTGGCACTGAGTTCTCTGTCAAATTACGCTGACGTACAGCGTTTAACAGCAAGTTGCTCACTATCGGTAACGGGTGTGGTAAAAGCATCTCAAGGCCAAGGCCAATCGGTAGAAATTGAAGCAACAGAGGTTGAGGTATTAGGCTGGGTAGAAAACCCTGATACCTACCCAATGTCAGCTAAGCGTCACAGTATCGAGTATTTGAGAGAGTACGCTCACTTGCGCCCTCGTACTAACGTAATTGGTGCGGTAACCCGTGTGCGTAACTGCTTATCACAGGCCATCCATCGCTTTTTCCACGAACGCGGCCACTTTTGGGTGTCAACCCCAATTTTAACCGCAAGTGACACAGAAGGCGCTGGTGAAATGTTCCGCGTATCTACATTAGATATGATGAACTTACCACTAGACGACAAAGGTAACGTTGATTACTCAGAAGATTTCTTCGGTAAAGAAACTTACCTTACCGTTTCGGGTCAGTTGAACGTTGAAACTTACTGTACAGCTATGTCTAAGGTTTATACCTTTGGACCTACTTTCCGCGCAGAAAACTCAAACACATCTCGCCACTTGGCTGAGTTTTGGATGATTGAGCCGGAAGTCGCTTTTGCTGATTTGAGCGATATTGCTCAACTAGCTGAAGATATGCTGAAGTATGTATGTAAAGCCGTACTTGAAGAGCTGCCAGATGACATGAACTTCTTTGCTCAGCGCATTAAAAAAGATGCCGTTGAACGCTTAGAAAAGCTAGTGAGTTCTGACTTTGTTCGCATGGACTACACAGACGCTATCGACATTCTACAAAACTGCAAAAAGACGTTCGAATTCCCTGTTGAATGGGGAATCGATTTGTCTTCTGAGCATGAGCGCTATTTAGCCGAAGAACATGTTGGCGCGCCTATCATTATGCAAAACTATCCTAAGGATATTAAAGCATTCTATATGCGTATTAACGACGACGGTAAAACCGTTGCAGCTATGGACGTACTTGCACCAGGTATTGGTGAAATTATTGGTGGCTCGCAGCGTGAAGAACGCCTGGATGTTTTCGATGCCCGTTTGGAAGAAATGGAATTGTCGAAAGAAGACTACGCTTGGTATCGCGACCTTCGCCGTTATGGCACCGTACCTCATTCTGGTTTCGGACTAGGTTTCGAGCGCTTGGTTGCTTATGTGACTGGTATGCAAAACGTACGTGATGTTATTCCATTCCCACGTACACCAGGTAACGCAAGCTTCTAAATGTCGGAAATCTTGTTTATGTAAAGCCAGCACCTTGTGCTGGCTTTTTGTTTTCTGCAGTCAGCGTTTCTTACCACTCATCACTTCACGCTATTTTATTAAGGCGTTATGCCATTGCCAATCGCTGCTGAGCGACACGGTATTACCGTATAGGAATAGCCAATATCATCATTTTCTAAAAGGCTGATAGTTAAAATTTCATAGTCGTTCAATTCCACAACTCGTGTACCTTCGGGGTTAGCGCAGCGAGAGAACTCATCAGCTTCATAATGGAAGATAAACTCAGCAAGCAATTGCATCTGCATAAGTCGAAACTTAGCACTTTGAGCAGCAAGGTCAAAGCTAACCACTTTTTCATCTTCGGTTGAGCCTGGCGAGGTAGCATCTGGTAATGCTTTTGAATCGGCTTCGAGAACTGCGGTAGATTTACGCTCAGCTTCAAATTCCGCCTCAATCAGCCCTTTTAAATTATTAGCAGCGTCAGCCAACCTAACCGTTTTTTTTGCGTTGCCGATTTGGGCATCATTCACACCTTTATCTTCAACTTCAGAGCTGGTCGACACGACTTCAGAGGGCGTGTCTGAGAAAAAGCTCACCACCCCCGATTCCATCGACACTTCTAACACCTTTACCAATATCAATATCGTCCATACGTAGCGGACTAAAGCAGTGGTGAACACAAACCGGTAGTCTGGCGCATGCCATAAGCCATGAACACCAAAAGGCTTTAGCAGCAGTAATGCGATTAAGTACAGCGGCATGACTAATTGAACAAGTACCAGCGCTAAGAGCGTGGTGATAAAAAACCAGCTTGGTAGCATGAGGATAATGGCAAAATTATGACTGTAAGGCAGTGATGCGGCGCTGACACCCGAAACGCTATTCACTAATCCACTTGCCGAAGCCAACGCAAAATTGGCGATTACCGCATAAATGAAAAGGATCAAAGCTTTACCTGGTAAGCTATTCCATACCACCATGAACCTTGGCCAGAATTCATGAAGAATGGCAATCGTCACCAATACGCCAATTACGATGTTAAAGAAAACACCCTGAATATCGAAAAACAGTACACTAAAATACACCAAGGTTGCAGCAGCATAACAACGCTGCGCCAAATTCAGGCTTTTCCAAAACGTTGTTCCCCTTGAAGATCGTTTTAGTAAGCCACGCTCGATTACGCGCTTAAATACCCCAAAGCGGCGCTGGAATTGAATTATTATGCTCATGTAATGTCTTATGTTGTGATTATTTTTAGTTGTACTTCTCAGCGAAGCTTCCCGCTAACCGTGGAATACGCTATTCTGTTAACAATTACAATTCAACGGTTTAACCGTCGTTTTTATAGTTTGGGTTTACATTCCGGCTCTAAGGCTTGGATCTACAGTTCGATGTTTCCATTTAAAATAAGGTAGTCGTTTTCTTACCCCTATGGCTGAAGGTAATAGGTTAACCCTCGTTTGCGAACAATGCCATCATCGCGTTGTATTGCCAGAATTGAATCATCGAGAACGGGCAGTATGCCCTCGATGCCATCATACCTTGCTCACATTTAAGAGAAATGCAAGCGAGCGGCTTTTGGCGTTTTCAATAAGTGCGTTTGTGTTTTTGGCCCTATCCCTACCTTTTAACTTTTTGACTTTTAAATCAAGTGGTCAGAAGCATAGTATCGATCTTCCCGGTGGTCTTTCAGTTTTAATGGAAAATGACTATTTATCGTTGGCTATTATTACCGGATTAGCGACGTTAATTTTACCCGGCATGGTGCTTTTAGGTTTTATTACCCTTGGGTTAGCACATTTAAACAATGCGAGAACACCGTTTATTAAGCGAATGTTTTATTGGGTAAGAGCCTTGCTACCGTGGAGTATGGCCGAGATATTCTTAGTTGGAACATTAGTTAGTTTGATAAAAGTCTCCGAACTCGCCGATGTAGCTATTGGTATGTCTTTTTACGCTTTTATTGGTTTTACCGCATTTATGGCTCTTTCTATGTCGAACTTTGACAGTACAGGGTTTGCGTTGTGGCTGCACGAAGGCAAGTTGCCACCACCAAAACCTTTAGAAGAAAAACAAGCCAGTGGCAGTATACAACGCACTTGGGCGCTGCTACTTACATCAACTATTTTGTATATCCCCGCTAACGTATTACCTATCATGCGAACTGAATTTTTTGGTCAAGAAACCCCAAATACCATTATAGGCGGCGTGATCACGCTGTGGGAGGGGGGCTCCTACCCCATCGCCATTATTATTTTAGTGGCCAGCGTAGTGGTACCAGTCGCTAAAATTATCATTCTGTGTTGGTTGAATCTAAGTGTTCAACTGGGCCGAACAGGCTCTACACAATTACGCATTCGCTATTACCGCATCACCGAAGCAATTGGACGCTGGTCTATGATTGATGTTTTCGTTGTCGCGGTATTGGTTGCATTGATTCAAATGGGTAATACACTTTCTATTTTTCCTGGCCCCGCAGCGCTTGCGTTTTGCGCGGTGGTCTTTACTACGATGATAGCCGCGATGACATTTGATTCACGGTTAATTTGGCAGCATTGGAAACAACTACCATGACAGAAGAGGCAAAAGTTACGTCCACAAAATCAATCTCTCGTATATGGATCATTCCCATATTAGTAGTCGTGGTTGGTGGCTGGATGGTTTATCAACAATGGAAAAACCAAGGGCCTCTAATCACCATAGAGTTACAATCTGCCACTGGCATTGAAGTTAACAAAACCCCAATCAAAGTGCGGGATTTGGATGTGGGGCAAGTGAAAAAAATTACGCTTAAGCCTAACTTGGACGGTGTATTAGTAACTGCGCGCATCGATGCCAATGCATCTCACCTACTTACCGATAAAAGTGAATTTTGGGTGGTGGCCCCGCGAATTAGTTTTTCAGAAGTGTCCGGTCTAAACACCTTACTCTCTGGTAGTTATATCGCCATGGCTGCGAATGACAGCGGTAAAGAACAGCTTAATTTTATCGCCCTCGAGCGCCCTCCTGTAACACCTGCTGGCACACCTGGATTACACGTCATTCTGCAAAGCGATGATGAGTTTGCTTATAAACCAGGTGACCCCATCATTTATAAAGGCTTCAAAGTCGGTGAGTTTGAAGATGCGGTCTTTAATATTGAAGAACGTGTGGTGTACTACGATGCGTTTATTGAAGCCCCCTACCATAAGCTTGTTACCGAAAATACGCGTTTTTGGGATGTGAGCGGCGTAAAGCTTAAGCTTGAATCAAGCGGCGTAAAAATGGAAACCGGCAGTTTAGAAACCCTGTTAGCCAACGGTATTACCTTTGGTGTACCTGAAGGGGTTCAAATTGGTGAGCGAGTGGTAGAGAACGCGTTTTTTACTATTTACGGTGATATTGCTACTGCCTCCAATGCACGGTACAAGCTTGCCGCCGAGTATGTGCTTTTAGTTGATGAAAGTGTTCGTGGGCTTACCGTAGGCGCCCCCGTTGAATACCGAGGAATTGAAATCGGTAATGTAACGGCTATTAACTCGTTTCCTGCAGTGGAAGGCAACATACTTGAACGGGATTATCCCATCCCCGTCATTATTAACATCTACCCTGGAAAAGTCAGACAGCCGGACACAGAAGAAGGATTGAATGCCATCAAACAAACCATGCGCAATTGGCTTCGTAAAGATTTAAGGGCTACCCTCCGAATGGGTAATGTACTCACCGGTGGTCTTTTTGTAGACTTACAGCACGTTTCAAAACCTGACGACAGTGATGAGATAGCAGTGCTGAACGGTTACGAAGTGATCCCAACTGTATCTAACGAGTTTACGCAAATTACGCAAAAAGCAGATGCGATTTTAGACAAGATAAATCAACTGCCTTTGGATGACATGGTATCAAACGTATTATTGGCCGTAGAAGATATGAAACTGGCTGCGCAGTCTGTTGAAACGGCGAGTGATGACTTTGATTTGCTTATTGAAAATGTAGATACAGAGCTGCTTAACACTAACTTAAATCAAGTATTAATAAGCTTAGACAGCTTGTTAAAAAACTACAGCGAAGGGGGCTTGAGCCAGTCTGAAATCAAAGAAACGGTAGATACTATGCAAGATACTATGCGTAATCTTCAGCCTTTGTTATTAAAGCTGAATCAGTCACCGAATAGCTTAATTTTTACTGATAGCAATAGCTCTGGTATTGAACCAAAAGCGAAAAATTAGCGAAATAGAAACTTATTCAACTAAGAACTAAAATACGTATAAGGCTTCTGGGTTTGCGTGGGCAAGTAAATGCCAACCTAGAAGCGGCTGAGCTAAGCGCTATCTAAGTACTGTAAGGATAATAATGAACACTTTTATTAATAATAGGAATGCGCTGGTTTGCAAAGTTATTAGAGCAAGATTAATTTTCGCTGCTTTTCTTGGCGCTTCATTAGTAGGCTGTGCTTCATCTGGCAGCGCACTGCAATATTACTTGCTACATTCAACGACTTCGTCTTCTGCAACTGAGTATGAAACTGCCCCCCATGGTTTATTAATAAATAAGATTATCCTCCCCGATTATCTGAAACAACGAGGCCTTGTTTATCAAACCAGCTCTACCAGTTTACATATCGCGACTGACCACCTTTGGGCCGAGCCCCTTGATGAGGGTATTACTAAGTCATTAAAAGCATCGTTACGTACCCAAGGTGTAATGTTAGTTACCCATAATGTGAATGCTAAAGAGGTTAATGACTATTTAACCCTACAGATAGATGACTTTATCACTACATGGCAAGGCGATATTATTCTGAGCGGGCAATACGTTGTAAAGCACATAGACGATTCGCAGTCAGCACGGGATTTCGAGTACATACTCCCTCTTGAAGTCGATGGATTCCCTGCAAGTATCGAAGTGATGCGAGAAGCTATTCATGCCTTGGCGGAAAATATAGCTAGCGAAATCACTAAGGGATAACCCTATTTTTATGATTAGTGCCCTTAAAAAGTTTGTAGACCTTGGAACCGATGCATCGCTGTCTGACGATTTAAATCGTCGAATCAGAGTCGTTAACATGTTTTCTGCGGTTGGAATGACCGTGACTTTTTTACTTGGGTTTCGGGCACTGTTTGCACAAGAAGCCTTCTTAACCTGCGTGTTATTTTCTTCCACCATACTGTTTGCAATATCTCACAAGTTACAGGCCATGATAGGGGCAAAGCGAGGCAGTTTCATTTCTGCTACCGTTTTAATTGCCTGCCTCATGTCACTTATGCTCACACTAGTCGTGACTGGCGGTAGCGAAAATACGGGGCCGCTTTGGATATTTACCGTCCCCTCCGTCACCATGTTTTTTACTGGTTTTCGCCGGGGGCTAATGGCGCTAACAGGTTTTGCGGCAGTTATTATTGTCATATTTTTTGCACCCGATAATGCCTTATTGGCGACAGAGTATTCTTTCGAGTTTAAAACTCGCATTGTCTATACTTTCATCACGGTTTCTTTCCTATCCGCATTTTATGAGTATAGCCGTCAACGTAGCTACAATACGGCCATGTATTTGAGCGAACAGTTTGAACGTCAAGCAAGATATGACCCTCTAACTACCCTGCTAAACCGCAGAGGAGGCCAGCAGCAGCTTGAGCAGGAACTCAGCAGAATGCAGAGAAACAAAAAATCGTTTTCTATCGCGCTCGCTGATATCGACCGCTTTAAATCTATAAATGATACCTTCGGACACGATGCGGGTGACGAGGTATTAAAAAAGGTTGCCGGCGTTTTCAACAGCCGCTTGCGCGCACAAGATGGCCTATCGCGATGGGGCGGCGAAGAATTTTTGTTTATTTTTCCAGAAACTAATGAGCAAGATGCGAAGATTGTGACTGAACAAATAAGAGAAAATCTGAGTGCTAAAGCCATTCCGGTTGACGACAAATCTCACCGTGTCACGTCAAGTTTTGGGGTGTGCCAGATTACGCCATCAATGACACTTACTGCTGCGTTAAACTTGGCCGACCAAGCGTTATACCAAGCAAAAAATGACGGTAGAAATAAAGTATGTACTGCAAAAGAGCTTAAGCGTAAAAGTAGTCGCTAGACTTATCAACCAGTGATATCCCCTCCCGAAAATCCTTTTCACGTGCAAGTATTGGTCTCCCCAAGTCTTTACATTTATTGACTCACGTTTAGTTACAATTGATGAATAACTTTGACACAGTTTGACGTTAAACTACGCTCAGGTAATTTTTTCAAATAAGACCCGATTATGAAATGGATGAAATTCATACTTCCCGTTGCCATCCTGGTAGTGAGTTACTTTATAATGAAAGGCATTGAGGCCTCTGCCTCAGATTCAGCCATAACGGAAGCGGTAGACACTCGTCCCACCGTCACTATCGAGCAAATTGATGTCGAGAGTTCTGTCATCACATTATCTTCTTATGGAGAAGTGCAGCCGCTAGAAAGCACTAATCTTGCGGCTCAGGTCTCTGGTGAGGTTGAGTCTTGGAACCCCAAATTTGTAAGTGGCGGACTGGTTCGTCGAGGTGAAGTGTTATTCTCGGTAGAAAAAGACGCCTACGAGGCAGCACTATTACTCGCGCAAGCTAACCTTTCCAGTGCACAAGCACAATTAATTCAAGAGCAAGCACAGGCGGATGTAGCAGCACTAGAAGCCAAATCTATGCCTGATGCTAGGATCACCGACTTGTACCTTAGAAAGCCACAGGTTATGAGTGCACAAGCAGCGGTTAAATCGGCAGAAGCTCAACTCAAAATTGCCAAGCGCGACTTAGATAACTGTGAAGTAACTGCCCCTTATGATGCTCTCATTATTTCAAGAGAGATCAGTACCGGCGATTATGTTACCCAAGGGACTACCGCTGCGGTTATCAATAATATTGAGCAGGCAGAAATCACCTTCCCAATCGCAGGCTTCGACCGGGTATTTTTAGATGAAGACACCCTAGGGAAAAAAGCAATACTTACCCTAGACGATGTAAGCAAAACACAAGTTACCGCCACTATCCACCGCGATACGGGGGTTATCGATAGTGCCACCCGCATGACGCATTTTGTAGCCAGAATTGAAGACCCTTACGCCTTAAATGCAGCCAAACCCATCGTTAAATTCGGCACCTATACCACGATTAGCTTTAAGGGCAAAAGACTAGAAGATGTGTACCGTATTCCTCAAGAATTAGTGACCAACCGCACACTTTGGACAATAGATGAACAAAGTAAGTTAGTCTCGCAAAAAATTCAGGTTATTCGTGAAGATGGCAGCGATTTTCTTATTCAAGGTAATTTCAACCCGAACAAAGTGGTGATGTCTTTACCTGAATACCCTCAAAATGGCATGGAAGTAAAAGTCATCGATAACAGCGCTGATTTTGTGGCGAACAGCGACACCGCGAAATAGGAGCGCCACCATGAATAAAACGAATTCCGAAACTGGCATCATCGCGTGGTTTGCTAATAATGCCGTGGCCGCTAACCTATTAATGATATTTATCATTTTGATGGGCTTAGCCAGTTACTTTACGATACAGCGCCAAATGTTTCCCAACATCGAAATAAACTACATTACGGTGTCGGCACAATATCCTGGGGCATCTCCCCAAGAAATAGAAGAAAGTATTCTTATTAAGGTAGAAGAGGCGCTAAAAGACGTTACCGAGATTAAAAGAACGGTAGCTCGCGCCTTTCGTGATTCTGGAACCGTTACACTTGAAATCGATACCGATGAAGAACTTACCGATGTACTCGATAAAGTGAAACTAAGAGTTGACGGTATTGCTACCTTTCCTGCGGGAATGGAACCGGTAAATATTTCGCAAATTGAGTTTCAACAAGACGTAATTGAAATGCCATTGGTGGGCGACTTACCCCTGCCCGAGCTTAAAGTTATCGCCAAAGAAATTGAAGATGAGCTGCTTCAATTAGGCAACGTGTCCTTAGTAGAAATATCTACGCCCAGTGATGAAATTGCCATTGAAATAAAACCAGAAATGCTGCGTAAATACAGCCTTAGCATTGCCGATGTTAGCCGTGCGATAAGCAACTATTCCACTAATATTTCTGCCGGGCAATTGCGTACCAACGCAGGTATTATTTCTGTTCGGGTAGAAAACCAATATTACAGCGGCACTGAGTTTGCCCAAATTCCAGTTAAGATTGGTACTGCAGGTGCAAAAGTGACTTTAGGTGACATAGCCACAATTAAAGATGGCTTTACCGAAGGCGAACGCTACTTTAAATACAATGGCAAAAACGCCATTTACATGTCGGTAAGTGCGACTAAATCACAAAATACCATCCCCGTTGCTAACACGGTGAAAGCTTACATTGAGCAGAGAAATAAAACCCTTCCAAATGGAGTGAGCTTAGAAATACTGGTAGATATGACCTACTACTTGAATGCTCGCTTGGACATGATGCTAAAAAACCTGTTTCAAGGGTCCATTCTTGTCGCCTTGATGCTAACCCTATTTCTACGTTTCAGGCTAGCCTTGTGGGTAATGGTAGGCTTACCGGTTTGCTTCTTAGGTGCCGTTATGCTGATGCCGATATTTGGCATTAGTATTAATATTCTTTCGCTATTTGCATTCATTATGGTGCTGGGTATTGTGGTAGACGATGCCATTGTCATAGGAGAAAGTGCCTATACGGAAATAGAAAGCAAAGGCGGCGGTATTGATAACGTAGTACGCGGCGCAAAGCGTGTTGCTACGCCAGCCACATTCGGTGTTTTAACAACCATTGCGGTATTTGCTCCGTTTACCCTAAGTAGCGGCCCTGAAGGAGCCTTCTTCTACAATATCGCTATTGTGGTTATCTTTTGCTTAGCGTTCAGCCTGGTTGAATCAAAGCTAATACTACCAGCACATATTGCACATACACACTTTACACCGATTAAAAAAGGAAGCTGGCGGGATAAATTTAACGCTCGATTCTACGGCTTTGTAAACGGCCCTTATAAACGAACGGTAGAGCGTGCGTTAAAGTGGCGTTGGGCGGTATTTTTCCTTTTCTTCGGTATTTTGATGATTAGCGTTGGGCTAATCAATGCAAACTATGTGCGTATGGTACCCAACCCGAAAGTACCTCATGATTTTCCTAGCGTTCGCATTGAAATGAATGAAAACGTGTCGGATGCTGCCACCATCACCGCGTTAAAAACCATAGAACAAACGATCTTAGACGTTGAAGAACAGGTTATTGAAGAGTTTGGCACCGGTATGATCCGCGACAGACTCGCTTTCAACGAAGAACGCACCCAAGGCCAAATTTTGACCCCCTTAGTGCACGAAGACAAGCGCCCTATTGATACCTTCGAGTTAGCAAGACGCTGGCGAGAAGCCATACCAGAAATTCCTGGTATGAAGTCATTCACGGTAATAGATGATGTGAATGGTGGTGGCGATGATGGCGAGTTTGGCTATCTTTTATTTGGCCCTGATATCAACACATTGAACGCTGCAGGTTTGAAGTTTATTGAAATGCTGCAACAACAAGATGGACTATTTGATATTAGTTCAACCATAGATCCTGCCAGCAAAGAAGTGCAATTAGTCATGTTGCCCGTGGCGTACGACTTAGGTTTAACCCTTTCTGACATTGCTTCTCAAGTTGGTGCTAGCTTCTATGGCGGCGAAGCCCAGCGTGTTATTCGTAATGGTGAAGAAGTGAAGGTGATGGTGCGCTATCCCGAACTTACCCGTGAGCGTTTTGCTGATTTGAAATATACCGTTATCAAAACGCCCGAAGGCCGTGACGTAATGCTAGGTGACATCGTGTTGTTGGAAGAAAAGCCTGGCATTAGTTATATTCGCCGTGAAGGTGGTTATCGCAGCGTGTATGTGTGGGGCAACATTGATGAAGAGGCGGTGGAGCCTAATGAAGTAGTAGAACAAATTCGTGAAAAATTACTGCCACAACTTCAAGAAGAATTCCCATCAGTGATGACCGAGCTTGGCGGCGATATAGAAGAACAGCAAGCCCAGCAAAACGAGCAAATTTTGTTTTTCTTAGCCGCGATGATTATGGTTTATATCCTTCTAGCAGTGCCCCTTAAAAGCTATGGGCAGCCGCTTATTATCATGTCTGTCATTCCCTTTAGTTTTACAGGCGCGATATGGGGTCATTTCTTACTGGGCCTCGATTTAAGCATGATGTCTACTTTCGGTCTTATCGCTGCTGCTGGTGTTGTAATAAACGACTCGTTGGTAATGACCGATTTTGTGAACCAACGCCGCGCCCAGGGCTACAGTATTAAAGAAGCGGTAACCGAAGCCGGAAGTGCTCGCTTTCGGGCTATCACTCTGACCTCCATCACTACCTTCGCCGGTGTACTGCCGATTATGTTTGAAAGTAGCCTACAAGCTGCGTTCGTGGTGCCCATGGCGGCCGCTCTTGGTTTTGCTGTACTTTACGCCACACTGGTCACGCTTATTTTAGTACCGTGTTTATATTTAATATTACTCGATTTAACCATTCCGTTTTCATGGATAAAAAACAACGTTTTTCGACAGAAAAGGTCTTTAAACCTTAATGTGAGCAATGGGATTGAACTTGAGAATGAGTAGTCTTTCCTTGCTCATTTTTCAGCCTTCGATTTAGCGACATTTTAAAGTGCAGAATAATGGTATCGTTCACATTACTAACTCATTTATTTAAACGTTATATTTTAGGAAGTTAAATGAAACTTAATCAGGTTACTTTGCCCGTAAAAAATATGAACGATGCGGTTAGTTTTTACTTAAAGCTCGGCTTCACTCAAATTGTCGAAACACCTCACTACGCTAGGTTTTCATGCCCAGACGGCGACTCTACATTTTCTTTATCGCTTGAAAATGAAGAGCTTCAGAATAACTCGGTAATCTATTTTGAACACAAAGACCTAGATGAGCTTTGTAAAAACTTATCACAAAAAGGTATTCAGATTGTGCAACCCCCTACGGAACAAAGTTACCTTTGGAAAGAGGCTATTCTGAAAGACCCTTCAGGTAACAAAATCAAACTCTATTGGGCTGGCGAAAACCGCTTGAACCCACCGTGGAAAGTGGAAATACGCGTATAACAAGCCCATTAAATATCTCGCAGGCTCATTGGGACAAAAACACATAGCTTAGTGACCAAGGAAGAATTTATGTTCAAGAAGTACTTGTTGATCTCTCTGTTGATTTCCACGTCGACATTTGCAAAAACTTTTCAGGCTAAAGATTTTACCATCGAATATGATGAGAATGTTTCCATTTCAATCGTTGAACAACTAGCATCAACGATCAGCTCAAATAGAAACGTTGTAAAAGCTTATCTTAACCAGTCAGTAGAATATCAAGGTACTCCTATTCAGGAAGATGTAATTGTATACATTTCGAAAAAACGCCGGACACCCTATCAGGATTGGAATACGATCCATATTCCAGAAAAAAGGGTGCTATCCGCTTTTTCTAAAGACAAATCAGAAAATAGCGGCATGGCTGTAATTCACGAACTGACACACGTCTATGCAGTCAGTTATTTTCGTAAAAAGAAGAAAAATGGATACGAGGACCGTTTTTTCGATGATGGCTTAGCAGTATTCCTACAACATAGATTTGGTGAGACCCCCGAATACCCTAACTTTGGCCAAGATCTATATAGAGCAGTCGCCGAAACTTCAATAAGTTACGGAGGATTGATTCCTCTAAAAGAAACAGAAAATGTAAGGCATTCAGCAAAAACAGGCAAAGGCAGAAAGCTTGCTTATCTGCAAGAAGGTGCCTTTACACAGTTTTTAATTGAAAACTACGGTTTAGGTCTATACCTAAAAATTTATGCTGGAGAGGATTTGCAATCAGTTACTGGTAAAACGTTTAGTCAACTGGAGAACGAGTGGGCCACATTGATTGGACGTTTCGCGCTCTAGCAAAACGTTGTGGCTACAACGCATATACGCAGGGCCCTAATACACTTGATATTGAGCCCCACGCAAACGTTAGTCATACATTATACCGATGGGCAAGCCCCCACATACCAGAGGGTATCGTTGTTAGAGTACAGTGTAACGGTCCCCCACGTAGAACCTAACATTGCGTCATCAGACCCATTTGCAAAATAGTCAGGCGCAAAGAGATTACCGGTGCTGTAAGCCCTACCCGCAACTTTATGATAGTAGTTGCTAGTTGTAAACTCGACACAGGAACTGCTACCACCGTTTCCTCCGCCATTGTTACCCCCTCCAGTACTGCAAGATTGTGCAACCCCGAAGCACGACACATCATTGTCTTGCCAAATACAATTGCCGTCGCTTTGTACTGCTTCAGTGAGTTTGAACGTGTCAGTTCCGTACTCCAAATAGCAGGTGGCGTATTCAGTGTATCCCAAACGACCTGCAGAAATGTGCTCGGATAGTGTTGCGGTAACGCCAGCGTCAATGAAGACATTCAGCTGAGTATTGCTCGACAAGCCAGCCGCATCATTGGCCGTTATCGTGATGTTTTGCTGGCCACCAGGCAGATCACAGGCTGTGGCAGAAAAAGACAAACCTTCGATAGTGGCGCTAATATCGCCGGTTGAATAGCTTACGATGACATTAGTAAGATCTTCATTTTCATCGTAAACATCACCAGACACCGCCGCGCATTGACCTGAAACGTTCGCAATTGCATTGGATATAACCGGAGCAATTGGCGGTGGTGGCGGGCCTACTCGCGCCGTTAGCGTTGTTTCTGCAGACACCGCCCCTTCATTATCCACTGCTGTCACAGAAACCACATACAACGCATCTGCAAGTGCAGCACTGGTGATTAAAAAACGGTCATCAGACTGGGTAATCGCTGTATATTGATAAGCGTTTCCTATATTGTCACTAATAAGTACATTGATTTGATCAACGCTTCCCTCTTCATCAACGGCACTACCTTGCACAATTAACTGCCCACCCGATTCCTGCGCGGTTACACCACTAAGTACGGGCGCTTGATTGCGGTCCACTCGCTTATTATTATCAATGAAGAACTGCCCCAAGTAACTAGCGTAGTTAATACCGCTCCCATTGATATAAGAGCCACTGGCACCGTCCCCACCCGACCATGCATGGTCCACTCCGTTTAGCCACAACATAGATACACGCCCTTCTTGCCAGAGAACTTCTTCAGCAGTGCGACCTGTAGCACCAATAATAGAATTGCCCGCTAGTTCAGAAACACCGTATACATCCGCCATCCCTTCAGCATTTTGCCGGTTGTAACAAGTATCAACGGTGGTATCTGCATCACCATGAGCGATGGAGGCAATTTGATCATCGAAGGATGCGGTATAACTCCCGGCATATTGTTGGCAGCGAGTGGCAACATCAGCGTATTCACAACTACCAATAGCACCGCTTGAACTTGTACCTATACTCGGCCCGGCACTGATTCCCATGCCAGCAAACACATCTGGCGCTAAACAAGCCGTGGTATTAGCAAATGCTGCGCCGGACGACAACCCAGCAATGTACACTTGATCAGCATCGATGCCATAGCTGCTATCAGCGGTTAGTGTGTTAGCCAACGACAGTAAATTAGCGTAATCACCTGCACTACGAGATTTAGCGCCCTGCCAATAGGACCAACAGCTAAATCCAGCTTTATTCATTGCATCGGGCACAGCAATTACCATACCGTAACTTTCAGCTGCTTCCTCAAGATTGGCACTGAGGTAAGCGCTTATTGACTGTGTGCATCCGTGTAATACCACTAATAACGCCCGTCCTTCACCAATAGGCGATTGGGTATCGGGGGTATATATGTGCACATTGTTAAATCCGCCTGCAGCAACGTTTTGTTGCCAACTACCAGCACTCACCCCCAGTGAAGTGAATAAACACACCATACTAGCCAACAAACTATTGCCAATAATGCGTATTAACGTAAATCGTTTACCTAATATCATAATCATGCCCTCTCATTTATTACCCACACACTTTAATTTACATATTATTAACCTTTAATTAGCAAAACAGATGTAGAACTTTCGTACTGAGGCTAGCCGTCGGTCATCGAAAAACCGTCGACCGTAGATTCGGTTTAGATAATAATCAGACGATGAAGTGGTTATTTTTGGGGAAAATTCATGATTAGAGAAATCACAAAATTAGATTTTGAGTCATTTTGGCCAACGTTTTATTCGGTAATTCAAGCCCAAGAAACGTATGCGTTTGATCCCAATATGACGCTGGAAGAGGCATATTCCTTGTGGTGTGAAATACCATTGAACGCGTACGTGTTTGTTGAAAGTAACGCTGTTCTTGGTACTTATTACATTAGGCCAAATGCCATGGGTCCGAGTAGCCATATTTGTAATTGCGGTTATATGGTATCACCTGAAGCTAGGGGTAAAGGCATTGCTCGTCTTATGTGTGAGCACTCACAAAAGAAAGCCATTGAGCTTGGCTTTGATGCTATGCAATATAATAGTGTGGTATCGACTAATAATGTAGCTGTTAGGCTTTGGGAAAAGCTCGGTTATTCCATTATAGGTACAATACCTAAGGCATATAAACACGGTCAATTAGGACTTGTTGATAGCTACATTATGTATAAATGGCTGCGCATATAACAAGACCGCCTTTGATGGGCAGTAATGCGCTGAGTCGATTACAGCGCGATGCCTTGTCAAAACCCGGCATTAGCTCCTCAATCGTACTATTGGGTATAAATGACATCGCTTGGCCGGGTACGCCTTTTGCGCCTGAGACGTCATTACCGAATATAGAGCAACTAACCGCCGGATTTACACAGCTTGTTAAGCAGGCACATATGCAAGGCGTCAGCATGATAGACGCAACAATTCCCCCTTTTCAAGGGACACTTGAGGGCACGCGAATTACCCACTATTACAGCGATGAGAAAAATCAGTTACGCCTTGCCTTAAATGAATGGATAAAAACCAGCCAGGCCTTCGATAACGTAATCGATTTTGACAGTATTTTACGATACGCCAACGCGTTAAACCACATCGCACCTGAATATGACTCTGGTGATTATATTCATCCCGAAGAGGCAGGAAACAAAGAGATGGCTTACGGCTTTGAGCTTAACGTACTGAATAATGCACTCTCCAGAAGCAAAAATAGTCCCCAGAACTGGTGACGTTGGCTCAGAACCAATACTATCGGGCATGCTTGAAAATTCAGATAGAAAAGGGCCTGAAATCAGGCCACACTTTCTAATAACACGTGCTTGAGAACTTTACCTGCGCCATTGCGTGGCAACACGTCAAGTACAACAGTAGATTTGGGTATTTTGTATTTCGCAAGGTGCGACGCTAAGTAGTGATTCAACCCTTCAAGATCAAGGCATTTCACATCAGAATTACACACCACAAATAAACAACCAACTTCTCCCCACTTGTCGTCGGGTACGCCAATCATTGCGCATTCAAATACCTGAGGGTGTTTCAACACCACCGCCTCTACTTCAGCGGGATACACATTTTCACCGCCAGAAATAAACATGTCTTTTTTTCTATCAACAACCCGATAGAAACCTTGCTCATTTTGTCGGGCAATGTCACCTGTTTTAAACCAACCGTCAGCAGTGAAACTATTATTAAACAAAGCCGACTTTCGCCAGTAACCTTTGAATAAGTTAGCTCCTTTTACTTGCACTTCTCCAGGTTCCCCAGCTTTCACTATATTACCTTGTTCGTCTAGCAACCGAATAGTCAATCGTGGGGGGCTCGTACCAACGCATCCTGCACTTTGGTCAATTAAGTTAAGCTGGTGCGGCATTCCCAACAAGGAACCTGTTTCACTCATTCCATAACCATCCACTATGGCAATTCCGTCATTTAACCATCGTCGAATTTGCACTTCTGGGTGAGGAGCCCCACCGGTCAGTAATGCCTTCAAATGCTTCAAGTTAACCGGGTTGAAACTCGCTTCTTGTCGAAGCGCATTGGCCATTTGTGGAATACAAAAGTAGTGAGTAATTCCTAACTCGGAATCGGAAAGCCTTTCTAACGTTCGTTCAGGTATAAAACCGTCTGATATAACTAACCTGCCACCGTTGTAGAGTACCGGCCTGACAGATGCAACCAGTCCGATAACATGAAACATGGGGGATTCAGCCAGAAATACACTGTGTTGGTCCACTTCGTAAAGTAACGTAGAATTAAGTACGGTTTCCATCAAGGTAGCTTCAGTATGGATGGCACCTTTAGGCTGTCCTGTCGTTCCCGAGCTATACAGAATTAAACTCGCAGCATCGTCATCAAACGCGATTAAATCTTCCCCGCTAATAGCCGCAGTATCACTAATAAGGTTGTCGATGGGCTCGAATGCTAAACCAATCTCAGCGGCTTTTTCGTCGCCAAAGACTAATGAAGGTTCGCAGTCATCAAGCAAGCTTTCAATTTCGAACAAGGCAAGACGCCAGTTCAAGGGGACAAAGATAGCCTTACACCGTGCACACGCTAAATGTAGGGCTACCACCTCGGCTCTGTTTTTACTCACACAGGCCACTCTATCCCCTTGCTTTATGCCACGTTGTAGCAAATACGCAGAAAACTTACTGACCAACAGATTATATTCGCTGAAGCTCCAACTACGATCGTAAGTAAGGTCTTGCACCGCTAAGCTGTCTGGTCGAAAATTTGCCTGAAATGTCAGAAAGTCCATCTGTGTCATTCTCCCTTATGCGCCTTGCTTTTCTTTGTCATAGGCACCTAAACCTGGCTTGTAAGTTTTGTCGTCGATAAACTGTTTAATTCCTTCTTTTCGCCCGTCATTATCAAAACTGTTCGCCGCTTCTTGTGCACGAATTAGGTAATCTTCAGCGTTATCATAGGTCATTTCTTTCACGCGGCGTATGGCATCTTTAGTCGCTTTTAGTGCAACAGGGTTTTTCGCGAGTAATACATTACAAACAGCTTCTACACGACTTTTAAGTTCATCAGCGGGCAATGCTTCATTAACTAAGCCCCACTCTACCGCAGTTTTTCCGTCAATGTTTTCACCCATCATGGCGTGATACATAGCTTTACGTAAAGGCATTAAGTCTGCCGCTACTTTGCTAGCCCCGCCGCCAGGCAAAATGCCCCAGTTGATTTCACTTAAACCGAAGGTTGCATCTTCACTAGCAAATGCTAGATCGCAGCCGAACAACGGACCATATCCACCACCAAAACACCAGCCGTTTACCATAGCAACGGTAGGTTTTTGATACCAACGCAAGCTGCGCCACCAGCCATAAGCTTCTCTTTGTGCCTGACGTGTCGCGCCTAAGCCTTTACCTTCATTTTCACGAAAGTACTCTTTAAGATCCATACCCGCAGACCACGACGTTCCTTCACCGGTTAGCACGACTACACCAACATCATCACGAAACTCTAATTCATCCAGTACACGCTGCATCTGACGATTCAACTTTGGACTCATACAGTTTCGCTTCTCAGGACGATTAAATTTCACCCAAGCAATATTATTTTCAACTACGTATGCAACCGTTTCTTGTTCAGTTCTTTCAATGCTCACAACATATTCCTCTTGTGCAAATAAACTAATATCAAATTGCTAGCGGGCTTAATGGTCCGCTAGCATTAAATTGGGTAATGGCTCGGTTGGGTTTCAACCGTGATCCAACGCAACTCGCTAAATTGATCAATCCCAGCTTTACCACCGAATCGTCCGTACCCTGACGCCCCCACCCCGCCAAAAGGCATTTGAGCTTCATCGTGAACGGTCGCGCCATTAACATGGCAAATTCCTGAATTAATTTGACCGGCTACCTTCAGTCCTTTTGCAGTATCCTTAGTGAATACTGCAGCGCTTAAGCCGTAAATTGAATCGTTAGATATTTCGATGGCATCTTGCTCATCGGTTGCCCGTATAATGGCAACAACAGGACCAAAACTTTCTTCACTGTAAATCGCCATGTCTTTGGTTACGCCATCAATAACGGTGGCTTTCATCAAGACTGTGTCGCTGGTGCCACCAACGAGTATTGTTGCGCCTTTCGACACAGCATCTTGTATTAAACTATTGACCTTCAGCACAGTTGCCTTATCTACCACCGCCCCTAAAGGCGTATTACCTTCACGAGGATCGCCGGTAGGCATAGTTTCAACTTTTTGCTTGAACTGAGCTGCAAATTCATCCGCAACGGCATCGACAACCACTAGGCGCTCTGTCGACATACAAATTTGTCCTTGATTCATAAAGGCACCAAACGCCGCGGCCTTAACCGCTTCTTCTAAATCGGCGTCCTCCAGTACAAGCATGGGCGCTTTACCACCTAGCTCAAGTAGACAGGGCTTGAGGTTTTCTGCTGCTCGCTTAGCGATAATGCGACCTACAGTGGTAGAACCGGTAAAGTTAATACGCTTTATCTCTGGGCAATCAATAAGCGTACCGACAACTTCACCTGCGTCTTGAGGTGAATTCGTTACAATATTTACCGTACCATCTGGAAACCCAGCTTCTTCTAGCGCTTCGATAATTAACGAGTGGGTAAGTGGACAAATTTCAGATGCTTTTAAGATAACGGCGTTACCACAAGCCAGCGCGGTAGAAATAGCACGAACACCCAAAATGATTGGTGCATTCCATGGCGCAATGCCTAAAATAACGCCGACAGGCACCCGTTGTGCCAATGCTAGGCACCCAGGTTTATCTGAAGGAATAACTTCCCCACTTATTTGTGTGGTAAGTGAAGATGCTTCTCGCAACATCGACACTGCCAAATTTAAATTAAACATAGCCCACCCTGCGGTAGAGCCGGTTTCATTCATCATGGCATTTACAAATGATTCTTGGCGCGATTCTAATGCGAGTGCCGCTTCATTCAATACCGCCCTGCGGGCATTTGGTCCCATTACAGACCAGAGCTTGAAGCCTTGCTGTGCTTTTTGTGCAATAGCTGCCATGTCACTACTTTGCATCGCTACGGCTTCGCTTGCAGGCTCGCCAGTTAATGGGTTAATTCGCTGAAAATTCATATTTTCTCCGCAATTTGTTATCGTATTTGGCCTAGACTTAAGTCAAATCACTGATTTTTTATTAGTTGATAAGGATTTCTTGTTGCTAGTTCGATGTTGAAAAATACCAATACAAAATATGGAAAGTGCAGCGACGAGGGCTCCCGTCCCCATTGCTATAGACACCCCTTGAAGGCTTACACCTGCAGTAAATAGATAACCTGCAACGATAGGGCTTATTGCTGCTCCGCCTCGCCCAAAACCAATCACGACGCCCGTGCCACTGGCACGCACATCAGAAGGGAAGGATTGAGCCATAAGTGCATATAACCCCACTACACCTGCATTGGTGAAAAAACCCGTTGCTGCTGACACCATCGCTAAGCTACTTAATGACTCATAACCGCGACCAAACACTGACACCATCACGAACGCGATAAGCAGCACGCCAATTAACAATTTATGTAACTTAATTTTGTGGGTTAGTAACCCGAGTAATATGGCACCTATCGCACCACCAACGTTGGCCCAAACTAACACCTGTCCAGCTTGCGCGGGTGCAAAGCCCATATCGACTACAAATTTAGGGATCCACTTTAAAATGAAGTAAAAGGTCATGATTTGGGCGAAATAGGCCAGCATCAATAATAATGTCAGCACCCTTAAATCTTTTGAGAGGAGTATCTTGAAGCTTGATTTTTTAACCGTGAGCACCTTTTCAGGCAGTTGCACAATCCCTTGATGCCCCATTCTGGTCAGCGTGGCGTTAATACGCTGCAGCGCATTAGCTGGCTGTTTATTCGATAAATATTCAACTGACTCAGGTAGAAGCCAAGCGACTATCACTAAAAACATCGCCGTAACACTGCCACCAAAAACAAAGATAGAACGCCAAGTATGGGTCTCTAGTAACACTGACACCACTGACCCGCCAGCAATGGCACCGAGGGGATAACCCGTAGCCATAATAATGACGCACAAATGTCTGAATTTTTGATTAGCAAACTCAGCGACCATAGCGTTGGTGGATGCTAGCATTCCCCCAATACCTAAACCGGTAAGAAAACGGACCATTAAAAGGTGATTAACCGTATCTACCATTGCGGCCAAGAACATACCCGACGTCATCAGTATTAAACAAAACTGGATGGTAGGCTTGCGGCCGAATCTGTCCGCCGCATTACCTAGAATAACTGAACCTAATGCCATACCAAACATTTCCATGGCGAGGACAACACCTAGTTCTGCCCGGTTAATACCCCACTCTGCTGCGATGCCTGGAGATGCAAAACTTATTGCTAACACGTCAAAACCGTCTAAAGCATTGAGCGCGATACAAATTATCACGGCGACTATTTGCAGTTGGCTCATAGGAGAATGATTAAGCATGTTCGCTGGACTTTGACCCATCAAGTGTTATCCGTTTAGTTTCGTTATATTTTATAAAAAGGACTTTTCAGATATTGGCTAAGCGATTGCCTTAGTAAGTGTTACATATCTGTAAATCCAGTCGGATTAGATGATAAAGATGTTAATGTTATGTGTACAAATCTTGAATGGCAGATTACGACTAAATAACATGCATAAAATGACATGGTGAAATTTATATCAATTAATATTGCAAACCTTTCCGCTTGTCATAAAAGGCCTAGCAGAAATAAGGGTAAAGATGAGACTTAATATGGTGCAGTACTTTGGTTATATTTGTCTCGATACTGACGTGGAGATTCACCCGTCCAGCTTTTAAACGCTCGAGTGAAAACGGCCGGGTCTGAATACCCCACCTTTTCTGCCACCTCTTTAATGGGCAAAGAATAAAGCGTTAACAGCGTAATGGCTTTGTCGCGTCGAACAAGATCTTTGATTTGTTGAAATGAAGAGCCTTCTTCTTTCAGGCGACGCATGATGGTACGTGTGGTCATGTACAAACTAGCTGCAACGTCGTCAATCGAGGTATTACCAGCAGTAATCGTTCGATTTATAATACGTTTCACTTCTGTCGACACGCTATAATCAGCCTTATACTGGCGGAATAATTCAAGCGGGCAATTATGCATAAAGGACTTCAATGAAGACTCGTTCTGTTTCACCCCAAGTGACAAATAGTGGCTAGGGAAAACTAAACTCAGCGACGCACATTCGAACCGGTGGATCCCTGGAAATAAATAACTGTATTCTCTTGCGTGCTGTGGACTGGGATAATTGAATCTTGTTTCAATCAAAGGAAGTGCATCAGCGATTAACCATGATGCATAACGGTGCCAAGCTAGCAAACACATTTCAGCAAACAAGTGGCCAAAATCGTCTTCTGGAAAAACATTGTTAAATGACATGACAGTCACTTCAGCACCGACATCTACTGAAATAAATTCGAAACGAGTGACCAAATTATAAAAGCGTGCGCCTAATTCTAACGCCTTTTGTAACGTAGGCTGATTAACGGTTAGCTTACCCATCATGTAGTAGGTACCCAGCTCAAGACGTTGAGGCAGCAGCCCCATACTTTCTTCTTTAGAGCCATCCCAGCAGGCTTTTTGAAAAATAGACAAACTCTCTGTTTTTACGCGTATTTCTGGTTTGTCTATGATGTCTTTAGATATGTTTGCCTGCGCCAATAGCGCATCTGCATCTAAGCCAATTTTTTTAGACAAATGATAAAGCGCACTAATATAGTGATTACAACCCGTTCCATATTCGCTTTTATTTCGCATGTCACTTCCAAAGGTTATTAACCGCGCTATTGAACCACTATATTGCCCGTCTATTACTTTGCACTTGCCGGTTTCGATACTTTACAGACAAACGACGTTGCCTTTGAGGTATCACCGAGCCCATCATAAATAGGAATTTGCGGATAAGGACACAGCGGACGACTGATATCAGGCATGGAATCGCCAGTGGCTAGAATGAATTCAGGTGCTTGGTTATGTTCAACCCAATGCTCTAATTGAGTTAGCATATCGAAGTTATCCAGTGCCTTTTCGCCGCCTCGGCAATGTCCCATGCCTGGTACAAAATAAAACTGTGACCATTGGGAGGCTAATTCAGAATTGCCACTATCTTTGCGCATCTGTTGGTAATACTGCAATGTGTCTTTAGCAGAAAACCAAGGGTCACTCACACCATGAAAAAACATGACTTTATGGCCTTTGTGGGCAAAGCTCGATAAATTAGTGAGTAATGCATTGCCTCCTGCTAAAGGAAAATTCTCAGCCAATGCAAGTTGCTTTTCGAGATTGAAATCTTCTTTTGCATACTGACGGCCTAACGGTCCAGCCTTCGCTTGCAACAACCCAGGTACCGACTTTTCCCCACTAGCGCTAATGCCGGTATCAAAATAAAAACCAGGGTAAATTTGTCTACCACTGTCGTATTTAGGCCCTGCGAAAGCTTCATTCAATGCGGTGGCACTCGATGCATCAATACATGCTTTTGCGTCTGAATTGTTACTACAGATAAGTTTTTCTGGTTTGAAGTCGCACGCTTCCACATTAAAAATTAAACCATCTATAAGCCCGTCTTTATAATCGCATTGCGCCAATACCTCTGTCACAATTGCGTGTTGCTGCGCCTTCGAAAAAGGGGTTGAATTGGGTATACTACTGGCTTGATGCAGGCGCTTGGCCGACCATAGGTCTGCTACCTCTGAGTAATTGGTTTGCCTAGCTGGCGCTCCCACTATCACACCATTGAATAGCTCTGGCTGACGTTGCGCCATGGTGAGCGCTTCACGTCCTCCTGTAGAACAGCCAACAAAATATTTATTGTCAGGCGGCGCTTGGTAAACATCCTCGACAATCTGTAGGGCCAACGCCGTCGATTTTTCAATCGCACCCGAGTAAAAATTTAACAGTGAAAGTTGATCTTCGAAAAAGGTAGTATCGAATCGGTTTTTGCTTTGATGTCCACTGTCGGTAGTGGCTACCGCATAGCCTCTAAATACGGCTGGTGTATCTCCTGCTGCCAGTGCACCCAATGGTTCTCGAATAAAGCCATTTAGACCTCCGCCGCCTTGAAATAAAAACTTTCCATTCCAATCATCTGGAAGCGATAAACCGAAACCAATGGCATACGGCGCGTTATTTACACCCTTTCTTTGTTCAAAATAACCACTTATTTTGCAATAGGGTTTAAACGATTCCCGTTGTAATTGTCGCAGCTTATGTTGCTGTGGAGGAATGCCATCGACATTTTTTACGTACGTAGCCTCTGTAATCTCTAACGCAACCCGACTATTTTTCGTATTGATTAAGGCTGCACAACGCTCTGCGCCAGTTAGAATAGTAGGATCATTTGTAATGCCTTGCGGTTCGATTGATTGCGTTGGTGCACATGCACTTACTATCACGGTCCCCAATAAGGCAGAAGCAACTAGCGTAGGTATATTCACAAAAATCTTCTCATCATAATTTATAGGTCGATATAGCATTTGAGCTATCTGTTGAAGGCGGTTGACCACCCGCTCCATCCTCTTTTTTACCAAATCACGCGGTATCTGAGGCCAAGCAATAAATATGTTAATTGTTTGTATATTATTTAACATGGCACAGAATGACAATTAATGTGACATATCACGCCAAAACCAATTTTATGCACATAAATTGAAAAAGCGTTCTCACCTAAATGCTGTTGTGCTTTTATAAGGTATTAGTACCTCATTGAATATTATTAAACGATTAAAAACGCTGCGTGACATTATTTGACGTATGGATTTACGTAATTACCTATAGTTACAGTAACTTAGTAGGAAATTACTAATATTTATACCTTCCTATTGTAAGCGCTGTTGCTGGTATAAAAGGCGAGCTACGCAGCGCTATACACCGCATTGACCGATTAACTTTCGTCAACGAGAGCCCCTTACACTTTGCATAAAATACTAATTGTCACTAAATGGCAATTATTTAGTCATTTTTTGCCATTTCATTAAATCCGCACGCCATTAACATCTTCACAACAAATTAAACACTTAAGCAACATTCAAATATTTGCCATCAATTCTATAAAACGAGAATACACCGTGAAGTTAGTGCTCTTAGTTTTTTATAGATGTAGACGAAACGATTAGGAAACATAAGCATTACAAGGGGAATGCAATGACTAAAAAGCACACAAAAACAAAACTAGCGGTCTTATTAAATATCTTGTTAACGCCTGCCATGGTGCAGGCACAAGTCCCATCAGATCAAACAGCGGCTGACGAATCAGTTGTTGAAACCATAGAGGTTACCGGCACTCGCATAAAGCGCAAAGACTTGGTCTCCTCCAGTCCAACCATCTCAACTTCTGCTGAAGATTTTGCTGTGTCTGGTGATGCCACTATAGATAACTACCTTCGCCAACTTCCTCAGTTTCAACCAGGGACGGGGAACTTTAGTAATAGTAGCTCCGGCGGAACGGTTGGGCAATCTACGTTAAACCTTAGGGGATTGGGACCTCAGCGCAATCTAGTGCTACTCGATGGTCGACGCTTGCAGTCTTCAAGCGCCAATAGCGCCATCGATATCAACACATTACCTTCAAATGCAATTGGCGGTGTTGAAATTGTCAGCGGAGGTGCATCAGCGACCTATGGTTCTGATGCAATGTCTGGCGTGGTGAACTTTAAAAGTCGTCGAGATCTCGATGGTATTGAAGTTACCGCCAAGTTGACGCAGCCTAAAGATGGTGACGGATTAAGCACACTGTATGGGTTAGCCTATGGCAGTGATTTTGCCGACTCCCGTGGTAACGCTTTTATTAGCGCAGAATATGTAGATCGCAAAGGGATATCTATTCAAGAAAGGCCCTTCTTCTTAGAACAGAACCCTAGTGGCTTCACCCCTTATAGCCGCACACTCCCGGATGTAGCCCCTAGCCAAGCTGCCGTTGATGCGTTATTTGCCTCGTATGGTATTTCAGGTGTAAGCAATAGAAGTTTTTTCGGTGTTAATGATGACAATACAATATTTGCCGTTAGTGGCGGCAGAGCGACTAACTATAGAGGACCAACAGACGCGCCTTTCATTAAGACCGATAGTTCGTTTGGTTATCACCCAGGGTATAATAACTATGTTCAAGTACCGTTAGAGCGCACAGCCATTTTTGGTAAAGCGGACTATACCTTAGATAATGAAATTACGGCTTATGGTCATTTTCAATATTCAAACAGTGAAGCCCAAAATATTGGCTCTGAACCAGTTCTTGCTGCACCTTGGAGCGTATTCGTTCCTGTTACTAACCCCTACTTAGCGCAAAATGAAGCGCTCTCTACGTTGCTAGCTTCACGCAACACGCCAGATGCCCCAGTTGAATATCAAGTGCGATTTGGTGCGGCTGGCCCTAGAACTTACAATACTGAGTCTGAGGTATGGCAAGGTTTGGTAGGACTTAGCGGGTATATCGATAGCCGTGATATGTCCTGGAATATTCACGTATCGCAAGGTCGCACAGTTAATAAAGACCAAACGACTTCAGGCTCAGTTAGTTACACCGCAATGCAAGAACTTGTTGATGCGCCAGATGGCGGCGATAGTATTTGTAGCGGTGGGTATCAGGTTTTTAATGGCTTAAGCCAAGTTTCTGACGAGTGTTTAGCCTATATTTCCAGAACACCACTTAACACCACCACTTTAGAACAGACCGTTGTAGAAGGTTTGCTTGAAGGGATGTTGATGGAGTTAGATGCTGGTGAAGTGCGCTTCGCATTAGGCGCCCACTATAGAAAAAATTCATACGAATTTAAACCTGATGATGACATTGCCGCGAACCGTTTAGCAAGCCTTTCAGCTTCGCAGTATACGGAAGGTAGTATTGATATTAAGGAGATATCCGCTGAAGTATATGTTCCTTTACTAAGTGGACATGAATTTGCGGAATCACTTAACTTAACACTAGGTTATCGCTTCTCTGAATACAATTTGGCTGGCACCGCAAATACTTACAAGGCAGAGTTAGATTGGCGTCCAATCAGTAATGTGTTATTACGCACAGGCTACCAGAGTGCTTTACGTGCTCCTAACGCTGAAGAGTTCTTCAATGCAGGAACACAACAAGTATCTGGAATTGGCTCGCCGAACAGTGGTAGCGGCGATCCCTGTGACTATCGTCACCCCGGCCTTTCAGGGGAGAATGCCGAAGCAATTGCTAATTTGTGCATAGCAACCGGGCTTAACCCTTCTCTACTGGGGCGCTTTCGTCAGCCTTCAGATGCGTTAGTAACTACTACCTATGGCGATAGAACATTGTCTCCAGAAGAGGCTGACTCTATTACCCTCGGTGCAGTAATAGAGTCACCATTTACCGAAGCGTATTTGAAAGATATGTCCTTAACGGTGGACTTCTACAGTATTGAAATAGATAAAGCAATTGCTGCTATTCCAGCAGATCAATCGCTGGCCAAATGCTACAACTTAGACGGCTCTAACCCTTCATATGACACTGAAAACTTTTTCTGTCAGCAGTTTGAGCGCCAGTCCAGTGGTATCTTTTCGTATGTAAATCAACCTTATTTGAATCTAGGTGGCTATAAGACGAGTGGTCTCGATATTTCTTTTAATTGGTCGTTGCCAGCCAGTTTTATTAGCGACTCAACTACCATTGAAATTATGAGTTTTGCAAACCATTTGAATAAGTTCGAAACCGCTGTATTTGAAGACAGTCCATATCAGGATTTTGCAGGCACAATATCTAATTCAGAAAGCTACCCTGATTGGAAAGTGATGAACAGCATCACCCTAAATCATGATGTATTTTCTCTGACAGCAAGATGGCGCTATACATCAAGTATGGATGATGTAAGCGTGGTTAATAACCCAGAATCTGATACCGCAGGCAGCGATAGCTATAGCTATATTGATTTATCAGGTAGCTACCAAATAACAGAAAACTTGTCTCTTAGAGGCGGGGTGAACAACCTCACAGACAAAGAACCACCTGTCATTGGCGGCTCTGTAGGTGTGACCAACCAGGGCGTATTTGACGCAATTGGTCGCACTATGTATTTACAGGCTTCACTCAAAATTTAGGTCGCTGTGTTAGTAACAGTACAGGGCGCATGCAGCGCCCTTTTTTATCGGAGAAAGTGCATGAGAACCTTTGCATTATTTTTATCCTTACTATTTTCATTAATAGCTCATTCTTCCCCACACACTGACAACGACCTTCCCCTCATTAAATCACCCTCCCCTTTACCGCAGATCGCCGCCGAACCGGTTTTGGAAATAAACGTATTATTGGGTGACAAAGTCGATGTGGGCAATACCGATGACGGCCATCGCTACATAGTGCCCATAACCGGAGGCAGCTTTCAAGGGAACGATATCCGCGGCCATGTTGTGCCGGGGGGGGCTGATTGGCAAGTTGACCGGCCCGACAAGGTGAAAAACATTGAGGCGCTGTATACGATTAAAACCCATGATGGCACAACTATTATTATTCACAACAAGGGGATAGTGCACCACCTTACCGGAAGTCGTTATGCGTTTACGCGCCCTGTGTTTCACGCCCCAAAGGGTCAATACGACTGGCTAAATACGTCTTTTTTTGTGGGAACCATACAGTCGCGACATAATCCACGGTCAGTAGTAATTAGCGTTTATGAAGTACGCTAATTCCACACCAACCTAAATGTACCTCAACACGCTACACATATAAAAAAGGGCGATGATCAACATCGCCCTTTCTTATACATGAAGATTTAAACAATAATATGCTTATTAAATCGTAGCCAGTCAACCTTCTACAATATCTACAATTGTGGGCCTGAAGACACGAGCGCAGCACCATTTTCCACATCGGTAAACTTTTCGAAGTTCTCGACAAATTGCGTCGCTAAACTTTTTGCTTTGGTTTGCCATTCCTCGGCCTTTGAATAAGTGTGTCGAGGGTCGAGCACTTCAGGGCTAACCCCATCTATCGAACATGGAATTTCTAAATTAAAAATGGGTAAATTTTCGGTAGTATGTTGCTCAATCGAATCATCTAAAATTGCGTCTATAATGGCACGGGTGTCTTTGATTGATATACGCTTGCCGCTCCCATTCCAGCCCGTATTGACTAAATAGGCGCGAGCCCCTGATGCTAACATCCGTTTACGTAACACATTTGCGTATTTTGTCGGGTGCAGACTTAAAAATGCTGCGCCAAAACAACTGGAAAAGGTGGGAGCAGGCTCTGTTATTCCTCGCTCGGTACCGGCTAACTTAGCGGTAAAGCCCGATAAAAAATAATATTCGGCTTGTTCTGGAGTTAACTTAGATACCGATGGGAGTACACCAAATGCATCCGCAGTAAGAAAAATGACTTTATTGGCGTGCCCTGCGCGAGATATAGGTTTAACTATATTGTCGATATGATTTATTGGGTATGACACCCGTGTATTTTCAGTTTTTGCGTTGTCGTCGTAATCTATCTTACCGTCAGCATTTACAACCACGTTTTCTAATAACGCATCTCGCCTTATGGCTTGGTATATATCCGGTTCGTTCTCTTCACTGAGGTTAATCGTTTTGGCGTAACAACCACCTTCAAAGTTAAAGATGCCATTGTCATCCCATCCATGTTCATCATCGCCTATAAGCTCTCTTTTGGGATCAGTAGACAGCGTAGTTTTGCCTGTGCCTGACAATCCAAAGAATATGGCGACATCCCCTTTTTCACCCACGTTAGCACTACAGTGCATAGAGGCAATACCTTTAAGCGGCAAAAAGTAGTTCATCATTGAGAACATCCCTTTTTTCATTTCACCGCCATACCATGTACCGCCAATAATTTGAATTTTCTCAGTAAGGTTAAATGCTACAAAGTTTTCAGAATGTAAACCTTGTTCTTGCCATTTGTTATTCACCACCTTAGCGCCATTCATCACAACAAAATCGGGCTCAAAGTCTTCAAGCTCTTGGTCGCTTGGGCGAATAAACATGTTTTTCACGAAATGAGCTTGCCACGCTACTTCGGTTACAAAGCGCACGCTTAAACGGGTATTGTCGTTAGCACCACAGAAGGCATCAACAACAAATAAACGTTTACCCGACAGTTGCTCGGTAACCAGGCCTTTAAGGTGAGACCAAGTTTCTGGTGTCATGGCTTTGTTGTCGTTCTTACCTTGATCAGACCACCAAATGGTCTCTCGTGTAGTGTCATCTTTAACAATGTACTTATCTCTTGGCGAGCGGCCGGTAAAAACCCCAGTGTCGACTGAAATAGCGCCGGACTCAGTTTGATGACCTTTCTCAAACCCAATTAAAGATGGATTAGTTTCCTCAGTAAACAAGGTTTCATAGCTTGGGTTATAGATTATTTCTGGGTTATCGGTAATGCCTAACGTCGATAAATTGATATCGCTTTTTCCAATGTCGGAATGAGGTTCTTGCAGCACTCGCATAGGGTTATTTCCTTAAGGGTGTAGAGTAGAGATTGATGTTTTTCATTGTTATTTTACGCGCGCCGTTTTATTTATTAGACATTGGCGCGCTGCAACATATGGATTAGGCTAGGCAATAGATTAGCGAAACCACTGTTAAAATTCTTCGGTATCGATTTCCAACTGCGTAGCTGCGGGGTATCGCTTTCCACTAATTTTTTGATGGTCGAATACCCTGTTCAAGGTTTCAATTTCCCTGCCACTCAAGGTTACATTTGACGCCTTAACGTTTTCACGAAGGTGTGGCAGTTTAGTAGTACCAGGAATTAAATGAATATGGCGGCCTTGCTGTAGTAACCACGCCAAACTGACTTGCGCCATTGAGCACTGATGTACCTGACTAATCCCATTTAGCGCGGTCAACAAAGGTAGGTTTTTTTGCATATGTTCGGCTTGAAAACGCGGCATACCTTTGCGAATATCCCCTTCAATTAAGCCACTACTATCCGTCACTTTTCCGCTCAAAAAGCCACGGGCTAACGGCGAAAATGCCACAAAGGCCGTACCTAGTTCAGCACAAGCTTCAAGTACTGAAATTTCTGCATTTCGCGTCCACAACGAGTATTCTGTTTGAAGTGCCGCGATGGGATGCACGGCATGGGCTTTGCGCAAAGTGTGGGACGACACTTCGCTTAGTCCTATCCCTTGGATTTTCCCTTCCTCAACCATTCGTGATAACTCACCAACGCTATCTTCAATTGGTACATTTTTGTCCCAGCGATGAAGGTAATATAAATCGATACTGTCGGTTTGTAAGCTGGTTAGCGTCTTTTCAAGGGTGGCGCGCAACGTGGCCGGACGGCCATCAATTACGCGCTTACCGTCAACGCCCGTCATACCACATTTACTTGCTAAAAAAATACGCTGCCGATGGGGCTTGAGTAACTTCCCCAACAAGGCTTCGTTTTTACCAAAACCATACAATGCCGCGGTATCGAAATGGGTTACGCCAAGCTCTACCGCTTCGGTAATAACCTCCGCCGCATCGGCTTCAGATAAAGGATGACCATAAGCATGGCTTAAGTTCATACAGCCTAAACCGATTTCCGATACGTGTTGTCCCGCAAGTATTCGTTGTTTCACGCCATCCCCCTGTTACATCGTTATGCTGTCACACCAATTGCTGCTCAAGATCGTGCAGTACTTTATAGCAGTTTAATACCTGCCCCACGCTTGAGTTAGGCTCTCGACCTTCTCGAATAGCGGCAAAAAACTCCCTGTCTTGCAATTCAATCCCGTTCATTGAAACGTCTACAGTAGACACATCAATAGTTTCCTCTTTGCCGTTAACCAAGTCATCGTAGCGTGCGATATAAGTGCCATTGTCACAAATATAGCGGAAGAATGTCCCTAGAGGTCCATCATTGTTAAACGACAGCGACAGCGTACAAATTGCGCCATTTTCCGCTTGTAGCTGAATAGACATATCAAGGGCAATACCTAGCTCAGGGTGAATCGGCCCTTGCAAGGCATTCGCCTTTACAATTTTGCTGCCGGCTTGATAGGCAAACAAATCAACGGTATGGGCAGCATGATGCCATAGCAGGTGATCGGTCCAAGAACGAGGCTCCCCTTTCGCATTTATATTTTTACGACGGAAAAAGTAAGTTTGTACATCCATTTGTTGGATGTTCAGTTCATTGGCGGTAATGCGCTTATTTATCCATTGGTGCGAAGGGTTAAAACGACGTGTATGTCCCACCATACAAGTTAACCCCGTTTCCTCTTGCACCTTCATAACAGCTTCAGCATCAAACCAGCTGTCCGCGAGAGGGATCTCTACCTGAACATGCTTACCTGCTTTCATGCATTGAATGGATTGCTCGGCATGTTGTTGGGTAGGCGTACATAAAATAACTGCATCGGCGTCAATGTTAAGTGCTTCAGCTAAGTCAGTAAATACGTGCTCAATGCCATATTCATTTGCAACTTTTTGCGTTTTCTCAACAGAACGGCCTACTAACGCCACCACATCAACACCATCAATATTTTTTATGCCCTCGAGGTGTTTTATTCCGAATGCACCAGGTCCTACTACGATTACTTTCATAATTAATTCCTATTTATTTTCTAATATAAGATGGCCAACGGCCGTATTCGATGCGGGTACATGATAAAAGCGCTTTTTCGTTTCCACCTTGTCGTTTAAGGCGCCACGCATGACCATCCACATGACTAATTCAACCCCTTCTGAACCAGCTTGATTCAAATAGTCAAAATGAGGCATTTGCGCTAAATTCTCCGCATCATCGACAATGCGATCTAAGAAATTGTTATCGAACTCTTGATTGATTAGCCCTGCACGAGGGCCTTGTAGTTGGTGGCTCATTCCACCAGTTCCCCAAATTTGAACATTGAGATCTTCATCAAAACTTTCAACAGCGTTTCGAATGGCTTTACCTAGTGCATAGCATCGCTTACCCGATGGCGCGGGATACAGAACCACATTTACCGCCAAGGGGATAACCTTGCATGGCCACATTTCGGGCTGACCGAACATAAGAGACATAGGTACGGTCAACCCGTGATCTACGTCCATGTCGTTAACGATAGTTAAGTCGAAATCTTGCTGAATAACCGATTGTGCAATATGCGAGGCCATTTCAGGGTGCCCCATTACTGTAGGCACTGGCCGCGGCCCCCACCCTTCATCAGCTGGTGCAAAAGAGGGAGCGCAACCTAACGCAAAGGTAGGGATAACATTCATATCGAATGCAGAGGCATGGTCGTTGTAAACCAGAATGACGACATCTGGCTTGCTCTGTTGTATCCATTCTTTCCCAAAATCATAGCCTGCAAACAAGGGCTTCCAATAAGGATCGTTGGTTTTACCATTATCAATGGCTGCGCCAATAGCGGGAACGTGCGACGTAGCAACGCCGGCGGTAATCTTAGCCATTATTATTTTCCTTATACATATTGCCAGTAGGTGTCCTACCACCGTTTAACATCATTTGTGCATAGTCTGGTTGGCTCATACCAGTCATACTTGCTGCCGCAAACTGAAAGCTGAGCCCGTCACATGAGAATATCTTTGCAAGGAAATAAATATTGCCCCCTGTAGCCATCATTCGGTTGTAATCTCTTGCTAGCACACTTTCCTTTTGTTCTTCGCTCATATCCCATGTATCCAAATACTGACGCTCACAAGCTTTAAACCGTGCGCGGTTTTCTGCTTTCATTAACGACATACAAAATTGGTTGAGGTGATAACCTCGTCTGCCCATTTCTGCATCAAAAATGGTGGTTCCTGGGATTTTTTGATAAGACTTATCTAAAGACATTATTGCTTCCTCAACTCTATTTAACCTGTTCAGGCCAATACAGGCGCATGGGGTTTTCGACAAGTAGCTTTTGCTGTAACGAGTCTGTTGGTGCAATTAAAGGCAGCATATCCACCAGCATGCCGTCATCAGGCGTATGGGTTTTCATATTTGGATGAGGCCAGTCTGTCCCCCACAACACGCGGTCTGAAAATTGCTCTACCACGGTGCGTGCAAAAGGCACTACATCTAAATAATGCTTTGATGGGCCTTCAACAGATAAACGTTCTGGACAACTGACTTTCGACCAAAAGTTTTCATTTTCACGCATTAGCTTCAAGAACAAGGCGAATTCAGGACCATCTAAAGGTTTAGTGACATCAGGTCTGCCCATGTGGTCAACCACTACCGTGGTTGGCAAATTAGTGAAGAACTCATAAAGCTCTGGAAGCTCTTGCCCTTCAAAATAAATGACAATATGCCAATCTAGCTCTTTAATTCTTGCCGCAATGCGCTTTAGGGAATCAAAAGGCAATGCGTCAACAAGGCGCTTCACGAAGTTAAAACGAACACCTCTAACCCCGGCCTGGTGGAGCGCATCAAGTTCAGCATCGGTAACCGTTTCAGTGACAGTAGCCACACCTCTAGCTAGCCCTTCTGATGTATTAAGCGCATCAACCAAAGCGCGATTGTCTGCCCCGTGACAGGTAGCTTGTACCAATATATTTCGACTAAAACCGAGATAATCGCGTAGTGCCCAAAGTTGATGTTTAGAAGCATCACAAGGGGTGTATTTTCGCTGCGGTGCAAACGGAAATTTATCGCCGGGACCAAATACATGGCAGTGGGCATCCACGGCGCCGGCTGGCACCATATATGTAGGTTTTGAAGGTGATGGATGCCAATCTAACCAATCCACATCTTTGGTAAATGCACTCATAACCCCATCGCCTGTAATTTTTTACCTAGCGCGGGATAAACTCGGCGAGCATTTCCTGAATACACCTTTTGTCTATCTACCTCTGACAACGCTATCGAATCTACATAGCGCTTCGTATCATCAAAATAGTTACCGGTTTCTGGATCAATACCGCGAACGGCACCAATCATTTCAGACCCAAACAAAATGTTGTCGATATCAATCACGTCGAACAACAAATCGATACCTGGCTGGTGATAAACGCAGGTGTCAAAAAAGACATTTTTCATTACATGTTCGCGAAGCGGCGGTTGCTTAAGCATATCGGCCAAGCCTCGATAGCGTCCCCAGTGATAAGGAACTGCGCCGCCCCCATGAGGTATAATGAATCGTAACGTTGGAAAATCTTTGAACAAGTTACCTTCTAAGAACTGCATAAATGCGGTGGTATCAGCATTCATATAGTGGGCACCTGTGGCATGAAAATTGGCGTTACATGAACCTGATACGTGGATCATGGCCGGCACATCAAGCTCTACCATTTTTTCGTAGAATGGATACCAACTTGGGTCAGTTAAAGGCGCAGAATTCCAATGCCCCCCTGATGGGTCTGGATTTAGGTTGCATCCAACAAACCCTTTTTCTTTTACACAACGCTCCAGCTCTTGAATCGAATTTTTAATCGGTACTCCCACAGACTGGGGTAGCTGACACACACCTATAAAGCGCTCTGGATATAACTCAACTACCCTTGCTATTAGGTCATTACACGCACTGGTCCATTGCTTTGATACGGTCTCATCACCGACATGATGTGCCATTGCTGAAGCACGAGGTGAGAATATGGTCATATCCAAACCACGCTCGTCTAGCAACTTAATTTGGTTTTTCTCGATACTGTCGCGAATTTGATCGTCACTAATATAGGGAACTTCTGGCAAGGCTTTACCTGCCTTAAAAGCAGCTATTTGCGCTTCGCGAAATAGCTGTAGGGGTTCGGGTGCGGTAGTGTAGTGACCGTGGCAATCTATGATCATGTTGTTATCCTAAGTTCACCTGTTGCTTGTTCATCAACATACCAACGACGTAACGGGCAACAGTAAAAGTTAATGGGTTAATTTGTGCTCGTTATTATTCACACGACAGCATTGCCTCGCCGCGCATTAACAAACGCGCAGTGCGTAATAAGGCAGCACGCTTTACATAAAACTGGCTAATATCGTGGCTACCAGAAACTTCCATTTCGACGGTAAACTGGCCTGTCGGATGCTCAACTTCAATAGCCATAGCGCTGTCATCAAAGCTTTTCTGAATTAGCTCGTTTGCTACTGTGCCGCTTAATACACAGGCCGTCGCAACGCTCACTGAGCCCAACACGCCAATTGCATCGTGAACTCGATGAGGAATAAAGGTACGGGTATTGATTAACCCGCCTTGTAACGCAGGTGAAATCAGGCTCATTTTAGGCACCGTTTTGTTACTCACATCACCTAAGTTCATTAGCTTACCGGCCTCTAAACGAATAGCCTCAACGTTAGCTTTTAATGCTTCGTTTGCTTCAAGCTCGCTAGGTAACTCTGCACCGGTTAACCCGAATGACTGTGCGTTAATCAGAACTACTGGCATGCCGTTGTCTATGCATGTTACCGGTACATCTAAAATCACATCTTGGGCGTTTCCGGTGGGGAACATTTTTTTGCAGCTTGAACCCGCAATATTTAAAAAATCGAGAAAGATAGGTGCTGCGCTGCCAGGCACGCCATCTATTTGTGCGTTACCTTGGTAATTAACCATGCCCCCCGGGGTTTCTACTCGCGCAGTAGCATTTGCACCGGTATTAAGCATATGAATTCGCACGTCAGTATGGCTAACGCTGCTAGGTACCAAGCCTTTTTCAATTGCGAAAGGGCCAACTCCAGCCAGAATATTGCCGCAATTTTGCGCCGTACTGACTTGCGCCTTATCTACGACGACTTGCACAAAAAGGTAATCTACATCTGCATCGTCGCGCTCTGATTTACTCACAATAGCGACTTTACTGGTAAGGGGATGTGCGCCACCTAAACCATCGATTTGGCGAGGGTCAGGCGACCCCATCAAACGCAATAGAACCTGATCGCGCTCATCAGCGTTTTGAGGTAAATCTTCAGCAAGAAAATATAGCCCCTTGGATGTGCCGCCTCGAAATAGACAGCACGGAACAGCGTGTTGTACCTTGCCGTTCTTATTGGGGTTTACCTGCATTTTCATTTATCTTCATACTTAGCGTAAACTAAGCCTTTATTGGCAAGGCGCTCTCGCATGTTGTAAATGTCTAACCCTAATTCACCGTTTTCAAAACGTATTCTTTTGGCTTCTTCGTTAGACATGCGTTTTTCAACATTCCCCCATACCTCACTGGCCTCTTCCCGTTTAACCACAACGACACCATCTTCATCAGCCACGACCATATCACCAGGGCGAATGTAAGCATTGGCGCAGGTGATCGGCACGTTAACGTTAGCAATGGTTTCTTTCACGCAGCCCTGAGAAAAAATAGTTTTCGACCAAACCGGAAAGTTCATTTCGGTAAGCGTTGCCGTGTCACGCACGCCACCTTCAATAATGAGCCCACGTACACCGCGTGCTTTCAATGACGTAGCCAATAAGTCGCCAAAAAAACCATCGCTACTCGCGCTCGTCGGTTTAACCACTAAAACGTCACCAGGCTGACATTGCTCGACCGCTACATGAATCATCCAGTTATCTCCTGGCGCGACTTCGCACGTCACCGCAGGACCAGCAATTTTTGCGGGTTTATAGATTGGACGCATGTAATCCGCTAATAAGCCTTTGCGGCCTTGGGCTTCATGCACAGTGGCCACTTCTGCGCCCTGATACTTAGCAACTACCGCCTCGTCTGGACGCGGTATATCTGTATAACAAACCGACATAGTTCACCTCGGTATATGAGATTTCGAAAACGCTAAATGAGTAAGTCAGCAACATTGGTTTTTAAAGCCACTGGCTATGTCTTATGCCTCACTCACTTAATTGATTAATGTATGCAGTCACACTTTATTAACAAATAAAGAAGGAAACAATTAAGCAAATAAGAACAAACTGTTTCCATATGGAAACAAATAAGGTAAAACGGGTGTCCCCCTCACTGGAGATTGACATGCAATGGAAAATAGATGATTTGCCGCTATTTTTAGCGGCAGTGGAACAGAAAGGCATTTCTCATGCCGCAGATCATTTAGGCTTGTCCAAGTCGTATGTGAGTAAAGCTATTACACGGTTAGAATTGGCGCTAGGTATTCGACTGTTAGAAAGAAACTCTCGAAATGTGAGGCTTACTGAAGATGGTAAAGCATTTTATGAGCAGGGTTTAAATATTATGGAGCAGGTTAAAGAGGCCGATTCACTGGTTTCAGGGTTAACCACGTATCCAAAAGGTAAACTAGTAGCAGCCATGCCAGTGGCGTTTACCAGAGAGTTTTTAGCACCCCGTCTTGGCGAATTTCGACGACGATACCCCGAAATAGAATTAGAGATCATTGTCACCAGCCTACCGGTTGATATCATCCGCGATAACATTGATATCGCGCTTATCGTTGGTACACCACAAAATTCTGAGCTTATTATCCGTAAGCTGAACGATAGTCACCTCATATGCATATCTAGCCCTGAATATGCCGCCGCGAACGATTTATCCCAGCATGAGGAAACACTTCAACAACATGTTCAGTTTTGTGAGACTCGCTATGCTAATCCCCGCTTCCCTATTCGTGTTGATGGCCAAAAACGTCTTGTGGACTTGAAAACCCAGACCATTAAGGTGAACGACCCAATTACAGTTCGAGAAGCCGTTACGGGCGGAAATGGTGTAGCTATTATTCCTATCCAGTACTGTAAGAAACAACTAGAAAGCGGCGAATTAGTGAATGTTTGTACTGACATCGAATTTTACATGAACCGCTCTGTACTGTCTTTGGTATACCCAAGCCGTCGTCTGCTGCCAAGCAAAACACGTGTGTTTTTAGACTTCCTGATCGAAATTGGTAACGAGATGTAGCTCACCGCAACACTAAAATTTGTTCCCTTGTTGACGAAAAGCACTGGCGGTGAGCCCAACGAATTGTTTGAAGAAACGGCTGAAATAGGCTGGGTCATTAAACCCTAGAAAAGCGGAAATTTCGTCAACACTTTGACTGGTGTAAACCAAACGACGTTTGGCCTCAATAATTAAACGCTGATGGATAATGGCCTTGGGCGAATCATTTAACTTTCCTTGGCATAATCGATTGAGGGTAGAAACAGAAACATGTAATTGCTCGGCATAAGTTTTCACCGATAAGTGTTGCCTATAGTGTTGCTCAATTAGATGTCTAAATCCAAGTAGCACTTTTGACTCTCTGCCGCTAGCACCTTCGCTAACGGCGTGAATGTGCTGTTGTCGTTTTATGATAAGTAACAGCATTTGAACCAAATGACTAACCGCAGCCGTTTGGTCCGCTTCACCACTGTTTAGCTCGTCCCTTAACAGTTCTACATAGGTCGTAAATCGCTTAAGTTGTAGCTTGTCTCGAAACTCGATAACTGAGGGAGTCCATAATAGCGCTGGCAATGTTGACTGTTGTTCGCCGATACTCGTGCTCTCTAGAAGGTCTTGATTCAATGAAATAACAAAGCCTTTGGTGTTGGGTTCGAACTTAAATCCATGCACTGCCCCTGCCGGAATCAGTACCAGCCAATTACCACTTAATGTATAACACTTTTCGTCTAACTGTACGTCCCATGTATTATCAAAAGTACAAACGACTTGCGAGAGCTTGTCGTGCCTATGCGGCGCAATTTGCCATTCAAGATCACAACTACGAAATGCAATATCCTCGACATGAGCAAGCCCAACCTCTTTACGGATAAAGGATTCGCCGTATAAATCGTAGAATGGAATAGGGTTAAACATGGCAACAAGCTCATCATTTACGTATTAACACATTAAGTTAACATGATTCAAAAGTACAATAATCAGCTGCATAGTTGAATTACATACTTCCATCAATTGGTGAATGATAACGACACTGAATGAGTTACCACGAGAAGATGATGCAAAATATAAAAACCAAAGTCGCTATTATAGGAGCCGGTCCTTCAGGCTTGTTGTTAGGTCAACTCTTAGCCAAAAAAGGGATTGATAATATTATCATCGAACGCGTATCCCCCGATTATGTATTAGGCCGAATTCGAGCGGGTATACTTGAGCAAGGCTTAGTTGACTTGTTACGAGAAGCAGATGTAAGTGACCGAATGGATGAAGAAGGTCATGTCCATGATGGGTTCGCTATTAGCTACTATGGCACCTCTTATCGCATCGATCTTAATGAGCTCACAGGTGGCAAAACGGTCATGTGTTATGGGCAAACTGAAGTCACGCGCGACTTAATGGTTGCACGAAAAGAGAACGGGGCTTCCACATATTATTCCTCAACGAACGTCGTGTTAAATGATGTTGATAGCGCCTCTCCTTCCGTGACTTTTGAGCACGAGGGAGAAAGCTACCTACTTGACTGCGATTATATTGCAGGCTGCGATGGTTTTCATGGGGTGTCACGCAAAACCATTCCAGAAGAAAAGCGAACTGAGTTCGAACGAGTATATCCTTTTGGTTGGTTAGGTTTATTGAGTGACACCCCTCCCGTCAGCGATGAGCTTATTTATTGTAAAACAGACAGAGGCTTTGCGTTGGCCAGCCAACGCTCTAGCACCCGTTCTCGCTATTACATTCAAGTGCCGCTAACTGACAAAGTTGAAGATTGGAGTGACGATAAGTTTTGGGATGAGTTTAAAAAGCGCCTGCCTGCTGATACCGCGAGGAAACTTGTTACCGGCCCGAGCATAGAAAAAAGTATCGCACCGCTTCGCAGCTTCGTGTGTGAGCCAATGCAGTTAGGTAACTTGTTTTTAGTGGGTGATGCGGCGCACATTGTGCCTCCAACCGGTGCTAAAGGCCTAAATTTGGCTGCTTCTGACGTATCAATTTTGTATCGATTGTTATGTAAAGTTTATAATGATGGCGAGCCAAGCGCAGTACAAGGCTACTCAGAATTGGCGCTTAACCGGGTTTGGCAAGCTGAACGCTTTTCATGGTGGATGAGTAACATGCTGCACGACTTTAAAGACGATGCGGGCACCGCCAATAATTTAGATCAAAAAACCTTTGAGCGCTTTATGAAATCTGAGCTCGACTTCTTTTTGACCAACAAAGCAGGGCAAGAGGTCATTGCGACCCAATATGTTGGGCTTCCCTACCCGCAAGTGTAAAATCAGTATGCAGATACCGCCATGTTGCAAACGGCGGTATCAACACATGTTGCCGTAAATTTATGTCGTGCGGTGAGGTGCATTCACGCCATAACGACACAGTATTAGTGCAGTCACGCCTTTTGCAATTTGCAACTTCCGCGCTTCAGTAAGCGGATCTTCTAACTTAAACAGTTGTGGCCAAAAGCATTGCCCTTTTATAAGGCTATCCATCTCTTCAACCACCTGCTCAATGTCATCAAAAACCATACGGTTGTCTTTTTTGGCGGCTTTTAACCACCTATGCATCGCTTTTTCTTGGGCTTGAAGTTGGGCAACTTCATCTTTCAATCGAGTGGGTTCATAAAAAAAGTGGCCAATAGCAACGCGGGCCAACTCTAAGTGTTCATCCCCGCTCATAAAATTGATGTCAGCCATTATCAGGTCGGTGAGTTGGTCAGCCAACAAGGCCTGGGGATCATAAGGCGCACCTATATCAACAAGGGCTGATTGCCACTGCTCTTTAATTAGGTGCATGACCAGCTCTTCCTTTGCTGAGAAATGATTGTACACTGTTCTTTTAGACACGTTCGCTAGCTCAGCCAGCTTATCCATGCTGGTTCCGTTAACGCCAAATTCCTGAAATGCTTGCTTTGCTGCTTGTATAATGGCATCTCGCTTAACATCACTTCGGGTACGTGTAGTGCTAGTCATAATTTTACTGTCTAAAAATAATATGCGGTCATTTTACACTGCACAGTTTACTTTTCAATGGATGATCTCTAAAATGCACCGCACAGTGTACTTTAATTATAGGTGAGTATAGTCGTCTATACTGTATTCACCACAAATACGGATCGAAAATTTCCTATGTCTATTTCGCGAATTCGTCACCTTGTTGCGTTTACTGCCCTGTCTGTTCTCACCCTTGCTGGTTGTACATCAGAAGATGATACACAAGAGCAAACTGTCGCCCCTCGCTATGTGAAACTCGCTGAGGTGAGCACTGTTCCTGCATTTGACGAATTTACTTTTCCGGCAGTCGTTTCTGCAGTAAAAACGGTAGATCTTAGTTTTGAAGTATCAGGAAGGTTAGTTCAAACCGATTTAACTACAGGTAGCGATATTGAAGAAGGCAAGCTGTTAGCCACAATTGACAGACAACCTTTTGAGCGCCGTGTTGACGAACAGCGCACTCGCTTGGAACAATCCAAACGCGAATTAGATCGTATTGAAAAAATGTATGCGCAGAAACTGGTCGCGCAAAGTACCCTTGATACTGCAAAAACCACCTACGAATTAGCTGAAATAGAGCTAAAAACGGCGAAGCAGGATTTAAGTTACACCCAATTATATGCACCTTTCGATGCCAAGGTGTCTCAGCGTCTTGTTGAAAATAATAGCTTTGTTGCCGCGGGAACACCTATTGCTCGCTTACAAGATGTCTCTAAAATTTACTTCAATATTAACGTGCCTGAAAGGCTACTCACCGCGAACCTAAATCGTGGAATAGAGCAAGCTAGTGCATCCTTAACGACTGAAGAAACCCAGTGGTACCCAGTTAACTATGTAGAGCACAACACTCAGCCCGACCCTGTATCGCAAACTTACGAAGTCGTTTTTGCCATGGAGCCCCGCGCAGATTTACCTCTTACGCCAGGTGCGCGTGCCGTAGTGAAAGTGAGCTTGCAAGGTTCACCATTTCCCGACGGTGTTGTTGTTCCAGTACAATCGTTAGTAGGTGACAAAGCCTCTGGTTTTGGAGTTTGGGTTTATAACGAAAGCAGTAAATTAGTGAACAAAGTTAGCGTTACTGTTGAACACATTCACGAAGATTTCGCGGTATTAAGTGGTTCGTTGGCGCTGGGTGAAAAGGTAGTTGCAGCAGGCGCAACCAAAATGCGAGCTGACATGAAAGTGCTTCCTTACGAGGGAGAGAAGTAAGTTATGGATATCGCTCGTTATTCAATTGATAAACCCGTAAATGTATGGCTAATGGTAGTGATACTACTGTTAGGCGGTATTATCGCAATGACCAATATTGGTCGTTTGGAAGACCCCGAATTCACGATTAAACAGGTGAAGGTTTACACCAGCTACTCTGGCGCCGGCGCAGAGAAAGTGGAACGGGAAATTACCGAACCTCTTGAAATTGCTATCCAGCAAATGCCGCAGCTTAAAAAGCTGACATCAATTTCTTCGCCAGCCTTGTCTGAAATTACCGTTGAAGTTAAAAGCAACTATGACAGTAACGAGCTTCCTCAAATTTGGGATGAACTTAGGAAGCGCTTACGAGATGCCGCTACATCCTTACCGACCGGTGCAAAAGACCCTGTGGTTTTCGATGATTTTGGTGATGTTTACGGGCTATATTACGCCCTAAGTGCCCCCGATTTTACCACCAGTGAGTTACGGGAATTTGCGCGCTTAATTCGAAGAGACCTGTTAACGACAGAAGGCGTTGCGAAGGTCACTGTAAGTGGTGTGCAAACCGAACAGATAGTTGCCTACGTGAATCCTTATCAGCTTGCCGGATTAGGTATATCCTTTCCTGATCTAACCTCGCTGTTTGAAGACAACTTGCGCCCTTTTAACGGCGGCAGAGTATTGGTAGACGAAAAGAATGTGCGGTTAATCGTAGAACGGGCACCAGATAAAATTAAAGAAATATCTAACCTTTCGTTAGTTATTCCTGGTACCAATCGCTCTATTCGCGTTTCCGATGTAGCCACCCTCAAGTTAGAGCCTGCTGATATTCAGTCTCAGCTTATTCGTTATAACGGTGAAGAAGCATTAACTGTGTCGGTTTCAGCGCTGTCTAACGTGAACATTGTTGATGTAGGCACTCGGGTAAATGCTAAAGTGGATCATCTACTTAATACCCTTCCTGTGGGTATTACCCTTACCCCGATTTACGACCAAGCTGCGGTAGTTGACGAATCGGTCGATGGCTTTATTGCAAACCTAGTGATGTCGGTAGTCGTTGTGACCCTGACGCTGTGCCTATTCATGGGTTGGCGCTCTGGCGTAGTAGTGGGCGCGGTGCTATTAGTTACCGTGCTTGGCACTATTCTTATCATGTGGCTAATGGATATTCAGCTTCAGCGTATCTCTCTTGGCGCTATGGTTATCGCCATGGGAATGTTGGTAGATAACGCCATTGTCGTTGCCGAAGGCATGATGCTTCGAATGGCTACCGGCGCGTCGGCCAAAGATGCAGCAAGCTTTATTGTGAAACGAACGCAGTGGCCTTTATTAGGCGCAACAGTAATAGGTATCGCGGCCTTCTCTGGAATTGGTTTATCTGATGATGCCACCGGTGAATTCTTGTATTCCTTATTTGCCGTTGTATTAGTTTCTTTAATGATGAGCTGGGTGCTAGCCGTTACTTTAGTGCCAGTGCTTGGCGAGTTAGTTTTTCGCAAAGGCGTGAAGCAAACCGATGGCGATGAACCTACCCTGCTGCAGCGCTGGTTCACCAAAACACTCACCGGGGCATTGAAATTACGATGGGTGACCATTGCTATGCTAATGGTCATTACCGTAGTAGCTTATGGCAGTTTCGGTATGGTAAAACAAGGCTTTTTCCCACCCTCAAACGCCCCGCTTTTCTTTGTACATTATTGGGGCCCTCAAGACCGTGATATTCGGGCTACCGAAAAAATCATTAAAGAAGCTGAGCAACGTATTTTAGCGCAAGAAAATGTAACGGCAGTCACCACCATTATTGGTCAAGGTGCAGACCGCTTTACGCTAACTTACGCACCCAAAAGTGCCAATGAAAACTACGGCTTTTTCATGGTACGGGTTAATGAGTTAGAGAATATTCCTGCCGTTCAAGAAAAGCTTTCCGGCTTACTCAACAATATCGACCTTGATGCTAACTTCTACCAAGAACGTATGCAGTTTGGCCCAGGTTCTGGCGCTAAACTTGAAGCACGATTCTCAGGCCCTGATGCAGAAGTTTTACGAACCCTCGCCGAAGAAGCGAAAGGCATGATGTTAGCTGACAGCAATATCAAAGATGTTCGACATAACTGGCGTGAAAAAGGTGTCGCCATCAATACCCAGTACGATAATTACAATGCGGGAATTGCAGGCGTGTCTCATTCAGATTTCAGTCAAACCGTGCAATATGCTAGTAGTGGCTTGCGCTTAGGCAGTGTGCAAGACGGAGACTATGCCTACAGTATTGTGGCAAAAATGGGGCATCCCGATGACACTGCCATTCAATCAGTTCGAGAGAGCCAAGTATGGTCGTCTCAGCAACGTCAGTACGTACCTTTTACGCAAGTATCAAGCGGTTTAGATATTGTGACCGAAGAGCTTCGCATTCATAGAAAAGATAGATTGCGTACCATCACGGTAGAAGCTGAGCCTGGCGACAATGAAACTGCCGCGAAAGCATTTGCGCGTATTCGCCCTCAAATTGAAGCGATGGACATTCCTGCCGGTTATGCTCTTGAATGGGGCGGCGAATTTGAAAGCTCTAGCGATGCTCAAGCTGCACTTGGTGCAGGCTTACCTGTGGGTTTCTTAGTGATGTTCATTATCTCTGTACTGTTATTTGGCCACGCTCGTCAGCCGCTAATCATTTGGTTAGTGGTACCTATGGCTATTGTCGGGGTAGTAACAGGCCTTCTGTCTACCAATATGCCATTTGGCTTTATGTCACTTCTTGGGTTTTTAAGTTTATTCGGCATGTTAATTAAAAATGCCATTGTACTTATCGAAGAAATAGACCTACAAATTGAAGAAGGGCTAGAAATCAAAAAAGCGATAGTGGAAGCGACATTAAGCCGTTTACGTCCTGTAACGCTGGCCGCATTAACCACCATTTTAGGTATGGCACCCCTGTTATTCGATGCCTTCTTTGCCGACATGGCAGTTACGATTATGGGCGGATTAACCTTTGCCACCATTCTCACGCTTATCGCCGTACCTGTACTGTATAGCATCTTATTTAGAGTGAGTTATCGAAAAACCAGTTAGTTTACATATGGCAAGCTAACCAACAAAGAAGGTGCGTATAAACGCACCTTCTTTATTCATGTAAACGTCGCTAATTTGTCTTTTCGGCTCCCCCCTTAATTAGCAGATTAACCTTTCTTAGCATTCACCCTCGCTTCCATAAAGCGCATCACATCTCGCCAAGATACTATCCCAATTGGGCATCGTTTCTCATCAATGATGGGGATGCAGGAAATCTTATTTTCATTGAACAAGGAAATTGCGCTAACAATAGAATCGCTAGCAGAAAGGGTTAATACGTTTCGCGTCATAATCTGATGCGCTTTTTTTTCCAGTGTCGCTCGGTCACGAAAACGCTCATTAACCGTATTGGCAAAAGGGCTGGTGGCCTTTAATACGTCGCGGTCTGAAATGATGCCTTGCAGTTGATTCTGATGCACTACCACCAAATGATGAAACCCCGTTTCGGCGAACAAAGTTTGTATCAATTCTAGGCTATCATCCATGTGTACACTGACCACACGCGTTGACATGATATGGGACAAGCTCATGGTATTCCTTTTATGTTAACCTTAGCGATTCTTATATTCCTTTATAAGGGCGCTGCGTTCAATATTGCTGCCCTCAAATTTTGGATCAAAGGCTAACGCAAATTTTGCCAAAGTGTTTACCCGATTCCTCGAAAGCAAACGCATCCGATAGCCTTTCAAGGGCAAATGTAGTATCAACCACAGGTTTAAAATCCAAACACTCCAAGGCACTAACAAAGTCACATTGCTCTTTATTGCTACCCACAATAACCCCAGTTAACCTAATTTGTTTTCGCATAAGAGTAGCCGTTGGAATATCACCTTTAATACCGGTTAATACCCCAATAAGTACAATACTTCCCCCTACTCTACATGCATGAATAGATTGCCCTAATGTGGCAGGGCCGCCCACTTCTACTACGTGATCGACTCCTTTCCCGCCGGTCCACTTGGCAACGGTTTTCCCCCACTTTTCGTCTGTTTTATAATTAACCGTAAAATCTGCACCTAGGGCTTTAGCTTTCTCTAACTTTTCATCAGAGCTTGAGGTTATAGCCACTTTCGCTCCCATTGCTTTGGCTATTTGAAGCGCATATATAGAAACACCACCAGTACCTAACAATAGAACCGTGTCGCCCGCCTTCAAGTTACCTTCCACAACTAAAGCCCGCCATGCGGTCAGCCCTGCCGTAGTGATAGTAGCGGCTTCTTCATGAGACCACCCTGTAGGTGCTTTAGTAAACCACTGCTGCGGTTTTACCACGACTTCTCTGGCGTAGCCGTCAATACCGTCGCCGGGTGTGCGACTAAAATCACCTACTGTAGGTGCGCCACTTAACCAGTCGGGAAAAAAGGTAGAAACCACATGATCTCCTGGGAAAAATTGTGTAACGCCTTCCCCAACTTCTACCACTACGCCAGCGCCGTCAGACATAGGGATGCGGTCGCCCTCAGTGGGAATAGCGCCCGTCGCTACGCTATAATCATGATAATTTAGAGAGCTAGCGTGGATCCTTACTTTAATTTCATCATTGCCGACGACGGTTGGCTCTGCTTCGTCTGCGCAGTAAAGTGATGCTAAGCCTTCACTGTTGTCTTTCAAACGCATTACTTTCATAAGATTTCCTTCCTGATTAGCAAGTGACAATAGTTGCGAGTATAAAATACCAATAGCGCTAAAAAACTCGCAACGCAACATATGAACATAAGTAAATATGATCTATTGATGAGTATAAAGATAAGGATAGTGACGATTAATTAAAGACGAGAGGAAAAATAAAAGCCCCTTGGCGAGCAAACTGCAAACGCCAAGGGGAAAAGTGCGCAAAGGGAAAGCGCTTAGGGAAAGTAAATAGTACAAATTTAAAAGTTAGCACAAGTCGTTATTTCAAAAACATATTCAAGAGCTTGTTCAAAAACTTATACAAGAACCTGTGCACGAAAATTTAAGAGGCGACATCGATAACAATTTTGCCCATGGCTTTGCCGCTTGCTAAGCGCGCATGAGCATCACCTGCTTGCTCAAGGGTAAACACTTCGCTATCCAAGACGGGGGTTAATGCGCCTACATCAACAATGTCGGTAATAGCGCGTAATATAGCGCCATGACTTTCACGCTTGTAGTTGTGGATCATAGGGATCAGCATGAATACAACATGCAAACTCAAACCTTTGAAGTGCACTGGGGTTAAATCTGTTTCAATAAACGACACGGTCGTCGCTACTTGACCACATAACTTTGCAGCTTCAAACGAGTTAGGGAGGTTACCGCCACCCACAGAGTCATAAATCACATCGAAACCAGCGCCACCAGTATGCTTAGCAACATAATCAGCCACTTTTTCTGAGCGAAAATCAATATAAGTAGCACCGAGTTTCTCAATAAGGGCGGCTTGCTCGTCGGAACCACCTGTAGCAAAAACTGATCCACCAAAGTAACGGGCCATTTGGATAGCAAGGTGACCCACACCGCCAGCGCCGCCATGGACCAACACAGTTTGATCTTTTGCAGTTTGTGCGCGGGTTAGTCCCTCATAAGCGGTGATCCCCACCAAAGGTAAAGCTGCTGCTTCACGCATCGACAACGATTTGGGCTTAGGCGCAATAAGACGAACGTCGGCTAACATTAATTCAGCCAGCGAGCCTTGCAAGTCGGCTAGGCCACCCGCACACCCATAAACTTCATCACCAACGCTAAAATTATCTACGCCTTCACCAACGGCTTCAATCGTACCGGCAAAGTCCATCCCTAATACACCTCCAGGCAGTTCAGGAGCAAATGGTAGGTCTTGACCCATTTCTCGTATCATGGTGTCTACTGTGTTCACGCTGGTTGCGGCAATACGCACAATCACGTGACCAACTTTAAGCTGCGGCGCGTCTACTTCAGCCGCAGTAAATACTTCAGGACCACCAAATTCGTTAATAACCATTGCTTTCATGAGAGTTCACCTCGTTGCGTTAAGTTCGAGGGTTATAATAGACACTAGCCATACATATGATAATTGGGTTATAACCACATACAGTTTTTAGATTTTATTGATAATCAATGATGAACATCGACCACCTTAAGCTTTTTGTACGTATCGCCAATACCAATAACATCAGTGTTGCTGGGCGTGAACTGAATGTTTCACCGGCTGTGGCCAGCGCTCACATTAATAAATTGGAAGAAAATTTGGGCGTGCGACTTATTCACCGAACCACGCGAAAAGTGTCGTTAACCGATGAAGGAAAACTATTTTTACCTCATGCGGAAGAAGTGTTATCGAGTATTGAGGTCGCTCAAGCTGCCGTTGGCGTTGGCTCACAAACGCCACAGGGCACATTGCGAGTAACCGCTCCAGCCTCTTTTGGTCGCCTACACTTAGTACCTGCTATGGAAGAATTCTTAGCATCTTACCCTCAGTTAAATATCGACTTTCGATTCAGCGACAGTATTTTGGATTTGATAGAAGGCGGGTTTGATGTAGCAATTCGTGACGCGGTGCTAAAAGACTCTAATCTACACGCTAGGAAACTGGCTGATGACAAGCGAATTATTGTAGCGTCACCAGACTATATTAAGAAATATGGTGCGCCGAAAACCCCACAAGACATACCTCAACATGCTGCGGTAAATCTTATGGGTTTAGAAACATGGGAATTCAACACACCGCAGGGCGTAGTATCGATAAAACCTAAAACGCGAATTCGTATGGATAATGGTGAAGCGGTGCGCGACGCAGCCATTGGTGGCAATGGCTTAACCCTCACCGCCACGTGGTGTAGCTACCCGTATCTTAAAAGTGGTCAATTGATTCAAGTCTTAAAAGATTATCCATTAACTGCTGAATGTGCACTGTGGGCAGTATATCCAAGCAACCGTTTATTGGCGCCCAAAGTGCGCGCCTTTATCGACTTTTTAAAGGAGCGATACAGTGGTGAACCCTACTGGGATAAGGCATTGCGAGAAGCGGGTCTTTAATAGAAAAGTCATAAAAAAACCACAGTAAGTAAACTGTGGTTTTTAAATAACTAAATAATTTCTATTAGGTTTTATTGCCTATTCGAAGGCATTAATCTTGGGCTTTAATCATGAAATGCTCTTGCCCAGCATACGTCGTAACGTGCCATCTTTGTCCATAACATGATGCTTTAACGCGCCTGCAATGTGAAGCAGTACAGCACCAATGAGTACATAGCCTAAATAATGATGCATAGTGCCGCCAACTTTCGAAAGCTCATAGTTTATTGGCAATGTTTTTTCAGGATCTTCTACACTGAAATTTTGAGCGAACACCTCTAATCCAAACACAGATAAACCGTGCCCCCCCAGAACCGAGGTCATAAGCCCAGATATCGGCATTAGCAGCGTGCTAAGAATAAGTACCCAATGAATCACTTTAGCTACGCCATGCACTAACGCAGAGTAATCCCCTGCCGCTGTAGGCCAACCATTCTTCATTCGCCACGCCACCCTGGCTAATGCAAGGAATAGCACAATAAAGCCAAAAGATTTATGCCATGAAAATACCCAATAGGCATTTTCCTCTACCATATAGACGCCAGAAGCCAGCATGCCAATAATGATTAAGCCAACAAGCCAATGTAGAAATAAAGTGGTAGGTGAAAACTTTTGATGTGAATCGTACTGCATATTTTCCTCTGGCATCGCGATGGTTAATAATGTGCTTCACTATAGAAGACGTCTGAAATTACGCTCTTATAAATTTCATAGAGCCCTGCTACTTTTTTACCGCAAATGCTATTTACATAATGCGCAACTCGCAAAGTAAAGCTCACGAGCCTTTTTGCTATTCTAAATTAAAAACCCAACTTAGCACGGGAAATTTTGCTTGGGTATAGGGGGAAACGCCTATAAAGCGCCCCCCTCAGGTTGATAACTAGGGCCCGTCTCGATTAGAGTAAAAGCGTTAAATGCGTCGCGCATATGTTTTTGTTCTTTCCCAGTCTGACTGATATAAAACTGTCGCGCTTGGCTGTAATGGTCTGCAAAGGTTTCTGAACGGTAGCGTGTTTTACTGCCTTCCATAGGCTCTGCATGTGATTGGAAACCCGTTTCTGGACACGCACGAGGGTTATTTTCATCGGCATCCCACGAATTTGGTTCGTAGTTGGCGCGCCCTTTAGGCTTTTGTATTGCCATATGGCCGCCTTGTTGAAAATGGCGCATTGGGCATTTGGGTGCATTAATAGGAAGCTGCGTAAAGTTCGTGCTACCTAGGCGTTTTAATTACGTATCCAAGTAGGAATATTTTACAGACTCGCAAGGCAAGCGTTAATAAGGATGAGAATAAGGGCGTGATTGAAAAAGAGAAATAGTGCCGAATAGGCAAAACACACCAGGTGACCTGATGTGTTCTACATAAACATGATAATTTTGAAAAATATTAACTTAAGTGGCTGGCGACAATAGCTTCAATCACATTAACCAATTGCTCTCTATTTGCTGGGTTTTCACCAAATGGATGCGCAGGCGCAAACTGATTGTTATCATTATCGAAATATTCACCTTTTACGTTAGCAAACCTATCACTAACGGCAGCTTCCACAAATATCGTCGCACCTATTGCTAAATCACCACCGGCTACACCATAAGCTTCTTTCACCATTTTACTTCCAAGCAAAGATTTAGGGTTAACAGACACAAACAATGGCCCTGTTGCCTCGTATTTTTCGGCAAAAAAGCGCGTCCACATGGTAATAGCAAGCTTGCTTTGTGCGTATGCCATGCCGTCACTCATAGAAGGGCCTTGGCTTAGCAGGTCAAAGTTTACGGGGGCTTGTGCCGCAGATGACACGTTAACTACTCGGCCATCACTTGGCAAAAGTGGCAACAAACGTTTAGTAATGATGAACGGCGCAATCGTATTCACCATGAAGCGTACGTCTAAGCCAGCGCTTGTTTCAATTGAGGGAGAGTGAAACACACCAGCATTATTAATGATAACGTCAATCGCTGAAAAAGCGTCTGCCACATGAGTTGCAAAATTATCTACTGCTTTAAAGTCGCTTAAATCTGCCACGAACCCTGTCACCTTTATTGCAGGGTAATCGGCACCTAACATTTGCTCTACACGCTTTAATTTATCAGCACTTCTTCCGTGAATGATCAAATTATGCCCTTCGTGAGCTAACAATTTGACGGTTTCAAGACCAATGCCGTCGGTCGCGCCTGTCACTAATATTGTTTTCATCCGTTCATTCCCTCTTTTTGCAAAATAGCTTGATGACTAAATTCGTCAGAATGGAAATGCGGTAACACCATTTCCGACAGTTTTTGTAAAGTTTCTTCAACCGGAGTGCGATTAAACCTAAGGTTGAGTGCAACGTGGTTAACGCCACTGTCACGCAATACTAAAAGGTAATCTAATAAACGGTTTACTCCGCAGCGCACACCCAAATGAATTGGTGATACCGGAGAATTATCGTTTGCGTCTATATAGAGCGGTTGCATCACCGGCTTACTTCGTTTGGTAAAGGTATTCACACGTGAGCGATAACTATCAACCACGTGAGCTTGAATTTTAGGGCTTCTGGGGTACGTAATTAACCCGTCTAGGTGCTCTGCCCCCCAGTTCGGTGATTGTTGAGAGCCCCCAGTGATCATCATTGGAAAGCGTTCACCATGGGGCTTGGGCAGTAAGTCCAAGGTTCCATTCACATGCCCAAAGCTATTGTTAATTTGGCCATACCCTTGCATCATACGTTTTATATATTCCACGCTTTCACGAAAGCGTTCGCCTCGGTCATCAAACCCTAGGTTAATAGCCGGGTATTCTTCAGGTCTGTCTCCAGAGGCCACCCCTAACACTAGACGTCCGCCGCTGAGTACGTCGATACTCGCAGCAGCCTTAGCAACTTGTGCGGCATGGCGCTGAGGAAGTACCAAAGATGCTACGCCAAGCGTAATGGCTTTCGTCAGTCCTGCAAGCATGCCTAGATAAACAAAAGGGTCGTATACTTGCCCTGCATCGCCAAATGTTGGCACATTGAATAAAACGTCTCTTATCCACACAGCTTTAAAGCCTAAGCCTTCTGCAAGCTTCACTCTTTCTATATGGTCTTGCATAGTGGGGACAGGCCCATATGGATAAGACTCGATTGGCACAACTAAGCCTATCGACATACGACCATTGTTAAAGACATTGCGAAAGCCGTTGTTAATTTTCGCAAAATTAGGCGCGTTTGACTCGGTACTCATTTATGCTGCTAGGGTCTGAAAAACTGTTGAACCAAGATTACCTTCCTCGAACATGAATGATAATTAAGCATTTTAAGAATTAGTTTCAATAAAAAATTGATAATGTACTAACCAAATGTGATTCACTTATATCTATAACGTAATATTTCTAAAAACCCGCTAGCCAGCGTTTTAAATTGTTTATAGACTGCAGGCATAATAATGATAATGCGACAGGTATAGGGTTGGCAGGGCGATATCACCGCTAGTTCAACATGAATACACAGTTTAGTTTTATAGGGTTCTCAAGTTAATGTCTCAACAAAAAGTAGGTTTAGTGGGCTGGCGCGGTATGGTTGGCTCAGTGTTAATGCAGCGCATGCAAGAAGAGCAAGATTTCGCGCACATTGAACCCACATTTTTTACCACTTCTCAAAAAGGCCTTCCAGCGCCAGACTTTGCCGGTGCTAACGCAGGTGTACTAGAAGACGCCTTTGATATTCAAGCGTTAGCTAAGCAAGATATTATTATTACCTGCCAAGGCGGTGACTACACCAAAGAAGTGTACTCTTCATTGCGCGATACTGGCTGGAATGGATACTGGATAGACGCAGCGTCAGCGCTTCGCATGAAAGACGATGCGGTCATTATTTTAGACCCTGTAAACCGTAAAGAAATTGACGCTGGCGTAGAAAGCGGCATTCGCACTTTCGTAGGCGGAAACTGCACGGTATCGTTAATGTTGTTAGCACTAGGTGGCTTATTCGAAAAAGACTTGGTTGAGTGGGCTTCACCCATGACATACCAAGCTGCTTCTGGTTCGGGTGCTAAGCATATGCGCGAACTTATTAGCCAAATGGGTGCCATTCACACTAATGTACAAGCAAATTTAGACAATCCAGCGTCGGCGATTTTAGACATCGACAAGCAAGTAGCTGAGTTTATCAGAAGCGAAGATTATCCTTCTGAGCAATTTGGCGTGCCGCTAGCAGGAAGCTTAATTCCTTACATTGATTCACAGCTGCCTTCTGGGCAAAGCCGTGAAGAATGGAAAGCACAAGCTGAAGCCAATAAGATTATGGGTTTAACTGATCAGCCTATTCCTATTGACGGCATTTGTGTGCGTGTAGGCGCTATGCGTTGTCACAGTCAAGCTATTACCATCAAGCTTAAACAAGACCTGCCAGTTGAAGACATTGAGCAAATTCTTGCACAGCACAATGAATGGGTGAAAGTGGTACCAAACGATCGTGATGCCACCATGCAAGAATTAACGCCTGCAAAAGTGACAGGCACATTGTCTATTCCTGTAGGTCGAATTCGTAAACTGACCATGGGGCCAGAATATATTTCAGCCTTCACCGTAGGCGATCAACTGCTATGGGGTGCTGCCGAGCCGCTTAGAAGAATGCTGCGTATTGTTCTTGGTAAGGCTTAGATAAGCCGAATTTAAACATAAACTCGGCTATAACATTTGGAGCTCGGCTTTTTAAGCCGGGCTTTTTTGTATTAAACTACTACCGCCCCCCTTTTTGCTAAGGCTCGATTGGTAATACCTCTCTAGCAAGGCAGTCGTGCTGACGTTCTATTGTTAATGTACTCTTGTTAAAGTACTTTCTCTAACTTCCTATTATTTATGCCCTATTCCTTTTCAGACCAAACCGCGAATTCATTACCCCCAGGCTCAATAAAGTGAAACCGGCAGCCCCCTGGAAATTCAAAAATAGACTTGTTCACATCGCCACCAGCGCCTTCTACCTTGCTTAACGTTTGCTTAATATCAGCACTGTAAAAAACTAATAACGCACCGCCATTTTCTGTAATGCCAGCATGCTTAGCTTTAAAAAAGCCCCCGTCTAATCCTTGGTTAGCAAATGCCGTGTATTCAGGCCCGTAATCGGTAAATGCCCAACCAAATACGGTTTCGAAAAAGCGTTTAGTACTGTTGATATCCAATGTACCGAACTCAACGTAGTTTAGCTTTTCATGTGTTGCCATGGTTTTTCCTCATCTATTCAGGTAGATATGGTGAATACTGTAGTGTTAGCGGCTAATATTCCGTATTATTAACACGTCAATGAATGTCATCTTCAATAATATAAAAGCCACATGGAAGTATTTAATGCAAGCTCCGGATTATTCAAACTACAGCCTTGCCGAACTTGAAGATGTGTTAGCCAACATCGACAAAGAGCAATATCCCGATAGAGTGTCTGCCGTGCTAAAGGAAATAGCCTTAAGACAACCCTTAACAAGTAAAACCGAAACGTCTCAGCATCAAGATAGTTCTCATCCTCAAAATACTGCCAATCACGACCCATTATTGGCGGAAGATAGATACGATGACGAAGCATTGCATGCAAACTGGCTAATTCGTTTTTGGAAAGGCCAAGTATCGTTACCTATCAGTTATTGGGTGGTTGGCATTTTAATAACACTTGGTGCACTTGCGCTAAGCTCATTTGTTGAACTTAAAATAGAAAGTGCATCATCGCGAGCTGAGCTTGGTATATACATGATGCTTTTGTACGTGGTGTTAACGCCCGTGGTTATCTGGCAATCGGTTGGCGTAATTCGCTCTGCCATCCGTCACCCTCATCGCGGTGGCTCTGCTGGTTGGGCAACAATGGCGATAATAATGACAGTAGTAGGAATGATAAATTTCACTGTAGATTTCTATCGGTCAGGGGTACCCATCATTACTGAAAGTATCTCTTTAATTGGCGCTGAATCCACCTATCCCCCTACCAAGTTTAGAGTTTTAAATAATGGCACCGAGCTAGAACTTTATGGCGGTATAGAAATTGGCTCCGAACTACTACTGCTAGATGTACTGAAACAGAATGAAAACATAACAACAATACACTTACACAGTATTGGCGGAAGACTTATCGGCGCGACTCGTCTAGCTGCTGTAGTCAAAGAATATGGACTTAATACATTTGTGAAAACCTCGTGCTCTTCGGCATGCAGTATTGTGTATTTAGCGGGAAAAGAAAGGCTATTGGGTGAAGACGGCGTGTTGCAGTTTCACGCTCCCGCATTAGGCGGCAAGTCTATGCATGACAACACAGAGTTAAGTTCCGCGTTTGACCAAGCGTATAAAGATGCCGATGTTCCAAATTGGTTTGCGAAAAAAATACGAAATACGCCGAATACTGAACTTTGGGCTCCTTCTCACAAAGAACTTTTACGAGCAGGTATTGTCAGTAAAGTAGTGGACAGTAGCGCCTACGGGTTCAGTGGCTATGAAGACGAAAGCGAAATAAACACGCAAGCAGTAGAATCTGGTTTATTGACTCATGCCTACTTGGTTGCCATGAAAGACAAAGATCCAGATACCTACTATCGAATTGTCGCTATAAATGAAGAGGGTTTACGGGAAGGCGCTTCTATTAATGCTATTGCAACCCGAGCTCGAGCGGTGTTTGAAGCGAGAATTACGCATTATATCGCCCATGGTAGTGATGCCGACATCGTTGATTATTGGCATGTAATGATAAAACAAATGCAAGAACTTCAAGGGCAATATCCCCTTGCCTGCGCCGCATTTGTGTATCCCGAAGAGGTGCCACTAGAACACCATGCTGGGAATGAAGCTCAGCTATCGAGCGAAGTAAAGGCACTTGAGCTTGAGGTTTTAGCAAAGCTTATTGCTCATCAGCAGGTAAGCCCCTCTTTGTATTCTGATGAGGAAAGTGATGACATCATCACGAATTTAGTTAAAGACATGAAGGATAGCAGTAAGGCACATTTTGAGGTGGTAGCAGCACCTAAAGATTTTCTCGAGTCACCAGATATTATGTGTGGCGCTGCCATAGAAATTCAGCAGCGATTTATCGATTTTGAAATCCAAAAGGCGGCTAAATTACTAAGAACTATTAGTGCTCAGTAATTAATTTATATATCAGTAGCTAATAGCTACATCTACAACGGAATAAAAGATGAACAAGTTATGGCTTATTCTTGGCTTCTTAGTACTGACAGGGTGCTCGTCTAAACTTGCATACAATAACCTCGATTGGCTTATTTATTGGTACATGGACGATTATGTAGAGCTTAACGATTCACAAGAAGCTATTTTCGATATTAAGCTTGAAGGGTGGATTGATTGGCACAGAGAAGAACAATTGGCTTTATATTTGGCCCAACTAGAGCAGATTACCGAAGAGATAAAACAAGATAAGTTAAACAAAGCAGTTATAGCTAATCATCTAAATCAGGCTAATGAGCATGTAATGACGTTACGCTCAAAAATAGCGCCTGAGTTAGCAGAACTCGCTTCCCGCTTAAGTGACGACCAAGTTATTTATTTGTTTGCTGCCATCCAAAAAGAAAATGACGAAGAGCAAGAAGAGCTTGATGAGTACGACTCAATGTCTGAAAGTGAAAGGCTTGAAAAGTTAATTGAGAATTTTGAGGAAGGTTTTGAAGAAAATTTGGGGGATTTAACTGACGAGCAAAAAACCATGGTGGCGAACGCTGCCCCTCACTTTGCCCGTACCCGTGGAAACTGGCTTGAATACCGATTAGCCATGCAGAATGAAGCGCGCCGATTGTTTGCAAGCAGACAAAACACAGAAGCGTTTCAACAAAAGCTAACCCACCTACTTACTCACCCTGATGACTACCGCACCGAAGAGTACCTAGCACGCAGACAAGCTAATCGAGAAGCATATTTATCGCTAGCCGATGCACTGGTAAAGACAATGACCGCAAAACAGAAGTCACACCTGCTGAAAAAGCTCAACAATATTATTGACGATATTAACGACCTTCAAGACGATTAAAAGCGATAGGCTAATTAGCTACTATCGCTTGTTGTAAAGTGGCGGCGCTCAACCTCGGCGACCCGTCTCTTGCATTTTCAGCCGCTTTAATGAGTTTTACTATTGCGGTATTGGCGGGGGTACTCACTTGATGAGCTTCACCTAAAGCAACAATTTCGCCATTTAGGTAATCGACCTCTGTTTTTCTATTCAGCGCTAAATCCTCATACATAGATGAGCGTGCCTGAGGGTCAATTTTTAACGTAGCTGCAGCCACCTTTTTAAATAGAAAATTAGGTAAAGACATAATGTAAGGCATAAGCTTAGGGACGACCTTACCTGTTTTAGCTGGTTCAATACCAGCCGCTTTCATTGCGACTAAAGCTTCTTTTAGCACAACCGCCATTACTTTTCGGTATTCGTTGTCGTGCAATTGCTCAAGCAATGGCCTGCCAGAAAGTGCATTAACGGCGTTATTTAAATTCATGAGCAGCTTACCCCACTGCACACTAGATAAATCCTTGTACACATGAACAGGTAAGTCGGCCATGTCAAACAGGGCGACGAGATCTCCCGATTTCCCAGTTTTGTCTTCAACACACAAATTCCCTTCTGTGCCACAATGAAAATGCCCGTCGCCCTGCCCCAGCACGTTAAAGGGAACCATGCCTTTCATGACCGTATGATTCGGTAAGCATTCTGATAGCACTTGACCGTTTCTTACCCCGTTTTGAAAGCTGATGACAACAGGATTATCCTTCAACGAGTCACTATTTTCATATTCCGCAATAAGCGACGCGGCCTCTTGGGTATCACCGCTTTTTACGCACACTAAAACATAATCAGCGCTCGCCATGACCTCGGCATTTTCAGTAAAATGAATGTCTGCTGGTTTAAGTTTTGTATTTCTGCCGCGCCAATCGGTTAACGTTAAGCCGCTATTCGCAATTTGATCTTTAAGTCTTGCACGGCCAATTAAGGTGACATTCGCGCCAATAGACAGCAAACAACCTCCTAAATAACATCCAATGCTCCCAGCGCCCAATATGACGATATTCGCTTTGTTTGCTGTCGCTGTTTTGCTCATGATTAACCTACTGCTGTGCTAAATACTAAGATCTAAAAGGTTGTAGTCTTTTAGTGCTTCCTTTGTATCATTGTTGTATTCAAACTGGGTATCGGAATTTGCAAATAATGCATAAACATAAGGTGTCTCTTCTGGATACTTTTTCATACGAGCATCAATGGCATAACCTAATACCGCCGTTCGCTTTGCAATATGTTCGTCGTCGAATTCTTGCGAAGCACAATGAATACCCGCTCCACTGACATTCAACACCGAACTCCGGCGATGGAATCCAAAGTTCACTGTAACTCTAGGCTCAAAGCCTGTATTGGCAAAAGAGCCATGTACAATTTGACGGTTACAGATAACTACATCGCCGGCATTGCAAATAATAGGGACCGCTTCAGTTAACCGTTCGCTACCCGCCTGCGCCACCATTTCTTTAATATCAAGCTTGCCCTGTTTATGCGTACCAGGTACTACCCACACCCCGTTTACTGCGGTACTTCCGTAAACCTGTGCCATAAAATTAAAACCATGAATGCCTTCATCGAAGTCTGGGCTATTCCAGTGAGTATCACCGTCTTGATGCCAAGATACCGCAGCGCCTAACCCGGGCTCTTTGATAAACAAGCATTCATGAAAAGGCGCAAAGTCTTTACCATTAATAGATTCGGCTACTTTTAACAATTACGGGTGTGCATAAGCACGTAAGCAAGCGTCAGAATATTCAAGTGAACCGAGTAGCACAAATACCGCTTCCTCTGGGGCATCTTTGGCGGCGCAGGGCTCAAATAATTTCACCTGATGACGCCCATTTGCGATAGGGGTTCCGCCTAAAGGATCGCCAAGTGGTTTTGACCAAATTAATCTAGGCCCTAAAGCATCACTGGCAAGTGCTTTTTCTCCTTGGGCATTTAATTTTTCGCCATTTTTTAATGGAAATTGAGTTTTTAGCCGTTCGATATCTTGCTCTAAATCGGCGAGTTCTTTATCAGAGATTAACCCCTCAAATATATAAAAGCCATATTTTGAGTAAGCATCTTTAATGTGGGTGGCAAGAGAACCATCTGCTTCAAACTTGAGCGGGCCGCGGTTATCCATCGCAAGCGCTTTACGCTGACCTTCCAACAAGTAGCTTTTCATCGCGTTAGCATCTTTACCGTAATGCGCCGCGCAGGCTTCAATTGATTCACTAATATCTACAGGGTGTTTTATGGTTGTCATTTTTGATCTCACAGTTTTTATTAGCAATAAAACTTTACGATCAATAAAATCTGTGGTCAACAAAAATAAAAATGATAAACTGTGTCTTAATGCTGAGCTATCAGTAACAACGTATATAAAGCAAGTCACCTAGGCAGAAAAATAACGATGACACAAAAAGGGTTAGCACGAGGCAGCAGCACTAGAGCAGCCAACGTCAATAAACGCAAACATATTATTCTAGAGCGCGCTGGAGATATTATTGCCACCCAAGGCGTAGATGCGCTTACCATGAGTAAGTTAGCCCTTGCTGCCGACGTGACCGTGCCCACCATTCATAATTTGTTTGGTAAAAAAGCGGATATTTTTGAAAGGCTCGTTATTGAAATGATTGAGCGAGTAGAAAAGGCGCTTGCAGACCTTGTATTATCTGATCCTATCACGGCAAGCGAAGCTTTTATCGATAAACTTATCTCGCTTTTTAGGGCCAATGAGGGGTTGTATAAAGCCGCCTTTGTAGCTGGGGAAAACACGAAAATATTTGATCAAAAACTACCCGGAGGTATTTTTCAGACATCCTTAGATATCTGCTCACAGGTGTGCCAAAAAGGCCGTGAAGATGGCTATTTGTTAGGTAATATCAACACCGAAATTCTGGCTAGACAGGTGTTTGGCTGCCAACGCTTGGCCCGACAAGATTGGGTAAATAGCTATATTGATTTAGACAGATACAGAGCACAAGTGCTTTGCGGTATGTACATCACCTTTATGGCCGATGCCAGGCAAGATTACAAAGAAATGCTTCAGCGACGCGTAGAGCATTTAAGTCAAACTTATTAGCTTGAGCCTAGCAGTCACTCAACAAAATGTAAGAAAGGACCGGGCTGTCCATTACCCAGTCTATCTTGATAGTTCTAGCGTTAAAGAAACGTCATCATTTAACTAGCTGCAGACGTCTCTTTACTTTTTAAATGCGCAATTTCATGTTTTACCGTAAACCCGATTAGCACAATGGCACAAATACACCCACCTGTGAGAAGTATGAACCCGCCATTCCAACCGAAGTAATCGACGGTAAAACCCAAGGCAATATTAGCGATAACAGCACCACCAAGATACCCAAACAGTCCTGTTAACCCGGCTGCCGTGCCAGCGGCTTTCTTCGGCACTAATTCTAGCGCGTATAAACCTATCAACATAACAGGTCCATAGATTAAAAAGCCGATAGCCATTAGCGCAGCCATATCTATGGATGGGTTTCCAGCAGGGTTAAACCAATATACAAGAACGGCGACTAATACGAGCACCATGTACAAAATAGCAGCTGGTGAACGACGGCCTTTAAACCATTTGTCGCTAATGTAACCGCATAACAGCGTACCTGGAATGCCCGCCCACTCATACAACAAGTACGCCCAAGAACTATGCTCGAATGAGAAGTCTTTTACTTCTGACAAGTACGTCGGCGCCCAATCTAAAACGCCATATCGAATGAGATACACAAACGCATTGGCAATAGCGATAAACCACAGGAGTTTGTTGTTCAACACGTAGGTAACAAATATTTCTTTAGCACTGAGTTCTTGCTCATGCTTTTCTTCATAATCGAGGGGATAGTCATTACGATGTTCCTCAATAGGCGGCAAACCACAACTTTGCGGTGTATCTCGTAAGGTTAAAAATACAAAACCGGCGATTAATGCGGCGAAGGCTGCGGGTACATAAAAAGCGCTATGCCAATCATTAAACCACGCCATTCCCAAGATAAATAAAGGGCCAATGAGTCCGCCGCCAACGTTATGAGCAATATTCCAAACCGAAACAACTTGTCCTCGTTCATTCCCCGAGTACCAATGTACGATAGTACGGCCACAGGCGGGCCACCCCATACCTTGCACCCAGCCGTTAATAAAAAGCAGCAGAAAAATAATTGCTATGCTCTGGGTTGCCCATGGAACAAAACCAAAAATAAACATGACCAAGGAAGACAGTAATAACCCTGTCATTAAAAAATATCTGGGGTTGCTTCTATCAGAAACATTGCCCATTAAAAATTTACTTAACCCGTAGGCTATAGAGACTGCAGACAGCGCAAAACCTAACTCACCTTTTGTGAAGCCTTGCTCTTCAATTAAATAAGGCATGGCCAGTGAAAAATTCTTTCTTACAAGGTAGTAGCCCGCATAGCCGACAAAGATACTGAGGAATACCTGCCATCTAAGCTTTTTATAAACTGGGTCTATTTCTTGTTCGTTTAACCGAGTTTTATGTACTGCAGGCTTGAAAAAACCAATCATATAAAGTTTCCAACTATCTGGCGATACACTATTTTTATGGTTGCATTCTGCTTTTAGAAAGTTAAGAAAACAAGCATATATCTTAGTTATCACACGAAGGTCTGCAATATTGCAGGCTCAGTAGTCATGCTACATAGCGACTTGTGGGCTATCATGGCATTTTTAGGAATATTGCACACGCCCCCCGTTACACTAAGACGTTACCAAAAACGACTTCTAAAAAGAACACGAGGAAATGCTTCAGCAAAGAGCAATCAAGCCAAAAACATTAGACTAAAGACTAAATTTTATATGGCGCGCTGGATAATTATCCTAAATTCAAGACATGAGGTTTTATCTCTGCTAATTTGCGAGAAGTGAATTTAGTTCGTTGGTGTTAGTTTAAGCCTAGCAATCACTCAACAAGACGTAAGAAAATACTGTGCTATCCATGATCCGATTTTATCTTAAAGTTCTAGCAATAGTTGGCCTTAGTATATTTAGCCACGTGGTGAATGCCAATGTATTGACTGAACTTGAGTCGTTAGATTCACGGGTTAAAACTGAAACCCCAATGCCTATTGGCGAGGTAATATCGACGCTAGAAACGCGTTTACTCACCCCCGACTTCACCTCGCTTGAAAAAACCAAAATAGCCGTTAGATACGTTCAACTTAAACTCAAGTTACATCACACCGCCCCTGATGATGTTTTGACTATCCTTGAATATTTAGTCGCTGAAACGGAAGATGGGTTAATCATTAAAACCGGGCTGGCCAGAATGAGTGGTATCAATGCCAACTACGACCGGTCTTATCAGCTATTCGGTGAAGTCATACAATCTCCTGCAGCCAGCCCGTCTGTTAAGGCTATGGCGATTGCGTATCTCATACTTTCGTACAATGAAGGGCAAGTTTTTGCATCAAGCGTTAACTTATTAAACACCCTCAACGACCTGGTTTATGAAAATAACTTCGCTTATGCCACCGCCCTGTACCATTACATGGCCGCAGATTATTATCATTCGGTAAAGTCCTTTGATATTGCCTTTGAGTATTATGAGAAGTCGTTAGCAGAGGCAAAAGCGCTCAATGAATGGCCGCTTGTCAGTGACAACCTGTACGCCATTGGCATTTTGTTTAGAAATATGGGCAACTTCGATAAAGCGATTACCTACTTTGAACTGACCATAGAATCAGACAGAAATATAGACATTAATTACGCAGAATATATTGCCCTGTATGGAATGGCGTCTACCTATTTTCGCACTGACAACATTGAAGAGGCCTTGAAACTGGCTGAAACTGTCACCTCTCACCCGCTTACTACCTCTTTTTACGATAGCGAAATTTATAGATTAAAAGCGAAAGCGCTGATGGAACGCGGACGTTTGAGAGAAGCGAGAGTGGCCCTTGACCAGTCTCGCAGCACCTATGATGACTACCGAGTAGGTGAGAAGACCACGTGGCGTGCAGAACTTGAAAAACTCGCCTCCCAAATTACTGCCAAAGAAGGTGATTTTGAAACGGCGTACAAAGAGTACGAGGTTTACCATAACGAATATCTTGAGGCTAAAAAGTACGAAGATTTAGAGCTATTAGAGAGCGCAAACTTAGTTTACGAAATAGAGCAGCAAAAAGAAAAAACCACATTACTAGAAAAAGAAAACCGTGCTATTTCTGAACTGCTTAACGCTAGGGAAGCTGCTCAGCAAACGCAAAAGCTCTTCACCCGGTGGCTGGTGATTTTTATTGCATTAACACTTGTCACCCTGGTTATTATTTTAATTTTGCTTAAAAAGGCACGTAAGACCAATGCTCTCTACATTTCAGCGAAGGAAAAAGCAGAACTTCATAGCAGGCTTAAAACAGAGTTTATTTCTAACATAAGCCACGAAATTAGAACCCCTCTGAACGCCATCATTGGTTTTGGGCAAGTACTGACTGACAAACTAGAAGATAAACAAACTAAAAAGCTGACCAGCCAAATAGTTAATTCATCTGAAATGCTTCTGCAACTTATTAATGACTTACTGGACTTCTCTAAAATTGAAGCGGGCAAGTTAACTCTAGATTACGGCCCTTATAATTTACGTCAAAGCATACGAAAGCTACTTGATATATTCCACGCTCAAGCAAGTAACAAGGGTTTAACGATTAAACTAAATATCGACAAAAACCTTCCAAAAGAGATGATTTTTGATGAGCTTAGGCTTAAACAAGTACTCGCCAACTTGATTAGCAACGCCATTAAATTTTCAAGTGCTGGGGTTATAGAAATAGGCATTGAGGTTAAACACAAAGACAACACCCACTGCTTGTTCGACGTATGGATTCAGGATAACGGCATCGGTATCAGCAAGTCCCAACAAGAAAACTTGTTTCAGCCCTTCATTCAAGCTGAAAGCTCAACGGCACGAAAGTATGGAGGCTCAGGCCTAGGCTTAAATATTTGCAATAAATTATTAGAGCAAATGAACTCTAAACTTCACGTTGTTAGCGCCATTGGACAAGGTTCACGCTTTTATTTTACGTTGGAATTTTGTCATTCAATAGGTGACGAATACATTCATAACCAAGAAGCCGCGCAATTAATTACCCAGTTCAAAAAGACACGCGTACTATTGGCCGAAGATAACGACATAAACGTTGAAGTTATAACGGCAATGCTAAACGCCACAAATCTACAAATACTCCGTGTTGCCAACGGAAACGACGCTATTCACAAATTATCTCAACAATCGTTTGATGTTATTTTGATGGATATTCAAATGCCAGAGATGGATGGGTACGAGGCCACTCGGGTTATACGCCATCAAATGAACGGTACCTTACCCATTATTGCATTAACAGCAAATGCCATGCAGCAAGATATCGATGCCTGTCTACATGCAGGCATGGACGACCATGTTAGCAAGCCAATAAGAAAAGAAAAGCTGCTTGAAGTGTTAGATAAATACCTTAACCCTTAAAAACGGAGTCATCTCGACTTATACACCCCCTTATTTTCTGTTATGCGCTCCCGAGTATGTCAAAAATAAACTAATACCGAACAAGCGTGCGCGTTTCTATGCTTTGGCGAGGTCTTGTCGTAGCAGTATCACCTTCCATATCTAGTGCACTATGCGCCAAATGCGGTCTTCCACGGTTATCATAAATATTAAATATTATCGCTTCTTCGGGCGTCATATCAGACTGATAGAACCACTCGTGTGTTTTGTTTTCAGCTACCCCTAATATTTGGCCTTTGCGATCAGGGTATTCTAATTCGATGTTCATCCAATCATCTTCTTGCATCGAGCGTGGGCAAATAAACCCTAATGGCGATGACGGTATCTTGTATTCCACTGGGCGCCATACATTCACAAATCCAAAATGCCCTTGCTGAAACTCATGCGCTCTTTGAGCTCCTACAACATCTACCAAACGCTTTTCTACCCCACCTTCACTGTAGTCATTGTGAACATTACGGGCAGGTCTGCGCGTAGCATTAAGGTCGTCAATTCGTACTGTGTGGTCGAAAACAATCACTTCTTTTGCTTTTATCTGCTGCTGTAGAATGGCAGTAAGCTCACTTTCATAGTCGCTCGCCCACGCTTCAGATTCATCAAATGCATGCACCTTTGTCGGTGCATTTATAAAAATGATCCCATCTTCATCGAAGTCCACTGAACGCGTTTTATTTCGAATGTCAGTAACCGGCACCTTGACTGAAACTAATTCCGGCGAAATCAAATTTCCAACAACACCATTAACATCAAAATGAAATGCCTGAACTTCGTTACTTTTCACATGATAGTTTACTGTGGCTATAGCCATATAACGCACTCCTTAAAAAACGGTATAGGGTTCCTCCCCGATGCAAAGGAATATAGTTTTTTAGAGGCGAGAGATAAATGGGATACAGATATAAACAGAATTCTGAAATTGAAGATAATAGCGCTTAATATTGAACCAGGTTTGACGCTCTTCACCTCTTGCAACAAGAAGAACAATGCGGCATCCCACTTCTTTTCCTTCGGTATACCACTTCGCCAGTGCTGATGAAAAATTGGGTGCGTCAGTTTTTCATCAGCACTACATCATCCTAAATAATCTACTTTGCTTAACTTTGAGTGGTGGTTATGTTGGAAAAGACGCAACAAAAATAAATATTCACGTCATTGGTGTGGCACACAGTGATGAAACACTGTGCGATGCCCTGAGCCATGCTTAACAAAAACCTTTAGTGCAAACCAACCATTTAGAGGCACGCAAGGACAGTGTAGCAAGTTATCTAAAATCTGCCGACTCGACACTTTACGAGGTGCAAGGGGTATAAATTTCAGATTGTCTAACTTTCGCTGGAATGCGCTCACAAACATCGACCTGTTATTGGAATCGCTCTCTAGCATCAATACCACTTGCGACAACAAGTGTTGTACTAGTTTTGCTAACGTCTGCTGTTATTAAGTCTAAAAACCCAGAAATGGACAATATATATAGAATAGTACATTATGTAGCATAATATATACCTACTGGGTTGGTTATGGGAATTGTTAAAATATCTGATGCATTGCATGAAGAGGTGCGCAAAACCAGCGCAGTGATGGAACGTTCTATTAATTCGCAAGCAGAATTTTGGATGAAAGTCGGCCGGCTAGCAGAGCAAAATCCCAAATTATCTTACGAACAGATCATTGATTTAGAGATGCGCTCTCAAAACGTATTTTCAGTAAGGTTGGTTAGTGAATAGCCTTATAAAATCGACAAGTGAAATTTCACTCATGCGTGAATCTGGCAAATTACTGGCAAAGGTTTTTAGCGAGTTAGATAGTTTTATTGCCCCAGGTATTACCACCCTTGAAATTGATCGCTTTGTAGAACGGTATATTGTTGATTGCCTTAATGCGAGACCCGCAAGTAAAGGGCAATACGGGTATCAATTTGTGCTTAATAGCTCTGTAAATGATGTGGTTTGCCATGGCGTTCCATCTGCTACCAAAAAGCTCAAGAATGGCGATATCGTCAACATAGACATCACCCTAGAAAAAAATGGTTATATTACAGATAGCAGCAAGATGTACGCTATTGGTACTGTTTCACCTATAGCGAAAAGATTAGTTGATGTGACGTATGAAGCGATGTGGAAAGGTATAGACACCGTTAAGCACGGCACGACAATTGGTGACATTGGCTTTGCTATTCAGCAGCATGCGCATAAACATGGTTACAGTGTTGTTCGCGATTATTGTGGCCATGGTATTGGCAAAGAAATGCACGAAGAGCCAGAAATAGTCCACGTGGGTAGCACGGGAACTGGGCTTAAATTGGAAGCAGGTATGACATTCACAATAGAGCCCATGGTTAATCAAGGAACGTACAAAACAAAGCTTAAAAAAGACGGCTGGACCGTGGTTACAAGAGATAAGAAGTTATCTGCTCAATGGGAACACACGGTATTGGTAACGGCGACAGGCGCAGAAGTACTAACGTTGAGAGATTCTGAGCCTAGATAAAAACCTAGCTGTTAACGGATAGCGGGAATGTCTCAAAACTCACCCCTTCCTGCCCTGTCTGCATAAAATTGCGAATGTTCGCGTGGTCATCACCATCAGGATTTTTCAAAACGTCATCACGATAAAAACCACCAAACAGTGCCAATGTCTGCGCTTGGTTAAGTTGAAGGTGCTGGCCTAACGCGAGTAACTTGCAAGAACCATTGTTTTGGTTAGCTTCATTAGTTACTTCGCCATTAGTAAAGGCCGTTGGCGTGAAAGTAAATGCATTATCGATAAGGGCAATAACGTCAACAAACTCAACGCTTTCAGGAGAATCATTAAGGTGCTTTGTTAAGGCATCGACATTGTTGTAGCTCATAAGAAATTTCCGTAACGAATTTGAAAAAACGGAATTTTAAAATCGTATGTATAGGGTTGCAAGCAGGTTTACATGCTTCTGGGATCTATTTAAGGAATAGGCTGTACTAAAAAAGTCGAAAAGAATGAATGCCGATATTGAAAGAAATGATAAATCTAGCGCTGAGTTACCCTGAAAAATAATAGTCAGGAAGTGTATTGCTTAAGCTTGGCCTGACACGTTGACTTGGGTCAACTCGACAGACTGTAATGAACGATCAAGAGACCTGAGCAATGTGCAAAATATGCACTTTCCTATTTGTACAAACATGTCTGCACAAATGACTCATGGGGTCCAAAATAGAACATATGGTCAACAGCCCGTTGACCAATTAAAAGTGCAATAAGCTGTTGCACAAAATGCAGCAGCTAAACAAGCGTCAAATATCCAACAGCTTGTTGGACAATTTATTAAGAACATGATTTCACAAATTTGGCTGAGTAGATTTAGCAAGATGGATTTGCAGTAGGAGCAAAAAATGCACCTACTTAACGTCTTTTGTTATCGCAACGATTAGTCGAACAGTGTTTTCAATAATAGGTCATCTGGTATCTTATCTTTGCAGTGTTAATCTCTAAGTGTCTCAAGATCGGCTTTTGGTACATGGCCGATATTCGGCTTCGTGCGATAACCAGTCACTGATCGCAGTCTGATTGAGGGGCTGCTGAAGACAAACAGCAGACCTCCAGAGTTTAGGTTTTTAACTTCCCAGTTATGCCATAAGGCGGCCGCATGCACTCAGGGTTTAAATGCTTGCTGTATGCAATAAGCAGACATTGGTTTTTTCGTTTTATAGATCTGAAATGAGCAGAGGTATGTCCGCTATAAATTGAGTAGGTGCTTTTGGTGCCAAAGCGGTCAATAGTGTTAATACATCATCAAAATAAACGACTCAAAAGACTTACTACGTCATTAGCGCCTTGCTGAAGAACATGAGTATATATTTGAGTAGTTTTTACATCAGAATGTCCCAGTTGGGCCTGAACCGTCCGGATATCTGCGCCAGACTGTAGTAAGTGGGTAGCAAATGAGTGCCTTAAAGTATGAGGCGTGATTGGCTTCTTCAAACCCTACACCAATACAGCTTTTTTTACCGCTTTGCGAACGCAAGTAGGATGAAAATGATGTCTTCTTATTTCACCAGTTTCTGGGTCTGCGCTCAATTTATGAGAGGGAAACAGGAACTGCCAAGCAAGCGATTTATTCGCTGAAGAGTATTTTTTAGCAAGTGCATGAGGCATCCAAACACCGGCGTATTGCTCATTCTGTATATCGAGTCTCAGGTATTCATCAACCTGCGCTATTTGATTTCTAAGTAATGGAATAAGCTCCGTTGCCAAAGTAACGACTCGGTGTTTTTGGCCTTTACCATTCCAGACTCTTAAACACTTGCAATCGAAATCAATATCTTACACGCGCAGTTGCACAGCTTCCATGCTCCTTAGGCCACTGCCATACATCAAGCCAGCAATAAGATAGTAACGTTTATCCAATCTTGACATAAGCAGCTTCACTTCATCTTGCGTCATAACAATGGGTAGTTTGGGTTGGCGTTTACTTCTGGCAAAATTCAAATTGAGAGACAGTTCATTCTTTATAATGTGCTTGTAAAGAAACGATATCGAGTTTAATGCAGTGGCTTGCGTGCGCCGTGACACATTTGCATTTAACGCCAAATGTTCAAGGTATTGTTCAACTTCATTATCACCCATTGATGAAGGGTGACGTTTCCCATGAAAGTGAATAAATGCTGAAATCCATTTTAAATATGTAGAGACAGTCCTTGGGGAATACTGTTTTAGCAGCATGTAGTCATTTATGTGATTTAAGAAAGGAGACTTTGTTTTCATGAACTTTTAATACAACTGTATTTATATACAGTTATAGCTACCTTTCCCCTATATTCAAGCAAACGACCCAATTGCGCGTTTGCATCCTAAAATTAAATAGCTTTATTTTCTTGCAGCCATTGTCTGCATCGGCTTTCACAAATTTGGTAATCATGACAATATGGACAAAAACGAGCGGTAGCTCGGTAGAAAAACGCGCAATTTGCGCCTTATTAAATTGTTAGGCATACACATATGAAACTTAGAGTTCTCGTATCTTTTTTTATTTTTACTAGCTTGAGTTTTTTAGTTGGGTGTCGTGATCAATCAGTAGAATTTCAATCAGCATGTTTCAATAATGAACCGAATCCGAAAAAGGTTGGTGTGTGGATGTACCAGGCTGGAAGTTGGCAAGATGGGAGAAAAGAGAGTTCTGAGTGGTTTGCGCTAGGATACGAATCTGGTGCAGCAACACTACAACGAGAGGAATTGCTATATTGCTTTTTCGTTTTTGGAGATCTTGCCGACGAGATGAGTATTTGTAAAAACGGAGAGTTAAATATTCTGAGTGCAACTGATACAGAACTAAAAGGCAATTATAATCTAAAGTTAGAAAGTGGGTTAGAGCTTAGAGGTGTTTTTAATGCTAGTTACTGTGCGCCTGAATGATAGCGATGCCTAACAAGAAAATTGAAGCGGACATTGCCAAGAGCGGGCAACGCCGCTTAATTTGGTGTTATGCACCTAGGAGACATCGGAAGTGATTTCACACATTACGTTAGGAACTAACGATCTTAATAAAGCTATTGAGTTTTATGACCAAATTCTTGGTCTAATCGGTGCAAAGCAAGTAGCAAAAACAGAAGACGTTGTGTTTTATGCATTTCCAGGCTCTGATACAAAGTTATCCATTACTAAACCACACAATAAAGAAAATGCAACATTCGGTAACGGAACTATGTTGGCTCTCAAAGTTAACAGTAATGAACTTGTTAAGAAGGTCTATCAGCTAGCAATCAGCTTAGGCTCGACTTGCGAAGGCAAGCCTGGCCCTCGAAATGATAATGCTTATTATGCTTGTTACATTAGGGATTTGGATAATAATAAAATCGCTATTTTTCATAGAGATAACAGTGTAAGTGCATAACAAACCACTCAAGGTACTCGCGCTGCTCGCTGGAGAGTTCCCCCTATACGCGGGGCGGCTTCGCCATTATGCCCCACGTATCTGCGCCCCTTAGCTTAAAGTTAGGTGCTACAAGTATGCTCAAACGTATGTTTGATTATTTTAAACTCAAACCTAAAGTACAAAGTGAAATTTCAAACTTTGTTTTTATTGGTATCATACTGGGCATCTTTCCATCGTTTAGCTTTATTGCGTTTGTGACAAAAGAGTTCGGACTTTCACCTGAGATGAATTTACATCAGGTTGAAAGTGGTGGGTTAATAATGACTGGACTTATATTTTTACTTATAGCCACCATGATATTGTTTATACTCTTGGGAGCTATCATTCATGCTGTATATCTAGGGAAGATGCGAATAAGTCCCAGATGTGAGATCATAGCAGTATAGTAAATCGCAACGACCAACACCCATGAGCCAACAGTTAACTTTTGCCGACAGTGAGTTTTCCAGCAAGCGGCGTCAGACCCGTAAACCATTCCGTCAATAAGGATGACGTTAGCCGGTTCAACAGGCTATGAGCCAACAAGATGGTGGCAGAGATACTAGTGAGTTAGGACGTTTGGCTAGACGCTTTAAAAGCAAGTGAATGACGATATTACTCATAATATGAGCCATCGCCATCCTGCTAGAAAGGCCTGCCTTACTGACAATGAGACTCTTATCAGGATGACTAGAATTGAACACAGTTTACTATTCTGAAAACAATTCAAAGATCAAATTCCGAAACCAGACATTGCCCGTGTCCTGATGATAACGGCGATGCCAAAACATATTGATTTGCGCTGGAGGAATATCGACAGGATGGGCTTTCACGATTAAATTCAGATTTTCGGCCGTTTGTAGACCCAGCTTTTCGGTCACGGTGGCAATAAGATCGGTTTTTGCCACAATGTAAGGTGCCGAAATAAAGTGCGGGAGTTTCAATTTACTGACTCGTAATACTCCGCTTTTTGCTAATAATTTCTCCACCCTACCATGTCCTGTATCTTGAGCCTCTATTATAATGTGCTCTGATTTAGAGAAGTCTTCTAAGCTTAACTTACCCATCGCACAAGGGTGTCCTTCTCGCATCAAACAAACATAATCTTGATCGAATAAACGACGCTGATAAAAACCCGCTTCCAGTTGTGGTAACAGTCCAATAGCCAGATCCACACTGCCTGTTTCTAGCTCTTCTTTTAGGGAGTGTCCTTGGTCTCTTACCGTGCTGACTGAAATATTAGGGGCGTGCTCAGCAAGGTAGGCCATCAGACGCGGCAACATATAAATCTCCCCTAAATCCGTCATATTGATGCAGAAAGATCGGTCACTCGACAAAGGATCAAAACGCTCCTGATAATTTAATCCGTCTTGCAATGTACTCAACGAATAGCCAATAGATTCCGCAATACTATCTGCAAATGGCGTAGGTCTCATACCTCGCGCCGTCCTTTCAAATAACTCGTCATGCAAGGCCAGCCTTAGCCTCGCAAGCGCATTACTAACCGCAGGTTGTGTCAATCCTAGGTGCTCTGCTACCAAACCAGTTTTCCGTTCTCGGTACATTAGTTGAAAAACAACCAGCAAATTTAAATCAATATCTTGTAGTCGAATCATGGTAGAGATCTCACTGATGTGAATAATTATTATTAGGATTATTTTATATCTGAATATTTCAATAACTTCTATAGTCAATTCCATGCAAAAGCATCGCACATAAATCAAACAATAATAAGAGACCTTTTCACGTCATCACAGTAGCCGTATAAAGATCTCAATAAATAAGAGCGACCATGGAAATACTCATTAAACCTGTCAATAAAACGATCAGTGCCTCACAAGGCAGCACCTTGCTAGAAGCGTTTTTGGAAAATGACATTGCCATTTCCTATAGCTGCCTCTCAGGTCGATGTGGAACCTGCCGCTGTAAAGTTATTGAAGGTTCAGTGAACGGACCAGCGGCTGCAGAAGGACGTTTAGCACAACATGGCCAATTCGTTTTAGCCTGTCAAAGCCGTGTTGAAACGGATTCGATTATTGAAATCCCAGAACCTGATGAAATCGTTACACACCCAACAAAGACGATAAAAGCGGAAATAGTTTCTTTCGATATATTATCGAATGATGTACGTAGATTAAGACTCAAAACCAACAAAACCTTCGAGTTTTCTCCCGGTCAATTCGCCAACCTAACCTTTTGGCGTGAAGACGGTACTCGATCTTACTCTATGGCAGGCACAACGGACGATGATTCGTTAGAGTTCCACATTCGTCTTGTGCCAAATGGTCGAGTGACATCCAAGCTCGATGAACAAATCAAGATTGGCGAATCCATCAAACTCAATGGCCCACTTGGAGCCTCTTATCTTAGACGTAAAAATACCGACCCTATGTTGTGTATTGCTACCGGGACAGGGCTTGCACCTATCCTTTCAATTGTCCGAGGCGCACTAGAATCTGGAATGCAAAATAACATTCAACTGGTGTTTGGCGCGCGCACTGAAGAAGACTTATACGGCTTGGATTATTTGGAAAAATTGGCCTCTGAATACGCCAACTTCCAGTACCTAATTGCCTTAGATCATACAAAACCCAATAGTCCACATTTTCGAGGTCTGGTAATCGAGGCCATCACAGAACGTTTTCCAGAACTTAAAAATTGGCGCATTTATTTAGCGGGAGCACCAGCCATGGTGGAAGCCGCCTCTTTGGTTTGCAGCAAACGCGGAGCCGATATCGATCGTATATATGCCGATGCCTTTTACCCTAGCGGGGTTTAACAGCATTTATCTAATTTTTTGACATAAAAGTAAGGCCTTTACAGGAAACCAGTCATTTCTTTTTAAGGCCAATATTCAACCCATAATAAAGACCAAAAGGGCGAATAAAATGAGTCATGAAAATCCTATTCCAATGGCACCTGTTTGGGAGCATGAAGACACCAGTCGAATTCCCTTTTGGGCTTATACAGACGAAGACATACACAAGCAGGAGCTTGAGAAACTCTTTTATAAAAAACATTGGTGTTATGTCGGATTAGAAGCCGAAATTCCACAACCTGGCGACTTCAAACGCACGGTTATTGGCGAACGTTCCGTCATTATGGTCCGTCATGAAGATAACAGTATTTATGTGGTTGAAAACGTTTGCGCCCATCGGGGCATGCGTTTTTGTCGAGAAAAACATGGCCATGTCAAAAGCTTTACCTGCCCTTATCACCAATGGAATTACGACCTAGAAGGCAAGCTGCAAGGGGTTCCTTTCCGCCGAGGTGTCAAACAAGATGGCAAAGCAAAAGGCGGCATGCCTAAAGATTTCAAAACATCTGATCATGGCTTAACCAAACTATTAGTCGCAACGCGCGGCGGTGTTGTTTTCGCCAGTTTTGACCAAAATGTTGAGTCATTTGAAGATTTTCTTGGCCCCACTATGTTGTCCTACTTTGATCGGATGTTTAATGGTCGCAAGCTCACCTTGTTGGGTTACAACAAACAACGTATTCCAGGCAATTGGAAACTGATGCAGGAAAACATCAAAGACCCTTACCACCCAGGTTTACTGCATACCTGGTTTGTCACTTTTGGCTTATGGCGTGCAGATAACCGCTCTGAGTTAAAAATGGATGAACATTTTCGCCATGCCGCGATGATCTCAACACGAGGCTCAGGCGGTAAAGACACACAAACCACGAATGTTTCCAGTTTTAAAGAGTCCATGCAGCTCAATGACCCTAGCTTCTTAGATGTCGAAGTCGAGCCATGGTGGGATGGCCCGACCGCCGTCATGATGACCCTCTTCCCAAGCGTCATTCTGCAACAGCAGGTTAACAGTGTCAGTACCCGTCATATTCAACCAAACGGCCATGGTTCATTCGACTTTGTTTGGACGCATTTTGGCTACGAAGACGATACCCCCGACATGACCGAGCGTCGTTTGCGCCAAGCGAACCTGTTTGGCCCTGCGGGCTTTGTTTCGGCGGATGACGGTGAAGTTATTGAGTTTTCTCAACAGGGTTTTGAGCAGAAACCTTTCCATCGTTCACTGGCAGAACTGGGCGGGAAAGAAATAGAAGAAACCGATCATATGGTCTCTGAAACCTTAATCCGAGGCATGTACGCCTACTGGCGCAAAGTGATGGGAGTATGACAATGAAAGCCGACAACTACCTAAAACTGACTCAATTTTACCAAAATTACGCCGCTATGGTTGATCAAGAAAATTGGGACGCATGGCTCGACATGTTTAGCGAAGATTGCCTTTACAAGGTTCAAGCCAGAGAAAACTATGAACGCAACTTGCCCATGGCCGCGTTATCACTCACCAGTAAAGGCATGCTGAAAGACCGTATTTACGGTATCACAGAAACCATATTTCACGACCCTTACCACCAGCTGCATCTGGTTTCATCGCCTCTGATATTAAGTGAATCAGATGACGGCATCATTGAATCACAAGCTAATTACACGGTTTTTCGAACCAAGAATAATGGCATTGCTGAAGTCTATAACGTCGGTCGTTATCTGGATCATTTACGCCTAACGGAACAAGGTATTCAGATCAAATCTCGACTCTGCATTTTTGACAACGAGATGATTCTTAATTCTTTGATTTACCCAATTTAATACTCGAAAAAAGAGGTTTTCCATGAGTGACAACTGGATAGAGACCATCAGCATTGACGATGTTCCTGAAGACGATGTCATTGGCGTTACGGTCAATGGTCATCAAATCGCGCTGTATAAAGTCGAGGATGAAATCTTTGCGACAGACAATGTCTGCACACACGGGCATGCCCTATTAAGCGATGGATTTTTAGAAGACGGACAAATCGAATGCCCGCTTCATCAAGGGAGATTCTGTATAAAAACGGGAAAAGCCATGAGCGAACCCTTGACTGAGGATATCAAAGCGTACGCAACTCGAATGGAAGACGGGCAGGTTTTCCTAAAGTTTAGATAAGGTTAATACCTCGTTCGTAGAACCATCGCGAATCACTTAGCCAGCAAACAATAACTATAAATAACCTGGAGAGAACAATGAAAAAAACAATATTATCACTGATCACTGCGAGCGTTATTACACTAGTCTCTAGCAATATATCGGCACAAATTTTGTCGATCGCGTCACCACCACAAGGTTCTATTTGGAACACCATGAGTAACGGCATAGCCAATGTTGCGCGCTCTAAAGCCAATATCAATTTGGTTGTTCAACCCTATAGTGGTAATCGCGCTATGATGGATGCCGTTAACCAAGGCTTAGCCGAGTTTGCTATTAATGATATCAATGACGCCATTGTCGCGGTACAGGGAAAGGCAGATTATAAAGGTAAACAACGTCGTCATTTAAAAGTAGCACTGCGCATTAGCCCTCAGCCGATTGGCATTTTTGTCAAAAAGCAATCCAAAATTGACCGCATCGAAGACCTAAAAGGGAAACGAGTCGCTTCGGGGTGGAATGCGTTTCCGATTGGCCGCCCGCATATGGGAGCCATGCTGGCGACTGGCGGTTTAACTTGGGAAGATGTAAAAAAAGTTCCTGTCCCTGACCTAATCCGTGCCGCAGACAATCTTTCATCAGGCCGACTGGACGCCACTTATTTTGCCATTGGTGGACCAAAAGTAGCGGAAGTAGATGCTTCCGTAGGCGGTGTGAAATTCTTACCGGTTAACACAGATCCAGCAGCACGCGATGTCATTCTTAAAGTACGTCCAGCCTTTTATTTTTCCGAAGTAAAACCAGCGCCACATCTAGTTGGCATAGACCAACCAATCCAAATGCTGACTTGGTATAACGTTCTAATCGTTAACGATAAAGTATCTGACGAAGATGTTTATCACATGGTAAAAGCCATTCTCGAGAACAAAGACGCTTTAATCAAAATATTCCCAGGTTTTAAAGCACTCGCAGTTAATACCGTGAATAAAAACTATCCGGGGATTCAATATCATCCTGGTGCCATTCGTTACTTATCTGATCAAAAAAACAGCATCAAAACCGTCACCTAATTCGACCCAATCATAGGAAAAAACCATGCAGTTATATAACTTTTTTAACAGTTCAACGTCCTACCGAGTGCGAATTGCACTCGCCTTGAAAGGACTAAGCTACGAGCATCATGGCGTCAACATTCGTATTGGTGAGCAAGCAACCGAGAGCCATATAAAACTCAATCCAGCAAAGGGCGTCCCTGTGCTGATTACGGATGACGGCCAAACACTCACACAATCCATGGCTATTTTGGACTATTTAGAACTCACCTACCCTGACTCGCCGTTACTGCCTAAAGACTCATTAGAACGGGCAAGGGTTTTAGAAATCTGTCACATGATTGCAAGCGACATGCATCCGGTTAATAACCTTCGCATCCTAGGCTATCTCAAGCAGCAACTAGAGGTTACGGATGAACAAAAAACGGTGTGGTATCAACACTGGATTCAAGAAGGGTTCGAAGCACTGGAAAGCCGTTTAAACGAATACGGCTATGGTGATTATTGTTTTGGCGATCAGGCCACATTGGCAGATTGTTGCTTAGTCCCACAAGTGGCCAATGCTCTGCGTTTCGGCTGTGATTTGTCGTCTTTTACGAAAGTCTTAAGCATTTATGAGCACTGCCAACAAAACACGGCTTTTCAACAAGCCGCGCCCAACCAACAGCCCGATTTCATCGTTTAATTTTGTGAAATTGAAAAATAAATAATAAGGAGTTTCCCATGCAATCATTAGGTACTCTTGATGATTTACCTCAATCCTACCGCGATAAATTAACCGATTTAAACTTGGTGCCACTCTGGCCCAATATGCGTGCCGTTTTGCCTCATAAGGTCCCGAGCCGTAAAACCCAAACGTTAAATTGGCAATTTGACACACTTCGTCCTCTGTTAATCGAAGCAGGGGATTTAACGCCGATGGAAAAAGCCGAACGTCGCGTATTGGTGCTGGCTAATCCAGGACACGGGCTAACCAACATGCAAGCCACTCCCAGTATTTATATGGGGTTGCAGTTAATATTACCGGGCGAAACCGCCCCCAATCACCGCCATACACCCAACGCCGTACGCATTATCATTGAAGGCGAAGGGGCAACCACCATTGTCGACGGCGAGCCTTGCATCATGGAACGAGGTGACTTGATTCTGACGCCATCTGGAAAATGGCACGAGCACCAGCACGACGGCGACGGACCGATTATTTGGTTAGACATACTCGATCTGCCTTTGATGTATCAACTAGAAGGCTCTTGGGCAATTGAGGGAAAAACTCAGACCAAGGTGCTTGAACGGGATAAATCCTTTGCCGAATACAGCGCCGCAGGCGTGGTGCCTGAATTGGATTTTAAAAGAGAGAATACGGATTCGCCGATGCTGCGCTACCCATGGACAAGAACACGGGCTTGTTTGATGGAAATGGCTCAGCACTACAGTGACAGTCCAATCCGCATCGCTTATGTCAATCCAGAAAACGGAGCCAGCTTATTCCCCAGCATTGGCTTTGGCGCCATGATGCTACGCCCTAACGAAACCCTATCTTTGCCTAAACGCACAAGCGCCAGTGTTTTCCATATTGTCGAGGGTCAAGGCACTCTACAAGTGGATTCAAACGACGCTTTGCTATGGACAGAAAAGGACACGCTCAGCGCGCCCGGTTACAGCGAGGTAACGCTCAGCAACACCTCTGCAACTGAGCCTGCGTTCATTATCACTGCCGACGAAGCGCCACTACATCGTTACCTCGGTATTTTTTAACCCTTATCAATACAGCATTTATAAAAGGAAAAACATGACAAATAAACTCGTATTCCCCGCTAAAGAAACCATTTTGGCGCCCATTGAAGGCTCTGATAGCCTGTTTCCTATCCATCGTATTTTTTGTGTGGGACGAAATTACCATGCTCATGCGGCGGAAATGGGTGCCACCGTTGATAAAAGTGTACAAAGTCCTTTTTACTTTATTAAGGATGCCAGTACTTACGTGGCAACAGGGGCAAGCATTGATTACCCTCCCCAAACAGACAATTACCATTATGAAATGGAATTTGTCGTTGCGATTGGTGAAGAAGGCTTCAATGTCAGTGAAGAGAAAGCCGAAGACATCATTTTCGGCTACGCATGCGGTTTGGACATGACCCGTCGAGATCTCCAGTTAAAAGCGAGAGAAACAGGCCGTCCTTGGGATCTGGGTAAAGACTTTGAAGAGTCTGCGATTCTGGCCCCCATTGTGCCAATAGGTAAAACAGGTGTGTTAAACGACGGCAAAATCGAATTGGCCGTGAATGGTGACACCAAACAATCTTCGGATATAAATTTGTTAATCTGGAACGTGCGTGAAATTATCGCCGACTTGTCCAAATTTTACCATCTACAACCCGGCGATTTGATTTACACTGGTACGCCAGATGGCGTTGGGCCTGTCGTTTCTGGAGACAAAATAAGCGGAAGTATCGAAGGTATCGGCGATATTCAGCTAACCATCCGTTAGTCCCCCCGTCAAAACATCATCAATAAAAGCTCCTAAATTAATGAAACATAGGGAGCTTTTTCTTAAGTGCTGAAAAACGACCATGACGGGGTAGTTTGGACATTCCCTCTTAATTTTTCAATTATCTCTGTAGCCCCTATCAGACTTGACATGCAGAGGACTGTCAATTTTCAATAATTTGATGTGATGGCCTATACTCTCAGTATTTGGGCAAAAATGTCTTTTGAAAAACGACTGAGCATCCTTTACCAATCCGAAATAGACGATCTTTACGGTATTCCCGCGCTTGATGACGAACAAAGACGTCAATATTTCTCGCTGAATAGTATTGAAGGAGATGCAGCTACTCGCATCCGCAATATTTCACATCGATGTTTCTTTGTTGCCTTACTGGGCTACTTCAAGATCAAACCCATCTGTTTAAATGCGTCATTTGGTGATACTGAATCCGATCTTCGTTTTATCGCAAGTGAACATTATGATAAGACAACTTTAAAACGTTTCACGGTGAGTCCTGCGCAAATCTCGCGGTTCTATAAGCGTATATTTGAACTGCTTAACCATCATGAATGGAATAAATCATGGCAATCCCGATTATCCGCGCATGCCAATGAAATTGCGGTTACGTGTATAGAGCCAAGATATTTATTTGATGCATAAATTTGCGCGGTTCCTTCCCTAAAACTGGTTTGTAAAACTGCCTATCCCACTTTTCAATGTCTTGAATAGTGGTATGAAGACCGCCATCACCAACCCAAAAAACGTTAGCCATGTTGTTGATGTATTCACCTGACAGACTAGCGGTAAAAGAAGATTAGAGCGTAATTCATGCTGAAAATCAGCACGAAGAGGCTGGTATTACGTTGACATCACGGGAGCGTCCATATATGTCTCGATAGTAGCTCGCAGATACTGACAAACCTGAGTTCTGGGTAAGTAATGCCTATCTGTCATCGTAATGTGGTTGCAAAGTAGAATAACCCAAGGCAAAGTTATATTCACAATAAAATCAATTTAGAAGCCGTAGAATGATGGAAAACAAGTCGGCTTTTTTCAGCCTCGATAAATTGCTGTACGTTGATTGCCGCAAATGGCTATTATTTAAAAACTATTAACAGGGGTGAATAAATAGCAGGTTCTGGCCTATTTATCGCACCAATAATCTGCTGAGATAGAGCGCCGTAGTATGCTTAATATCAATTTCCGTTTCTCTCAAGCGCTCGTGATGTTGACGTGTTTAATGTCTTTAGTAGGCTGCATGATGACGTCAAAAGATCCACAGCCAAGTGTCGTATCGTTTGGGCAATCGCATGAAAAAGCGCTGAGTGTCGCCACAAATATTTTACCTAAGTTGCATATTCGCAACGGGCGCAGCGTTTTCTTCGTGGATAATAAGCCTTTTTTGATGCTTTGCGCTCAGACAAATAATTCCAGTAATTATGTGGCCGCACTGCCATCAGTGTGGGAGAGTGTCGAGGCGTTGGGAGCCAATACACTGCAAATCCCCGTTTCATGGGAGCAGATTGAGCCGATTGAAGGTGAATTTGATTTCTCGTTTCTCGATACGTTATTAGAACAGGCACGAACACGAAATGTACGTGTTGTTCCTTTGTGGTTCGGTGCTTTTAAAAATACTTCTCCAAGTTATACTCCTCCTTGGGTTAAGCTAGACAATCAGCGTTTTCCTCGAATGATACGACCTGACGGGGATAATCACTATGCGCTCTCGCCGCACAGTCAGGAATTATTTATGGCTGAACGCAAAGCATTTACGGCGTTTATGCGGCATTTGAAAAAGTATGATCGTCAACACACGGTAATCATGGTGCAAGTAGAAAACGAGGTCGGTGTATATGGCCTCGTTCGCGATCATTCAGCGTTGGCAAATTCAGTGTTTGAAGCGCCGGTTCCGCCTGAACTTTCGAAAAATTTAGGCCTTAAAAACGGTATTTGGCGCGATGCTTTTGGTAAAGACGCCGAAGAAATGTTCACGGCTTATGCGTTTGCTCGTTACGTAGGCCGACTCGCTGAGGCTGGGCGGGAAGTTCTGAATTTACCGATGTATACCAATGCGGCGCTTCGTCATCCCACGGCCAAGCAATCACCGGGGCAATACGCCACTGGTGGGCCAACGTTTAACGTTCTCGACGTGTGGAAGGTAGGCGCCCCTGCAATAGACATGCTAACCCCGGATATCTATTTACCCAAATCTCATGACTACAATGCAGTATTAGACCAGTATGCACGGATTGATAACCCGCTTTTTGTTTCTGAAACGGGAACTCACGATGCCTATCCTCGTTACTTTTTCGAAGTTTTGGGTCGCGGTGCCATAGGCTTCTCACCTTTTGGTATCGATGATGCTGACTACAAAGTTCACCCTAATGATATAACGGGGTTTAAACCTGACGATATCGAAGGGTTTGCGGCAAACTACGCCCTGATCAAAAATGCTGCCAGTGAGTGGTCACGTCTGGGTTTTGAGAACGGTATCTGGGGTGCAGCACGCGGAGATAACAACGGTTCTCGTCATTTTAATCTTGGGAGTTGGCTTGCCGAGGTTAGCTTCGATGAGTGGCCATTCGGTTATCGGGCCTGGTCCGCGTCAAATGCAACAGGACTCAAGCAGCCGAATGAGTTCAAAAATGCCGGTGTCCTTATCGCAAAAATGGATGAGAACGTATTTTTAGTGACCGGGAAAAATGCCCGAATTGAATTTAAGAAAAACAACGAAACACTACCAAACCAACAAGCGATCTTTGTGTCCGTTGAAGAAGTTGAATTTACAGACGCAGAGTGGCTTTTTCAGCGAATGTGGAACGGCGATCAAACGGACTACGGAATCAACTTTACCGGTCTGAACAAGACCTTTCGAATTACGCTGGGGAGCTATAATTCGAAAAGTGCTCAACGTTCAAAACCTAAGTCTTATTAAATGCGAATATTGATTGACCCTGTGACCAAATGAAGTAAACATCCACTCGAACGAATATTTGTAAAGACATATATCCGCTTGCGGAGTTATAGAAAAAGGAGAGTCGACAGATGGAGTTAAAGTCAATAGAAGATATCAAAGCTCTTAATTAATATGTAAAGATAGAGCAAATTCAAAGAATCGAAAAGAAATATCATCGACTTGGTTTAGTGCCATATATAACTTTTGGTACGCTATTGGTTTATTTTATTTTTCTTAGCACTTCCGTTTATTGTAAATCAGTCGAAATTCCTCGTAGCGAAACTGTCAGTTTAATTGAAAAATCAACATCTAGAGTTTATCCGCTGTTTATCAAAACGCCACGTTCTTACTCGCCAAATACTGACAAAACATACCCTGTTATTTATTTGACTGATGCCCCATACGCTTTTCAGTTGGCGTCTTGGGCTACACGGTTTCCAATGAGCTCTGGCGCTATGAAAAAGGCTATAATTGTTGGTATATCATCAAAAGGTGAGTAGAAGTAAAACTAACGCTACCCTTCGTTACAGCTGGCTTTTAGGTTGGTTAGATGTTCATTGCTAAGATGGTTTAAGCATTTTGGTTAATAGGACAGTTGTCATTGTTTGATCTTTTCAAGCCTTTGGTACAGCAATTTTGGAATTCGAGCGCAAGCTGCCCTAGCATGACAGGATTTATTTCTTAGTATCTTATTTTGCTTTTGTCTACGCCCCAAAGTTGAAGTCGCGCTGAACCAGTTTCTCAAGCTTGCAGTCGTCACAAACTACACGCAAAAAGCCATGCTCAAGCCGACCACACCTAAGAAACTCTTCAAACTCTTTTTCCACATGGTGTGGTAACGACTTTCCTTGATGTCCAAGCTGCTTCAGAAATTCTGGATAGTGATGTTCGACCAATTGATACAGTATTGTCTGCTCTGGACGATGTCGTTTAAAGGTATGAGAGTGAGTTGCTAGCAATGGCATCCTTGCCATGAATTGGCATCAAAGTGTGTCAATGAATTTCATGTAAATCTACTGATCAATAGGGTGGGAAATGCATTGCGCCAAGGTCCGCTCAACGCACATATTACTGCCGTTCTAATACAAACGTGTGATCGGACGCAACTGGCAAATTTCTGAATTTCGGGTTAGGTAAAAATAGCCTATACCTTAACCCTAAATTGAAACCGCTAAATAATGCCTTTTATTGATGTAGTTAAGTGGCGACGTTTCTCAGTATCGTTTAATGACGCTTGTCCATTGCCGAATATATTGATGCACTGTAACTTCAATTATTCATTGCAGTGTAAAGTCTGATCGATTCAAGTAACCAGATTCATATGTAGTACAATGCCGTCTAAATCAAACGTTTTAAAGGGGCGCCAATGTTAGACGATCAAGAAAATAAAACTGAACAGCCAATTCAAACTATTAGCGACCTTGCAAAATACGTTGATTATTCGTTTCTAGGCAGCCTGGTTGTGGATCCGCACGCGCAAGAAGACGGCAATGAGCATAACCCAAGGCAGGTATTCTCTGGCCATTATGTACCGGTAACGCCCACCCCTATTGAAAACCCCATGTACGTTGTTCATAGCCAAACGTTCTTCGAAGAATTAGGGTTTAATAATAGCCTTGCCCACACGCCTGAATTTATGCGCTTATTTTCTGGCGACATGTCTTCCCTTCCCGCCGAAATAAGGCCTTATGGGTGGGCTACCGGCTACGCTTTGTCAATTTATGGCACCGAATATATTCAGCAATGCCCATTTTCAACGGGCAATGGGTACGGAGATGGACGAGCTCTTTCAGTACTAGAAATTGTTACTAATGGAAAGCGCTTTGAAATGCAGTTAAAGGGCGCAGGAAGAACACCCTACTGCCGAGGTGCAGACGGCAGAGCGGTATTGCGCTCCAGTGTGCGAGAGTTTTTAGTACAAGAGCATATGCACGCATTGGGTATCCCTACTTCTCGCTCTCTCAGTTTATTTATGTCTCAGTCTGAAACTGTCGACAGACCTTGGTATTTAGAGGGCTCTAACTCTCAAGACCCAGAAGTCATGGTGCCAAACCTTGTGGCCATCTCAACTCGCGTTGCTCCTTCTTTTATTCGCGTGGGTCAGCTAGAACTTTTTGGAAGACGGGCAAGAAGCAACGAACACCCTACTGCTTTAAATGAGCTTCAGCTTCTGGCAGCACATTTGATTGAACGTGAGTATAAAGGTGATATCGATACAGCCCAACCATTTGAAGCTCAGCTTGTTGCCCTTGCTACTGCCTTTCAAGACCGACTCACATCACTTGTGGCGCATTGGATTCGAGTAGGTTACTGCCAAGGAAACTTCAATAGCGACAACTGCGCGGCAGGAGGCTATACACTAGATTACGGCCCCTTTGGATTTTGTGAGTTGTTCGACCCGGCTTACCAACCATGGACTGGTGGAGGACGTCATTTCTCGTTTTTAAACCAGCCTGTAGCGGCAGAAAAAAACTTTGATATGTTCTGTCGTGCCATCGAGCCCTTGCTCACCAATGCACCAGCTGAACTAGAAGCATTACGTGATGTGAACAGCAATTTTGCCTCGGCCATGCAAGAAAAGATGGACAACATGTGGGCCGCAAAACTCGGGCTTAACGCTTACGATAATGAGCTGCTGCTTCAACTATTACACTTAATGATGCGCACTGGTGTGGACTATAACCACTTTTTCAGAGAGCTATCTAACCATCCTAAGGATGTTGAAGCACTAAAAACAAGTTTTTATACTGAGCTTAAAGAAAGCTTGGTTTTTGAATGGAATGAGTGGCTAAAAAGTTGGCGAGCTCAACTTGAAAAGTCGGGTGATATTAACGAAAGCGTTAAGAAAATGAAGCTTACCAACCCTAAGTTTACATGGCGTGAATGGTTAGTGGTGCCGGCGTATAAAGACGCGGAAGTTGGCAATTTTGATCGCATTCACGCGCTACAAGACGTGCTTACTAAACCCTACGAAGAACAATCAGCGCAAACACAAAGCCATTATTACCGTTTGCGCCCTCCAGAATATTTTAACGCTGGCGGTATTTCCCACTACAGTTGTTCTTCTTAGAAGGTTAGCCCTTTATTAGGGCTAGCCGTTACAGTAAAGCTAGAAACTATAACGAGCAGTTACTTTGCTTCAACAAAGCGCGTTTCTAAATAGCCAATAATCGCTTTAGAGTCATATAACCACTCAACGCTATCTTTATTTTCAATTCGAAGACATGGCGTTTGAATTTTTCCGCCACCTTGTAACAACTCCTCTCTATACGGCGACCCCTCTGATACGTTTCGCTTTTGAATAGGCACATTGTATTTGTACATTGCTCGGCGAGTTTTAATGCAGAAAGGGCAACCAAAGAACTGGTATAAAGCCAAATTTTGGCTTTCTTCAGCCACCTGCACTTGTTTTTCTGGCGAACGTTTTAGTTTAGTGCCACGGGTAATGACATCTATAAAAGCAATGATGGCCCCGAGTAGGTTGCGAATAAGGGTTATAAAGAATTTCATTTTACGGCTCTACTAACGAATGATGAAATAAAAACGTGATTGTACTACTTGATGCCGCCCTTTGATAATTAAGATCATGAAATTTATTCATGTATCGATTGTGTAAATCTGCTTATTCAAAAGACTTTTAATTTTGGTGTATCGATAAGCTGAGTTTGAAACATATTATACCTGCACAACTTACGTCTTTAGATCTTACGCCTTCACGACTAACAAGCTAAACACCAAACAACACGCAGACAGGTGAATATTAAAAAGGTAGAAAACCTGTGTTAATCTGTAACTGAAGTACAAAGCGATGTTCAAACACAAAGAGAAATTATGAAAAAGCGGTATTGGCTACTTTGTTCGTTACCTCTAGTAGGTTGCTCTACTATCCCACCCGAATTAGGTGTCAGCGGCGAAACCCTAAAAGATTGCCCTATTACTCCTAACTGCCATAGCAGTATGGATAAAAACGCTCAAGATATAGCACCTATTTTATTTAAAGGCTCAAGGGCGCAAGCGAAAGAGAAATTAGTGGGCATTATTAATTCGCTACCTCGAACCACAATAGTTGAGGAGCAAGATAACTACCTAAGAGTAGAATTCAGGTCGCACTTAATTGGTTTTGTTGATGATGTTGAATTTTTGCTTTCACAAAAAGTTGGTGATAGAACGCAGATTGACTTTAGATCGGCATCGCGGCTGGGCATTTCTGATCTTGGCGTAAACAAAGCGCGAATGAAAAAGATTAAAGTTTTGTTCGCACAGTGATACTGAAAACTTTAAACCCCAAATAACTGAGGTTTTTTATGTTTAAAACGAGTGAGGTTTTTATTTCTTAAAGTGTTTACCAATCATAGAATTACAAACACAAAAAAGCCCCGCTCTTCGCAAAGAAAACGGGGCTTTTTTTATTTGGCGGAGAGAGAGGGATTCGAACCCTCGTTAGGTTTAACCCTAAACACACTTTCCAGGCGTGCGCCTTCAGCCACTCAGCCACCTCTCCAAACTTTGTGCTATTTGCGGTGAACGCAAACAACGAAATACTGCTTGGTAATTACCTTACGCGCGGACAATTCACCTTAAGCGCGCGTATAGTAGGTAAAGCGAGTGTCTTAATCAAGACGTTGCGCGAAAAAACACGCTAACTGCTGAATTATTACTCGCCTTTGCCTTATTAAGCGTTACAGGCCGCCTTTCGCTTTCAATTCTTCCGAGAAGTTGAGCATACGGTCGAGTGGGATTAAAGCGCCCTCACGCAGGCTGTCGTCAACGAAAATCTCATGCCCTTCATACGTAGCACCTAATGAGGCTTTTATCGCCTCAAGGCCGTTCATGGCCATCCATGGGCAATGAGCACAGCTCTTACACGTTGCGCCGTTTCCACCAGTAGGAGCTTCAATAAACGTTTTGTTTGGCGTGAGTTGCTGCATTTTATAAAAAATGCCTTTATCGGTTGCCACGATGAAGGTGTCGTTAGCCATAGTTTGCGACGCTTTAATCAGTTGGCTAGTTGAGCCTACTGCGTCAGCCATGTCTACCACACTAGCGGGTGATTCAGGGTGAACCAATACTGCCGCGTTAGGATACAGCGCTTTCATATCAGCCAGCTTCTGCGCTGAGAACTCATCATGAACAATACATTCGCCCTGCCACATCAACATTTCTGCGCCAGTTTGTTTGGCAATGTACGAACCTAGGTGGCGGTCAGGCCCCCAGATGATTTTTTTACCTTGGCTATCTAGGTGCTCAACAATCTCTAGCGCAATACTTGATGTAACCACCCAATCAGCTCTGGCTTTCACGGCAGCCGAAGTATTCGCATAAACCACGACCGTGTGATCGGGGTGAGCATCACAAAACGCACTGAACTCTTCAATGGGGCAACCTATGTCTAAGGAGCAGGTTGCTTCCAGTGTAGGCATAAGTACTGTTTTTTCTGGGCTGAGTATTTTTGCTGTTTCACCCATGAAGCGAACGCCCGCTACGATTAACGTTTGCTCTGCGGCATCACGACCAAAGCGCGCCATTTCTAAAGAATCAGCAACACAACCACCGGTCTCCTCCGCTAATGCCTGAATTTCAGGATCGGTATAGTAATGCGCAACCAACACAGCATTTCGCTGTTTAAGCAAAGATTTAATCTCAGCTTTAAGCGATGCTCTACGGGCATCTGATAATGGCTGCGGTTTAGCGGGAAAAGGATACTCTACCTGTTCCACTCGAAAGGCTACTGACATTGACCTACATCTCGGTTGTGACAAGGGCGTGGATTATACCCAACTGTCATAAAAAATACATACTACTTAGTTAAGGATGATTGACCAATTTTCAACCATACCATCCTAAAAAATTGAATTACAGATAGAATAAATGCTAGTAACGAACTAACGCAAAGCGGCAACCACATTTTTTCGGAATTGTTAGCAGAAGATAGCCTGACAGCGCTGAGTTTATTTTACTTTAATATTGTGTTCTGGAGCAGCCTTAGCACAGACCCGTAATAGGTAGAAGGCATTTTCTGGAGATGACGCTTTGGGGTTGATATTTTTAGTAAAGAAAGCGTGGTAGAAAGCGCTTTAAGAAATGATGGTGGGTCGTGCTGGATTCGAACCAGCGACCAATTGATTAAAAGTCAACTGCTCTACCAGCTGAGCTAAC
>NZ_JAESDJ010000012.1:0-126474 GCF_019249255.1 Alteromonas lipotrueae | reverse complement strand
CACTAATCGTAAACATTTTTGACCCAAAGCTAGAACTTTTTCATTCATTCTATCGACAACTCCATTTGATGGCTAACAATTTAGTGTACGGAAAAAATCCTTTATGCAAGGTGGAAAATTTCCATATTTCATTGATTTATTGTCCCAGTCTATTTTTTAAGCTCCTGATTGGCAAGTCATTATTTATAACCCCTAAAGCACACCACAAGAAAGGCGGAAAAATTCCGTAATAAATCGGACTTATGCAACTGAATATGAGGCTGTATAAATAAACAGTATTTTTGCAAAGTTATTTTTGTCTAATAAATCTTAAATTCCGCAATAGTAATCCCCTTACTGTAAGCAAACCTAAAAATAAATTTATTGATACAAATAGGCATTTTTTAGCGATTATTACGCCTGATAAATCTAGCTTTCAAGCACTATAATGCACTTTATGGTGCGGTTTGAATTTAAAGCACGTAACAAAGACTAACACGGGTTACCACAAGCAAGGCGGTGACTGAATAATCAACATTGGCAGGTAATTTTATGGCGACGAATAACCCATTTGGCCCTAAAGGTTGGACTCCCGAGCGTTTGGGGTCTCTTTCGGGAAAAACGTTTCTAATCACTGGCGCAAATAGTGGGGCGGGGTTTCAGGCTACGCGAATCTTGCTATCGAAAGGGGGGAGCGTGGTAATGCTAAATCGTAACCCTAGTAAATCAGAAGCTGCCATCGCCAAGCTACAAACCGAGTTTGGTGATGAAGCTAAAGTCAGCTTTATACAATTAGATTTAGCGGAATTGGCGTCAGTAAGGCGCGCGTCGCAAGAAATACTAGAAAAGGTGCCTAAAATCGATGCGCTTGTGAGTAATGGTGCAATTGCTCAAATTTCCACACAACAGCTAACTGTCGATGGGTTTGAAAGTCAGTTAGGGGTAAACCATTACGGTCATTTTTTATTATGTGGTTTGCTCTTTGAAAGAATTGAAGCATCAAAAGGCAGAATTGTAGTGGTGTCTAGTGAAGGCCACAAAATGGGATTAAGAGCCATTCAATTCGATGACATGAATTGGGATAAGAACTACCATCCAAATAAAGTGTACAGCCAAAGTAAGCTAGCTCAAATGATGTTTGCCTATGAACTCCAAGACAAAATCAAAGCCGCTGGAAAAAATGTGAAGGTATACGTTTGTCACCCTGGGGCTTCTAATACTTCCCTTATTAGGGAAAGCGCGAGTTTAATGACCCGAATTTCGTGGGCATTAATGGTTAAGATCGGCCTTGCGCAAACGGCTGAAAAGGGCGCGTACCCAGAGGTAATGTGTGCCACCGAAGAAAACTTAAAGGAACGTGCTTATTATGGCCCAACGGGGCTAATGAATTTTGGTGGCCCGGTAGGTGAGGGTAAGCTTGAATCATTTGTTGTGCAGAAAGACGCGTTAACTCGGTTGTGGGCGCTTTCTGAGAAAGAAACTGCTATTGATTGGCCGCTTTAATTTAATAAGAAAGGCGCTTTATGCTTGGGCTCAAAGATGAAAAAATTAATTTTTGGTGTGGGTATCAGTATGTTAATAACAATGAATTCATCGGCTAACAATAGTAGTCAGTTAAGCAATACTCAACAGGCTTCTCAAAGCTTAATACAAGATATTGAGGGTAATGTTTATCGCACTGTGAAAATTGGCGATAGAGTCTGGCTAGCTGAGAATTTAAGGTCGACTAAATTTCAGGACGGTACCCCGGTTAATACGGGTTTCGTCCCGGATGATAACGACAAAAATTTATCAAGCTATGGCAGGCTTTATGATTGGAATGATGTTTCCAACTCGCGAAATATTTGTCCTGCGGGATGGCGAGTGGCATCAGATGAAGACTGGAAATCGCTAGAGGCAGCTATTGGTATTGCCGAATCTGATCTTGATAAAGAAGGATGGAGAGGCGAGAAAGACGTGTCTATTACACTTAAAGCTGCGCAGCCAAATACTTTGTTCAAGCGTTTTGACCAGTCCCAAGTCAATAAGTATAAATTTTCTGCTACGCCAGCGGGTGTAAAGCTTGGTAATTGGTATATAACCCAAGGCATGTATACTGAGTTTTGGACAAGCAGTAATGCCACTCAAAAAGAAGCTTTTGCTAGAACACTTGCCTATTCGTGGTGGAACTCTCATAAGGGAGAAATTCGCCGAACTAAACTCAAAAAGAGTTATATGTTATCGGTTAGGTGCGTAAAAATGTAGGTTAAATGATGCTCCGAACAGTTGTTTTAACGGTTTTATTGCTAGTGCTTTTTCTAACTACGGGTTGTGCTAACTCTGAAGCGAAGCCGCTTAATTACCAAGCAGATGATGAGATTGTTGTGCTAGCCCACGGGTTGGGTAGAAGTGATTGGGCAATGTGGCGTTTTGCTAAGCGGTTGGAGAACGCGAACTATAAAGTATGTCTATTAGACTACACTACCATCGGGGTGAGTGTGGCTTCGGTATTAGATGAAACAGCCAGCCAAATAGATGTGTGCCTACAAAATGCCCCCAAAGTACATTTTGTAGGGCACTCTCTTGGTGGTTTAGTCATTAGAGCATACTTGCAAAATCATGAAGAAGCCTTAGAAGTCGTGAACGTGGGAAAGGTAGTACTGGTAGGTACACCAAACAAAGGCAGTGAATTAGCCGATCATTATAATGACAGCTGGTTAATGAACCTAGGTGGGGGAATTAGCCGTGCGTTAGTCACTGGCACTAGAAGCTTGGGCAATAACCTTGATGCGGTAGATTTCACTATTGGCATTATTGCGGGCACCAAGCCGTTAGGCTTAACGAACGACAGGTTCAACGGGCCAAACGATGGTCTGGTATCAGTAGAGTCTACTAAATTGGAGGGCATGACTGATTTTATCACCATCGACGTTGGCCATTCTCAAATGCGATATAGCGAAGAAGTGGCAAAGCAAACTATTTACTTTTTACAAAAAGGCGCATTTGACCACTAGCGCCATGCTGCTCACCTTTGTTAGGTGAGCGTTTCGTAATTAGTAAATACTTTATAAAGCTGTGTGCCACTTAATACCGATGCAGACGGAAAGTGCAAAATAGGGATTAAATCGCAAGGAGCGTTTAATAAGCGGCTGCCATTATCGTTATCAAGCTCGTCAATATTTAGAATTTTCGCAAGGGGCTCACCAGCCTTAATGCTTTCCCCCGGTTTTGCTAGGTATTCCACCATGCCGCCCCAGTCAGTAAAAAGGGTTTTATAGTCTTTTAGCATTACCCCTAACCGAGTCATATCATTAGGCTTAACATCACAATTGTGTAGTGCGCCTTTTGCATTTAGGTAACTGAGTATACTAAGTGCATCCACATCACCCTCGGTGAAATTAATCACCTCTTGGCTACCCATTTCAAGCGTAAAAGCTTCAACGTTAAACTCAATATTTCGCTGCAGGTTTGCCTCAATACTTTCTTGTAGCGTCCACCATGGGCAAAAAGTAGCTTCATCTAATGCGCCAGCAAAAACATTAGGAATAAAAATACAGTGGGGTATGTTAAACAGGCTAGCGCTGGGCTTAGCATACTCAGGCACATAAATATGGCGTGTTGAAACAGGGCCATTATGCAAATCCAGTACAAAATCAGCATTCACCGCTAATTGCTGTAGTTTTAAGTTTAGCTGCTGTGCTAAGCCCAAACCCCAAGGTGTGGCAAGCTTGGTATCTATCGCGTTTGATAAAAATGCTCTGAAACGCTGCTTTATGCCTTGTACCGACTCTTCTGGGGTCACGGTGTTAGCAAATTGCTCAACACTGTCTTTGTCAAAATGATAGCCTCGGTTCCAATTGGTTCCGTTGACAGGGTCGAAGCGGCCCATGGTGTATTCGCCGGCTTTTATATTAGTGCCCACGGGGTTGCAATTGGGTACCAAGATCACTTCACCACAAATATCCATGTTTTTTAAGCGTTGGATAAGGTGGTATATCACTACGTTACCTTGCACTTCGGCGCCATGTATCGAACTTTGAATGTATACGGTGGGGCCGGGTCTTGCGCCTCGCATTCTGTAAATGGGCACATTCATGTTTCTGCCAGAGGCGTTTTGCGCCACGACAATATGCTGCTTAACAACCTCAGTTGTCATAACTCTCTCTTTTTAATTCGTTGTTATTCATGTCGTTGTTAGTTATTGATGCTCTCGTTAGCGCTAATGCTAGTGCTTATATTAGTGCTTATATTAGTGCCAATATAAGTACTTATGCAGGAACTTATAAAATGCCCATGCTAATACTTGTTTCACTTATATGCGCTAACCTTCATTAACCTCTTTATTCTGATTACCACAAACATCACACTGCAGTGTGGCGGGTAGCGTCCATTGTTGCCATTCATGCTGCAAACCATCGAAGGTCAACAAGGTATTTACCGGAACTGAACCTACTCCCATTAATACCTGCATGGCAAGCAGTGCTTGGTAGGTCCCTACAATGTTCACGATGGGCGAAAAAATACCTGCTTCGGTACAGCTTAATTCAGGCGCGCTAAATAACCTACGTAAACACGCATAGCATTGGCTTTCGCCGGGTTTAGCTACGAATAATTGACCTTCAAAGCGAATGGCTGCCCCAGAAATTAAAGGAACGCTGTGTTTATAACACAAGCGGTTTATAAGGTCGCGGCTTTGAGTATTATCGGTGCAATCAAGCACAATGTCGTGCTCGCTAAACAGTTTGTGGGTATTGATTTCAGCTTTCTCTAACGCAGTAGCACCTCTCATAGTAGCCCCTCCCTCTGCGCTGTCTGACTCAGTGCGTTCTTCCCTAGCGCTGTTTCCAGCAGGAAGTGGTATATTATCCTGAAGCAAACTCGCTTCAATACTGACAATTTCACAATCGCTATTCATTTGCGATAGCCTGACTTTCGCTGCCATCACTTTTGACTGTCCAACTTGGCTTTCATCGAACAAGGTTTGGCGGGGGAGGTTGGTATGCTCAACAATATCGTTGTCTATCAGCGTAATTTTGCCCACACCACTGCCACATAAGCTCGTGGCCGCCGCATTACCTAAACCGCCTACACCAATTATTAGAATGCGAGACGACGCCAACAATTCCTGACCATCAATATCAACTTGAGGCAGTACAATTTGCCGGTTGTATCGCATTACCTGCTTAGTAGATAGCGGGGTTTTCATTTACGCATTAACCTTAGTGTAAAAATAAGTGAGCAAGTAAGGCACAGTAGCAAAAAGGAAACTGGTTGCCCAAGTAATTGACATCCAAGCTATTGAATACAATGCTTTTACCCTCATAGATAAATTGTATTATTTACGTTGTTCTTTTTAGCTTTACCACTATTTTTAATTCATATTGGTACAAGGCAATGAGTCATGCTCCCAATCCACAACAATTTTCAGGTTGGGCGCAGCATGTTATAAAATCGACTCTTTATAACAGCTCAGCGTCTGACTAAAAAACCGGAGCGCCGCTGGCGCAGTATATGTTGCCGCATACATCAATGTGGTAAGCTGAACGTAACATGATGTATTAATTTAGGCGTACTTTATCAAAGCCTGAATAAATGTCGCATATCAATTTAGGATTTCTTATGTCTGTAGTTAGTCAGCCGCTTAATTTGGCGGTACTTACCATTTCTGACACCCGCACACTTGAAAATGATAAGTCAGGGGATTATTTAACTAACGCATTAAATACTGCGGGGCATAACTTAGGCGACAGAGCCTTAGTAAAAGACGATATCTATCAGCAGCGCGCTATAGTGTCGGCGTGGATAGCAAACCCCGATATTCACGGTATATTAATTACTGGTGGCACGGGCTTTACCCACAGAGACTCTACGCCAGAAGCTATCAGTGTGTTGTTCGATAAACAGGTCGATGGCTTTGGTGAATTGTTTCGCCAGGTAAGCTACGAAGAAATTGGTACTTCTACCATCCAGTCTCGTGCTATTGCTGGTTTTGCCAACAATACCGTCATCTTTTGCTTACCCGGCTCTACAGGCGCTTGTAAAACCGGTTGGGAAAAAATTATTGCTAGCCAGTTAGATGTCGATTTTAAACCCTGTAACTTCGTTAAACACTTGGTGTCGTAATGGCCACATTTAGTCATTTAAATGCAGGCGGCGAAGCTAACATGGTAGATGTTAGCGATAAAGCAGTAACCGTCAGAGAAGCCACTGCCCAAGGGTATTTATATACCAGTCCAGAGGTAATCGCCCAAATAAGTAATGCCACTATTGCCAAGGGCGACGTATTTGCTGTAGCGCGTATTGCAGGTATTCAGGGGGCAAAGCGATGCGCCGATCTCATTCCGTTGTGCCATCCTCTTGCGCTCTCGAAAGTAGATGTAAACTTTGCCATCGAGCCCGAAAATAACCGCATAAAAACCACCTGTTTTTGTAAACTAAATGGCAAAACAGGGGTAGAGATGGAAGCCCTTACCGGTGTGAACGTGGCTCTGCTTACCTTGTTTGATATGTGTAAGGCTATCGATCCTGGGATGCGCTTAGAAGGCATTCAGGTACTCGATAAAAAAGGGGGTAAAACGGGTCATTGGCAGAGCATCAATGAGCCGGCTAGCAGCCACATCAACGACAATAAAACATTAGGTGAGTAATTTACCTTCATAGGACTCAACATGAATGTAACCGTGAAAACCTTTGCGCAATTACGTGAAATTACCCAAGAAGGTAGCTTTACATTAACGCTGCCTGAAAGCGCCGTTACTATGGGTGACGTTATTACCTTGCTAAAAAGCCGTAGTGACAAATGGTCGCAAGCGCTTGGTGCCTCTGCTGGTAGCGAAAATGGCAGTGTATTAATGGCGCGAAACCAGCAACTGTGCGATATACAAACTCATGTGCAACCAGGTGACGAACTAGCCTTTTTCCCACCAGTAACAGGGGGGTAATCATGTTCGCATTAATTGGCGACGCCGATTTCGATCAACAGTGGTTATACAATCGCTTACGCCAAGAAGCTAGCCAAAAAGCCAAAGGCAATGTAGGCGCTATTGTTACTTTTACCGGCTTGGTACGAGACAACAATGCCGATGGTAATATTTTAGGTATTGAGCTTGAACATTACCCTGGCATGACAGAGCAAGCCCTAACCAACTTAGTGCAAGAAGCCATCACTCGATTTTCGCTAACCTCGGCAGGCGCGGTTCACCGTGTTGGCCGATTATATAACGACGAGCAAATAGTCTGGGTTGGCACTGCCGCACCCCATCGCGCTGCGGCATTTGAAGGCGCTAACTTTTTAATGGATATGCTTAAGCAATCTGTCCCCTTGTGGAAAAAAGAGTTCACCCGAGATGATTCACGATGGGTTGACGTAAAGTCCTCAGACGATAAGGCCGCTTTGGCCTGGCTGAGAGAAAAATAGCAATGGCGGTTGGCGCAAAGATACCGGCGTGTTCAAAAATGATACTCGCGTGTTTAAGAATTTCCCCCGCGTTTTTAAGCATGCAAGTTGGTAAACCTAAAGGCCGCGCGGGTACGTTTCTACCTGTTGTTTTTTTTACTCTGTGTCTTGCCTGTAATGCGGCAGTATCAAACAGTAATCTCTCTTCATATGAAAAGACTAGTTCTTATAACAATGCCATTTCTAAAAACAACCATCAGTACCATGAACACCATGAAATAGTCGCTTCTAAGGAAGACGCCGCTATTTATGACACGGCAGTACCCATATTATCTTCGCCATTACAAATTGCTGTAGCCGCAAATTTTGCCAAGCCTTTACGCAGTATCGCCAATGATTATTTCAAGAAAACCGGGCAAGAAGTAAGTGTTACCGTTTCTTCCAGTGGAACCCTATTTGCGCAGCTTACCCATGGTGCTCAATTTGATGTATTCCTCTCTGCTGATACTGCTAGGCCCAATGCGTTAATAAAGGCAGGGCGTGTTAACGCTGAAGATGTGCATGTTTACGCTAAAGGTAGGTTGGCCTTTCTGTCTTCTCATACTACAGCTTCAACACCACACTTTACTGCTGGGGCATTGGCTGGGAAAAAGCTGGCTATCGCTAACCCTAAACTTGCTCCTTATGGCAACGCAGCAAAGCAGTATCTTGTTAATACCAATCAGTGGAATGCTGTTTCCCCCCATATTGTGATGGGTAAAAACGTACTTCAAACCTATCAGTTTTTTACTACAGGTAACGCCGATTATGCCTTGGTGGCATACTCCCTCGCCCTAGCTGACAAGCGAATTAATTGGACTGATAAGCGAATAAATGAGGCTGATGAGCAAAATATTTCTGGGCGCAATGCTTATGTTGAAGGCGATGTTGAAGGCGATGGGGCAATACTCATTCCCGACACCCTGCATCAACCAATATTACAAAGCCTTGCAGTTACCGCCGCAGCCGACAGAAAAGCCGCAGCATCTGCATTTGCTCGTTACTTATTGTCATTAGACGTACAGGGAAATTTGCCCAATTGGGGTTATCAACCCGCTGATGATTCATTATCGGTTAGCGTAACTTCCAGTATTAATGAGAACAAGCGAGTAGATAACAGAGTCACTAGGGGTATACCATAAATGCTAGAACATAGCGCCTTTACTGCGGTAGGGTTAACCCTAAAACTGGCCTTTTTAACCAGCGTGCTGTTAATGGTATTGGTTACTCCTCTGGCGTGGAAGTTGGCAAACTGGCAACATAAATTAAAACCCGTATTCATGTCGGTACTTGCATTACCTTTAGTGCTTCCCCCCACCGTGCTCGGCTTTTACTTGTTGGTGGCTTTTTCGCCCCAAAGCCCAGTTGGGGAAGGGTGGCAATGGCTCACCGGCCATCAGCTAGCGTTTAGTTTTGAAGGCTTAGTGATAGGCTCTTTTATTTACTCATTACCCTTTGCGCTGCAGCCCTTGTATAGCGGCTTTACTCAACTCGATAAACGGTATGTTGAAGTGGCGCATTCATTAGGCTTTGGAAAAATAGAGACGTTTTTCAGCATCATACTTCCTTTGTGCAAAGCCCCATTTATAGTGGCATTTGGCCTTAGTTTCGCCCATACCATTGGTGAATTTGGTGTGGTGCTAATGATTGGGGGGAATATTCCAGGCGAAACCCAAGTGCTCTCAATTGCATTGTATGAACATGTTGAAGCCTTAGAATATGGCCAAGCACATGCACTTTCGTTGGGGCTACTATTGTTTTCATTTTTACTGCTTACGCTGCTGTATCGCTTTAATGGAAAAGGAGGGCAAGGTTGGAGTTCAATATCTCGTTAGAAAACCGCATTAGTGCGAAAGCCGCATTACCATCTTCCATGCAGGTAGTGGGTATTACCGGGCCATCAGGTGCGGGTAAAAGCAGCTTGCTTCGTGCGCTAGCTGGGTTCGAACAAGAAGCATCAGTAAGTGTTAATTGGTTTGCTGAAGATGCTAAACCTATTGCTAGCGCAACAGTTAACGCGCATTCAGCAACCAAGGAAATAAACGTAAATAGCGCGCCCATCCGCGTGCGGGTAGGTTTGGTATTTCAGCAGCCTATGCTATTTCCTCATGTAAATGTAAAAGGTAATTTAGCACTGGCCGAACGTCATGCTGGCTCAAAGGCGTTAACAGTTGAACATGCTATTGCTGGTTGTGAGTGCGAACATTTGCTGCATAAATCAATAGGCAGCCTTTCAGGTGGTGAAGCGCAGCGGGTGGCATTAGCGCGTGCACTGGTTAATGGCCCAGATGTGCTGATGCTTGATGAGTCGTTAAGCGCATTAGATGCAGCTTTACGTAGCAAAATTCTGCGATTTCTAGTCAAAACCTGTGGGCGCTTAAATATAAAATTGATCATGGTGTCTCACGATGTTCAAGACTTGGCTCTATTCTGTGATGGGCTGATATCTGTAGTTGATGGCGCGGTAGAGGCGACGGGTTCAGTAGCTTACGTTATGGCGAAAATCGCCAGCCAGGGAAGTGTAGAAAATCCCTGTGCAATTTTAGAAGGCGAGGTAATTCAAAAGTCGAAAGATTTTCCTTATCCATTTACACGTTTGAATGTAAGCGGCAACGTACTTTACGCCAAAGCTACCGTGCAATGTGATAATAAACTGAATACGGAAAACAAAGATGAGCAAAGGGTAGGCACTTACCAGTATCCGCAGCGAGGAAAAATAGCCGTTTTTGCCAGCGAGGTGAGTATTGATACCAATACACAAGTGAATGTGCCCTCTAGCAGTATTTTAAACGCGTTACCGTGCGAAGTGGCGGAAATTTACTTCTCTGAAACACCGCAATCTAAAGAACATCAACTACAAACCGCAATCGTGGTGCTATCCCATGGTAATCAAGCGTTGTATGCCAGAGTAAGCACCTTGTCGATTGAACGGTTGAAACTTGAACCTGGTTTATCCGTGGTAGCTAGGTTCAAACTTCAGTAGGTTTGCAAAGCGTTTTAAAGCGCTGCGTTTACTATTACTAGGTGCTAAATTCCCGGCCCTAAACTCCCACTGCCTAAATTGCCGCAGAATAGCGTGAAATATGGTGACCTTTGTTTAGGTAAGCGTCGAATCTTGCACATATTGCTCTTATATAAATGCGAGACTTATTTGGCACACTAATATATCGATCGCGAAGTTCAATAATACCGTCGTCTACTAACGATTTAAGGCTCGTTAATTCAATACAGAAATAGCCATTGAATTTAATATTGTACTTGTCTTCAATATCTTTCTTATCTAAATACAAATTACACATTAAAGACATAATCACGTCTCGACGAATGCGATCGTCTAGGGTTAACGCAATGCCGTTGGCGGTTAGCGGTATGTCGTTGTCCAACCGGTTGTAATAGTCTTTAAGTTGTTTGGGGTTCTGGCCATATGCATTGCCTATTGTACTAATGGCAGATACGCCCAAACCAAGTAAGTCACTGTTTTTATGCGTGGTGTAGCCTTGAAAGTTTCGGTGCAATACGTGGTTATGCTTAGCCATGGCTAGTGTGTCGCTGGGCTTCGCGAAGTGATCTAAACCAATCATTTCAAAGCCTGTTTTAGAAAAACTTTCTACTGCCATTTGGTGCATTGCCGCTTTTTCATCAGGGGTGGCTAGGGTATCTAGCGGTATTTTGCGTTGGGCTGCGAATCTGTCTGGTAAGTGGGCATAGCTAAAAAGTGACACTCGGTCGGGTGACATGGCTTTTACCGCCACTACCGTGGTGCGAAACTTCTCCATAGTTTGTTTGGGCAAACCGTAAATTAAGTCCAAATTGACCGAGGTATAGCCTATGTTTTTTGCATCAAACACTAATTTGGCAATGTGTGCGGTACTTTGAACCCGATTGATAGACTGCTGAACATCTACATTAATATCTTGTACACCAAAGCTAACACGGGTGTAACCTAATTCATTTAAATCTTTTAAGTATTCACAAGTCACATTTCTAGGATCTAACTCAATTGAAAATTCAGCTTCGCTGGAAATAAGAAAGTGTTTCTTAATCAGATACATTAAATAGGTATGTTGTATCGTTGAAAGAAAACTTGGGGAGCCTCCACCTAAATGAAGGGCTACCACTTTCTTATCTTTATAAAGCGATTTTTTCGCTACCATCTCTTTTTCAATGTAGCTAAGGTAATGGTCGGCTTTTTCGTTGTGGCGAGTTACTATTTTATTGCAGCCACAGTAATAGCAAAGCTGTTCGCAGAAAGGGATGTGAATATATAAGCTTATGGTATCGGCGCCGCAGTTTTCAGACGCGCTCTCTAATAACCCGTCGTTCACCGACTCGAATTTAAGCGCAGTAGGGTAAGAAGTGTAACGTGGCGCCTGTTGTGCATATTTTGTAATTGTACTTGTGGCGCGATCAATTGGCGAATTCATAGGTATTTTCTGCTTAGTTTGCTAGTAAAGTAGCGAAAGACACTTATACAGGTGGCCTTTCTTTCGTGGTAAACCCATTTCATCATTGATAATAATGCAAACTAGTAAGGTGTTTATTGATCTCGTTCAAGGTTTTGCTCTTAAACATACTCATTATAGTCAGTTTTCCAATTTTGCTAGTACAAGGCCTGCTGGTAAGGAAAAAAACGCTCAAATTACCGGAACCTTCCGGTAAAAGAGTGGGTTGCTGCCAGTGCGCTAGCAATGCCCCCAAAAAGGTGCATCTTAAAGGCGATGCGCATAGCGGCGTTCCGGTAAGCTGTCAGCAAATGAAGGCTCCCTTGGCGTTGCTTATTGCGGGAGATTCCGCTGCCGCTGGCGTGGGTGTATCTACTCAAGAACAAGCACTGTCTGGCTGGTTAATTAACAGTTTGTCGGAAAACTTTTGCGTTGATTGGGAATTAAAGGCCAAGACAGGGGTTAACAGTACGGATTTGTTATCCATGTTGCAGCGGGCTAAACCCAACCTTGATCCTACGTATGATGCTAATTCAACGTCCCTCTCAACAATCACTTCTACCCATAGTTTCGACACGCCTCTTCAATGCAGCTCGTTCGACGTGGCGGTTATTTCAATAGGGGTAAATGATGTAACGGGTTTTACGTCCTTGCGCCGGTGGCGTAGTAATGTCACGCAAATAATTGAAATACTAAAAGCGCGATACCAGTGCAGGTCAGTTGTATTTACCGCACTGCCTCCTATGCACGAATTTCCCGCGCTACCCCAACCGTTACGTTGGGTGTTAGGGCAAAGAGCGAAGTACCTCAATACCGCCTTGCTTAAGCTGGTGAACAAATATCATGGGGTTAACGTACTCACACTAACCTTAAACCCAATAGGTAATGATCAATCAGACAACACGCTCAAATACATGGCTGAAGATGGCTTTCATCCGCAAGTTGCAGGCTATCAATTGTGGTCTAACGCTGTTGTGAAGTTAGTGAACGAAGAACTTGATGAATTGGTCGGTAAAAATAGCAATGTTGGTTGAAGCTGAAAGGTTCACCCCTACAATACATTATTCATTTAGTAGGTGTTTAAAACCAACAATATTTAACGGCTTCGCGCTGGAGGTGCAATGAAAAGAGTAACGATAGATATGGTGTCAGACGTAGTTTGCCCTTGGTGCATTATTGGTTACGAACGTCTACAAAAAGCCATCGCGCAATTAGACGATATTGAAGTAACTATTCAATTTCACCCGTTTGAACTTAACCCGGACATGCCGCAAGAAGGACAGGACGTTCGTGAACATATAATGGAAAAATACGGGCTTACTCCAGCACAAAGTGATCAAAACCGAAAACAACTTATTGATGCAGGTGCATCGGTTGGTTTTAAGTTTGATTACTTCGACGGCATGCGTATGGCGAATACCTTCAATGCACACCAAGTACTGCACTATGCAGGGGAAAACGGTAAGCAAGAAGCGCTAAAATTACGCTTATTTGCCGCCTATTTCAGTGAAAGAAAAAACGTGAATGATATAGAGGTGTTAGTAAGCGAAGCGGTGTCTGTGGGGCTAAACGAGCAAGAGGTAAGTGAACTTCTGGCCAATCAAACCTATGCAGATGTCGTTCGAGAGCACGAGAACTTATGGTTGCAACGTGGTATTCAAAGCGTACCTACTTTTGTGATTGGTAATAGCGGTGTTGCGGGTGCACAAGACCCAGAGACGTTAGCGCAATTTATTGTTCAGGCATCTACTGAGCAATGAGTAATCAGCTAATACACCTTTTAGCCCAGTGGCATCCGCTAAAGGATGCCCACCAGTGGGTGCTGGGGCTTATATATAAGACGGAAGGCTCTTGTTACAGGAAAGCGGGGGCTGTCATGTTGTTCAGCAATGCTGGGCATCAACTAGGTGTGTTAAGTGGTGGCTGCCTTGAATCAGACATTAACAAACAAGCCCAGCGGGTAATGCAAGATGGTAAGCATCGTACAGCAGTTTACGATGATAACGATGAAGAAGACATTGCCTTTAAACTAGGTGTAGGCTGCGGCGGGGTTGTACATTTAGCGCTGTTACCTGTAACTAGTGATAATCACTATTTACAGTTACATACTGTGTATTCATATTTGGTGAGCGGGCAACCTTGTTTATGGAAGCAAGAAGTTAATGGCGAACTTTCCTCCTCTGTTAGCGTTTGCGACAACCAGCAAGCGAGTAACAGCGAACAGGCTGACAACACCACTCGTGTGAAGCCTGAAGCTAAAAAAACGGCCGCTTTACTTGATACCCAAAACGGTAAGTGCTTTCTAACAGTACCTTGTGAACCGCCTCCACACCTACTTATCGTTGGCGGTGGATACGATGCCACTTTTGTGGTGAAGATGGCAGTGCAGCAAGGGTGGTCGGTGAGCGTATGGGATCCTAGGCCAGCACAGGCAAGGGTAGAGCACTTCGGTGATGCTAACTTTATTGTCGAGTCGACAGAAGTCGAAGCACTGAATTTGCATGTCGCAGAACACAATATCGATGCAGCGGTGTTGATGTCTCATCACCGACAAATAGACAGTAATGCCTTAGCAATGTTATCTCGGTACCCGCTGAAGTACGTGGCCATGTTAGGGCCTATTCACCGTAAAGAAGAAATGTTCGCGTTAGCTGGGGTTAAAGAAAGTGATTTTAAAGGCTTCTTCGCCAGCCCAGCTGGGTTTAATATCGGTGGCGACTTGCCAGAAAGCATCGCGTTGTCGATTATTGCTCAGTGCCATGCAGTACTGGCAAACAAATTTCCGACATTAAAGTAGTTATGTGCAACACGCAGTTTATATACACATTCCTTAAAAGTCTTATACATGGCTTCAGTAAAAGCCCCGTGCAAGCCCCATAAAGCTTCCATAACTGCGTCCATAACTGCCACGAAGTAGATAAATAGCCCCAAAGTAGATGAATAAGTGGGGCTTTTTATTTAAGGTTACATCGCTTTTGTTTTAACAAACGCAATAGTTAAAAACGATTTCTTACCGATATACCATAGGAGCGAGGTGCGCCTGGGTAGGCCATCAGTTTTCCTTCTTGCACTGGCACATCAAAACCACTTCTAGCGATATATTCTTCATCCAAAAGGTTTCGAGCCCATACAATAATTTCGGTGTCCCATTCCTCAAGCTGAAGTGAAAGTCGTGCATTAATAATCTCGTATGAACCAGACTGTTTATAGGGGTCGTTGGAATCATCCAAATATACTTCCCCTGTATACTGATAATCTGCGCTTATTGTGGCGTCGTAACTCGCTACTAAAAAATGATGGTTTAGCATAATTGAAAGGCTATTTTGAGGCTCAAAACCCACTCTGTCACCGTCTCGTGCACAATACGGGTCGGCAGGTGACGCACGGCCCGGATCGTCAATACCCGTATGCCATGAATAGGCCACCCAACATGTACCTTGTTTGAAGGTATCAAAATTGGCTAACGTGCGTGATGCAATAAGCTGAAGTTCCGTGTTTGCACTCATTAACCAAGTGGTTTCAAGCTCCAGTCCCTTCACATGAATGTCGCCTGCGTTTTGCAGGTTAAAACCGGTACCTGTGAAAGTGGTGGCTTGAAAATCTTCAATGGTTGAATAATGCGCCGCAACATTTACCCGCACACCATAATCAGGCCAATCCTGTTTCAAGCCTATTTCTGCACTACGCGCTTTTTCGGCCTCAAAAGTGGCATCTAAAGACGGTAAAATACGATCAGTATTAGTGCCGCCTGCTTTATAACCAGAGGCTAAGCTGGCATAAATTAGTTGGTTTTTATTGGCCTGATAAGCAAGCTTTATCGTGCCCGTTAACTGGCTATCATCTATTGCTTCGTTTAAATCAGGTCGTGGCAGTACCGCTGATGAACCCAAGAAAAAATACCCCCATCCCGCCTGTTGAAAAGGCGCTAGGGCATTTAGCGAGGTTGGACTAATTGCAGTACCAGTATTGAGCGCTACGCCAATATCATTTAACGCTGTTACCGCAGCACCTATATTGGGCCTGCTTTCGGGAGCGCCGCTCAAGCCATCAATACCTGGGCCTTGTTCGGTGTACCGGCCAGCTATCGACTTCTTTTCATCGGTAAAACGCATGCCAGTCGTCAAGGTGATTGTGTCAGACAGCAACCAGTCAGCTTGGGCAAAAAATGCAACACTGTCTTGTTCTTGATTTGCCGAGTGCATAAATACGGTATTGCTTGGTGCTGCCACCCCAGAAGGGGCTATTAACCCGCCAGTGGCCGCACTAAGTCCATCAATCGCACTTGCCAAGGGAAGTAATTCAGCACCTGCAATGCTAAAAAAGCTATCGAATGCAAACTGTGTCGTGGTGTTAAAGGTTAAATCTAAATTTTGGCTAAAGTAATAGGCACCCAAAAGGCCACGAATTTTATCGCTTTTATAATGCAATCTAAACTCTTGAGAGAAAGACTGTTGTTTTGCATCGTTAGTGGCGGTTAATAAATCCGCATCTGAAAAATCGGTATCTACAATATCGATGCTATCAAAGGCGCGATAAGCCGTAATACCTACCAAAGACCATTGCTCACTAAGCACTACATCAATTTGCGCCGAAACACCTTTATCTTCCATTTTTGAAATAGGGGGTTGAGATAACGATGTGGTGAAATCGTAGAAATCGTCAGTACTGTAAATGGTGGCGTTAAACGGGGGCTGAGATAACAATGCATCTGTGCCAAATTTGCCAGGGATGTCATTTGCCTGAAAATTGTTTTGCCAAGTAAGTGCACCGCAACAACGCTCATTTAATTCACCGTAATCGGCAATGATGCGAACGCTGACATTTTCTGTAGGCGTATAAAGCCACTGAGCCTTTATGGCTGAGCGGTTTTTGTTATTTAAACTCTGCCCAGAAGTGGCATCGGTAATATAGCCATCACCATCGGTTTTAAACCCTGAAATACGCATGGCTAATATATCGTCAATCAACGAGAACGACGCGCCTGCACTTAATCTTAATAATGAATCATTACCCGCCAATACTTCTACAAAACCATCGGTATCGGTATGACTTGGCGCCACAGAGGTAAGGGTCATTGCGCCTGCTGCAGTATTTTTACCAAATAGGGTACCTTGTGGGCCACGTAGTACTTCGATAGCAGCAATATCAACTAAGTCGTTGATAAGGGCATTTTGCCGTGAACGATAAACCCCGTCCACATATAAGCCCACAGAAGATTCGAAGCCGAAATTTTGTGACGATGTGCCAATACCGCGGATGGAAAACCCTGAATTAGTCACGCTTTGATTTTGAAACGCACCAAATGCAGGCACATAGTTTTGCAAATCAAAGACGTCTTTCACCACGGTTTCAATTAAATCGTCGCCGGAAAGGGCGGTCACGGCAACAGGTACTGCTTGTAAATTTTGTGCCGTTTTTTGTGCCTGAACGGTGATATGCTCTAAGGCGCTATCTTGGCAGTAAGCAAGTGAAGATGTGCAACTCGCAGCTATACCTAATGCGACGAATGTGTGCTTGGGCAGCAATTTTTTCATTTTTATTTTACCTAACATCTAACCCATTTCAAACGAATAGCGTCGTTTGACTACAGCTAGAACCTTAGCAGTAATCTTTCACTTTGCATCAATGTGCAAAAAACAACGTAACAACTTAGTGTTGCAGTAATTTTAAGTCGCTACAACGATAGTAGAAATATTCTGAAAACCAACTGCCTCAACGCTATTGGGCGTGTTTAGTCGCCTTTGTTCCCCATAGCCTAACATGATGTATTCCCATTCAAAATATCAATTAAACTTATGGTGCTACTTTTCTTACCATGGTTAACATATTGATAACATCAGAGAGTAGTATGACTGACATCTACCTAGTACGCCACGGACAAGCATCTTTTGGCGCAGCAAACTACGACAAGCTTAGTGATCTAGGTGCACAGCAGTCCCAGTGGCTTGGGCACTACTTCAAGCAGCGCGATATTACTTTCGATAGTGTGTTTATGGGTGACATGGTGCGCCACAGAGAAACCGCCGAAGGTATTGCAAAAGGGATAGGTTCTCTACCCCAAGCGAACATCAACAGTGAATTGAACGAATTTAACTTTCAAGCAGTGGCAACAGCGTTTTTAACCCGATACCCAGATCAAAAAGTGCCAGAAGGTGCGTCTCGGGCAGAATATTATCGGTTGCTTAAAAAAGCCATGTTGGCATGGGCAGCCAATGATCTCGACCATAACTTATTGGATGAGAGTTGGGCAGGCTTCGAAGATAGGGTGGCCACTATGCTAAGCGCGCTCCAAAGCACACAGGCAAAGCGAGTGTTGGTGGTAAGTTCAGGGGGGGCCATTGCCATGATGTTAAAGCACATACTCGGTTACGACGCCCCCACGGTTATTAACATGAACTTGCAGATTAGAAATGCGAGTTTTTCTCAGTGCTTCGCGAATACTCGTGGTGTGCATTTGAACAATTTCAACAGCGTACCACATTTAGATGTTGTGGATAGATTGCACGCTGTGACATACAGCTAAACAGCGCCATCAGCGGATAAGGACAGTTATGAACTTTGAATACAATGAAAGAACACAAACGCTTTTAACGAAATTAAGAGCCTTCATGCAAGAAGAAGTGTATCCAATTGAGAAGGAGTATGTTCACGCGGTAGAAAATGGTGAAAACCGTTGGCAAACTCCCGTTATGATGCAAACTCTCAAACAACGCGCAAAAGACGCCGGCCTTTGGAATCTCTTCCTTCCAGAGGAATATAAGCCTTACGGCGCTGGGTTATCAAATGCTGAATACGCCCCTTTGTGTGAAGAGATGGGGCGTGTGTTGTTTAGCTCAGAGATTTTCAATTGTAGCGCGCCTGATACGGGCAACATGGAAGTGTTGGCGAAGTACGGAAATGAAGAACAGAAAAAACAATGGCTAGAGCCACTGCTTAATGGCGAAATTCGTTCTGCCTTTGCCATGACCGAGCCAGCAGTTGCGTCAAGTGATGCGACTAACATTGAAACGTCAATTACCCGAGATGGCGATGAATACGTAATCAATGGGCGCAAATGGTACACCAGTGGTGCCATGAACGAAAATTGCAAAATCATGGTGGTAATGGGTAAAACCGACTTTGAAGCTGCTCGTCACCAGCAACAGTCGCAAATTTTAGTGCCAATGGATACGAAGGGGGTCACCATTGTGCGCCCCATGGCTGCGATGGGCTATTTTGATGAGCCTGTAGGGCATGCGGAAGTATTGTTCGATAACGTACGGGTTCCGGTAAGCAATTTGCTACTCGGTGAAGGTCGCGGGTTTGAAATTGCACAAGGTCGCTTAGGCCCAGGCCGTATTCATCACTGCATGCGCTTAATTGGCTGCGCACAGCGCGCCTTAGATTTAGCCTGTGAGCGAGTAGATCAGCGTGAAGCATTTGGTAAGCCACTTAGCAAACAGCAGTCGGTGCGCGAAAGTATTGCACAAATGCATTGTGATATTGAGCAAGCGCGCTTACTAACACTTAAGGCTGCCGACAAAATGGATAGATACGGCAATAAAGTCTCTCGAGATATTATTGCCGCCATTAAAATTGTTGCACCCAAAATGGCGTGTAGGGTTATTGACGAAGCTATCCAAATGCATGGCGCTGCAGGTACAAGTCAAGATTACGCATTGTCTGCCATGTACGCGTATGCTAGGACCATTCGTTTAGCCGATGGCCCTGACCAAGTGCACATGATGCAATTGGGTCGCAATCTGATTGCCGAAAAGAACGCTTAAGGAGTATCTGTGGCTACGCACACGCTAGATATAGAAACGTTAAATCACTACCTAAATAAGGCGTGCCCAGAAATAGGCACGGTGTTGTCGGCAGAGAAATTCTCAGGTGGGCAATCTAATCCTACGTTTAAACTAAATGCTGATTCTGGCGTTTACGTGCTGCGTCGCCAACCGCCGGGGAAACTGCTCAAGTCTGCCCATGCGGTTGACCGCGAGTATCGCGTTATCAATGCACTAAGTAACACAGAAGTACCTGTGCCTAAGGTTTATCACTTGTGTGAAGATGCCGACATCATTGGCAGTATGTTTTACATCATGGCCTACGTTGAAGGCACCATTTATTGGGACAGCGCTTTACCGGAAGTAGAGAGCCCAAAAACTCGGGGCGCTATGTACGATGAAATGAACCGCGTGCTGGCAGTGATGCACGGTGTTGATATTGACGCCGCTGGGTTAACGAGTTACGGCAAGCCAGGAAGTTACTTTTCTCGCCAGTTAAGCCGGTGGACTCAGCAATACCGTGCTTCTGAGCTAGAGCATGTAGAAGACATTGAGCAGCTTATTACCTATTTAGAAGAAAATTTGCCTGAAGATGATGGGCAAATAGCCTTGGTTCACGGTGATTTTAGGTTGGATAATATGATGTTTGATATGTCTAACCTTGATGAACCTAAAGTGATTGCGTTGCTTGATTGGGAGTTATCTACCTTGGGGCACCCGTATGCCGATTTAGCCTATCAATGCATGCAGCTGCGTTTACCAAGTGACATCGCCCATGCGTCTGGTTTAGGTGGGTTAGACAGAGACGCGTTAGGTATTCCTAGTGAAGAAGAATACGTAGGTGCATATTGCAAGCGACGCGGCATTGACAAAATAGACAACTGGACCTTTTACCTCGCGTTTAGTTTTTTCCGTCTAGCAGCCATTCTGCAAGGAGTAGTTAAACGGGCACATGATGGCAACGCATCAAGCGACAAGGCAATGCAGTTAGGCGCTATGGTGCGCCCTCTGGCACAAATTGCGAATAAAACGATTCATCAAAACAGCTAAACCACCGAACACGGCTGTGGATCTCAATGACATTGAGGTGCACTTATGGACCACCGAGCGCCTATTAATAAGCGAGCGGTAAGCAAAGAAACGAATTATTAGGAGTGGCTATGAAAGCGATTGTATGTGAAGCATTTGGACCGATAGACGATTTAAAATGCAAGGAAATTGATGACCCAGTAATTAAGCCAGGTCACGTAGTCGTTAACGTAGAAGCGGCCGGTGTTAACTTTCCTGATGGGCTACTTGTACAAGGTTTATATCAAATGAAACCGCCATGCCCATTTGTGCCAGGTAATGAAGTAGCTGGTGTGGTAGCCGAAGTGGGCGAAGGTGTAAAGCATATAACTGCTGGCCAGCGCGTCATTGCGTTATCTAATCTAGGTGGTTTTGCTGAGAAAGTACTGGTGCCTGCCACGCATGTTATGCCACTACCGGATCCTATCGATGTAAAAGAGGGGGCTGCTTTAGTTACCGCACATGCTACTGCCCATCATGCACTAAAACAGCGTGCAAAAATTCAACCGGGAGAAACGCTTGTGGTAACGGGCGCAGCCGGTGGTACGGGCTTAGCCGCAGTGCAAATTGGTAAAGAAATGGGGGCAATCGTCATTGCCGTTTGTTCTACCGAAGAAAAGCTTGCGTTAGCCAAAGAGCATGGCGCGGATATACTTATTAATTACAAAGAAAAGAACTTAAAAGATGCCATTAAAGAAGCCACCAATGGCAAAGGCGCCGATGTGGTTTACGAATGTGTTGGCGGCGATACATTTCACGCCTGTAGCCGCAGCATGGCGTGGGAAGGACGTTTGCTTGTGGTGGGCTTTGCGGGTGGTGAAATTCCTCAATTCCCTGTGAATCTATCGTTAGTGAAAGGCTACTCGGTAGTAGGTGTATTCTGGGGGTCGTTTACCCAGCACGATCCAAAGGGTTTTGCCGCCAACATGAAAGAGCTTTTAACCTGGTATGTGCAAGGCAAAGTGAAAGTGGTGGTAGATGAAGCCTTACCCATGGAGCGTGCCACCGAAGCCATGGCTAAAGTGATGAACCGAGAAGTGAAAGGTAAAATGGTTATCACGCCTTAGCGTTTAAAAATGAGCTTGTAAAAAGAGACACTTGAATGAGTCACTTAAGAGAGCAGCTTAAAAGGCACTAGTAGCTAAAACGATAAGGTATGGTCAACGATTGGGTAAGCAGTCCATTACGTACCATGCCTTTTTTATTGCCTAGAATTTGCGAAGCTCAGTGATATGTAATAGCTCACCGCTTGGCCCCCACAAATAAAATACCTTCCCCCACGCTTCTATTGAAACGTCTGATATCTTAAGTTTGTCGGTGGCTTTTTTACATAATGAATGTGCCGCTTCAATATCCAGTACACATATCTGCAGCATGAAGTTGTTAGCCAAATCCTCCTGATAGAAATTCTGTAAAAAGAATTGGCAGTCACCATTTTCAAATAAGGTTAACGCATCGGAAACAAATTCACCTTTAAAGCCAATTTGGGTGTAAAACCTTTTCGATACAACATAATCTTTACTGGGAATGAATACTTTAATGTGGTCAACGTCCATGCGCTTCTCCAACCAATGGCTAAATGACTATTCAAGTTATTGTGGCATACTGATGGCATCGATAGTAGAAAGTCGCAGTATAAAAAAATATTCGGCGATTTATCGATAACGCATTTTGCGGTTGTTCACAAACTGTACATGCCAATAGGCTTGAATAAGCAGGGGGAAAAACAGGTAAGTTGGGCTAGAAACAGGGCATGCTAACGTTTACGGCAATTACTCGGCTACAACAATACCCTGTGGTAACGCAGTATGTAGCAGGCGCGTAGCGTTAGAAGCAGAAGGCTTTTGTGTTGAAACAGAAATCAAACGTTTAAGCACAAAAGAAGAAGACTGGCTTCGTACTTTTTTAACCGTCACTGGCGAATTCTGCGTAGGGTTTACATGCTGAAAATCAGATGTTTGAACTGAAGAAGACGTTGCGAATTGCGTTGATAGTTCGTTAGCTAAACTGTTCGAAGATAGGCCTAAACCAACAACAATGCTACTCATAGTAATGAAGTGTCTTAATGTCATTTTCATAAGTACTCCCAGCGTATAGTGCGGTTAGGTAAAAAGTCAGAAGCGACTAACAAGTCGCTTCGTCCGAAGGTTTTGTTTGTTCCCCTTCATTACAACTAAAGTCGCACTAAAACAAAACATCACCATTTATACTAAGGTATGAAATCTAATACTTTTGGATGCCCGTCCAAACCATCAACAGGCATCAACCAAGGTTCTACCAAGCAGTTACGCCGCCATCTACCGCGACAGTTTGTCCATTCATGTAGCTGTTACCGGGTGATAACATGAGGATCATGGCATTCACAATTTCTTGAGGCTCGCCCAAGCGTTTCATTGGGCTTCCCATGCCAAGCTGAGTTTGTGCCTCTTTAGTGTTGTAACCATCCACGTTTAATATATTGGTAGGGCTGTAAAAAGGGCACACCGCATTTACGCGTACATTCTTGCGACCGTATTCAACAGCGGCAGTTCGGGTCACGCCGGCAACTGCATGTTTAGCGGCGGCATACGCGCCACCTTTTGGGGCGCCACCCAAGCCGGCTAGGGAACTAACGTTTAATATATGTCCTTGCTTCTGCGATAACATTTGTGGAAGTTGGTACTTCATGCCAAACATCACGCCTTTTACGTTTACAGCAAACTGAAGGTCTATTATCTCTTCGGTCATTTCATGCATGGGGGCAGGTACATGAGCGATACCCGCATTGTTGATGGCGATATCTAGGCGACCAAACTTCTCTTTTGCCAACGCCACCAAGGCTTTGTTTAATTCTTCACTGGCAATATCGCCTGCTTTCGTTACCACATCAGTATAGCTCGCCACGTCAGCGCGACATGACGCCAAGTTTTCTTCATTAATATCCGATAACACCAGTTTGGCACCTCGGCTACCTAGGCCTTCTGCTAATAGGCGGCCGAAACCGCTGCCCGCGCCAGTGATCAATATCACTTTATCGCTAAAATCTAATAATGAATCCATAGTGGTTTCCTTAAGCTTGTCCAGTTGAATTAATAAAAGTGATAAGAAGATCGGCCAATTCCGGGCCTTTATCTTCTTGCACGAAGTGTCCGCCTTTCACTACTGTGGTGTGCGGCACGCCGCGACAGCCAGGTATGAATGACTGCATTAGCTTGTCACCGCCAGCGGTAACTGGGTCGCTGTCACTGAATGCGGTCATAAATGGTGTATTAAATTGTTTTAACCTTACCCATGCTTCACGGTTTGCTTGAGTTTGTGGATCGTCGGGTGTGGCGGGCACTAATAACGGAAATTGTCTGGCCCCTTCTTTATATTCTTCAGAAGGAAAAGGGGCGTCGTAAGCATCCAAAGTTTCTTGAGAAAGCATAGATACAGTTCCCCCCTTAACCACACCTGATACGGGAAATACAGGAACATCTTGCGAGAAGCGACGCCAGTTCAAAAATGCCTCGGGGGGCTTGTGCTCACCGGTAGGTAAAAACGTATTAGATGCCATGACGCCAGCAAAGCGGTCGGGCATGTCGGCTACCAGTCTTAAGCCTAGCAATCCGCCCCAGTCTTGGCAGAAGAGGGTTACTTTTCCTTCAACGGTTTGATTAAACCAGTCTTTAAGCCAAATAAGGTGGCGGGCATAGGTGTAATCTTCTCGCCTAGTGGGTTTATCTGAACGGCCAAAGCCGATGAGATCAGGTACTAGCACATTAAAGCCTGCATCGGCTAGTATCGGAATCATGGTGCGATACAGGTAAGCCCAAGAAGGCTCGCCGTGCAGAAGAAGAATAGTGTGGCCATCTTTGGGTCCGCACTGATAGTAGGCCATGACTATTTCGCCGCTTACGGTATCGGTAACGTGTACGTACCTCGGCTCATAGGGAAAGTCGGTAATAGAAGAGAATGCACTTTCAGGGGTTTTTAAAACTTGCATACTTGCCCACCTCAAATGTGAATCAGATGTAACTAATTAGTGTGTTCATTAACAAAAACACTAGCGAGGTAATCTGTCAATTCTTCCTTATACCCCATCGAATATGCGCTTAAGGGCAGTTGGGCACAAATAAAGGGGTTGCTGTCCATATTAAATATTGTGATGAATGTCTATAACACCAATAAACTTGGATGATTGACAACACTGCAATAACATCCGGTTAACGTGAATAACAGGATACCGTTATGACAGAGATGGAAAACAAGGCAGTGGACTACAAAGTCCAACAGGGCATAGCAACTATTACTATGCAAAGCGCGCCAGTAAACGCACTTTCTCGCGCAGTACGAGTTGGGCTAATAGATGGCATCGAAAGCGCATTAAGCGACGACAGTGTTAGTGCTATTGTAATCACTTCTTCTCTCGCCTTATTTTCAGGTGGCGCTGATATTAGTGAATTCTCCGGTGGCGATTTATCGCCAAATCTTCCTGAAGTCCTCGATAAAATTGAAAATGCTACCAAGCCCGTGGTGGCAGTATTGCCAGGGCCTGCGTTTGGGGGCGGATTAGAAGTCGCGCTAGCGTGTCATCACAGAATTACCTTTGCTGGAAACCAAGTGGGCCTTCCAGAAGTCAACTTAGGTATATTGCCAGGCGCGGGTGGAACGCAGCGTTTACCGCGTTTAGCCGATCCTGCTACCGCGCTAACTATGATTGTTACAGGTAAGCCTACTTCGGTAGTGAAGCTTCCAGGTGTATTCGACAAAATTTCAGACAAGCCTGAGCATTTGCTTGAAGACACCAAGCAGTACCTTGGTTCATTGAATGCTGAGAGTGGTATTAAACGCACCTGTGATATTACGCTGACAATGTCTGAAGAAGTGCAGGGCGTATTTGACGCCGTTACCGCACAAACGAAAAAAGCAGCACGGGGCTTTTTTGCGCCCTTAAAATGTATTGAAGCGGTAAAAGGCGCATACACATTAGCTTTTACCGATGGACTTAAGCACGAAGGCAAATTGTTCATGGAATGCATGAACACCCCTCAAGCCCGTGCACAGCAACATTTCTTCTTTGCCGAGCGAGCAGCGGGTCACGTGAGTGACTTTGATAAAAGCACACAAGAGCGAAGTATTGAGAAAGTTGCGGTTATTGGTGCTGGCACCATGGGGGGCGGTATCGCCATGAACTTTGCGAACGCGGGTATTCCTGTCACTATGCTAGAGCTTAAGCAAGAAGCGCTAGATAAAGGCTTGGCCCTTATTCGTAAAAACTACGAAAACTCAGCCAAAAAAGGCAAGTTAACCCAAGAGCAAGTGGAAACACGTATGGCGCTGTTAAGCGGCACTACAACGTATGACGACTTAGCCGATGTAGATCTTGTTATTGAAGCTGTATTTGAAAAAATGGAAGTGAAGAAAACCGTTTTCACTACCTTAGATAAAGTCTGTAAGCCAGGGGCTATTTTAGCGTCTAACACGTCTACCCTTGATGTGAATGAAATTGCCGCGTGTACCTCACGTCCACAAGATGTTATCGGTCTTCACTTCTTCTCGCCAGCTAACGTTATGAAGTTGCTTGAAGTGGTTAAAGCTGAAGATACGTCGGCTGACGTTATCAAAACCTGTATGAAATTAGCCAAGCGCATTAAGAAGGTAGCGGTATTGGTTGGCGTATGTTTCGGTTTTGTTGGCAACCGCATGATTGAACCTTACGGCCGTGAAGCTAACCGTTTATTGCTAGAAGGTGCAAGCCCTGAGCAAGTAGACCGCGTGCTCACACAGTTTGGTATGCCTATGGGGCCATTCACCATGGGTGACATGGCAGGCTTAGACATTGGGTACTACGTACGTCAGTCTCGCCAAGCCTTTATTTCACACGACCCTTCATACGGTGCAGTGGCTGACCGTTTAGTAGAAAAAGATCGTAACGGTCTTAAAACAGGCCGTGGTGCTTATCTGTATGAAGCAGGAAGTCGTGTTCCCATTCCAGACCCTGAAGTACTCGAGATTGCTAAACAAGAAGCTGCTCGTCTAGGGGTAACGCAGCGCGATGACATAAGCGATGAAGAAATCCTGGTGCGTTGTCTATACACCCTAATTAATGAAGGCGCATGCATTCTTGAAGAAAGCATAGCGGCTAAGTCTAGCGATATCGATGTTATCTATGTGTATGGCTATGGCTTCCCAGTTTATCGTGGCGGCCCTATGCAGTATGCAGACGAAGTTGGACTGGGTGAAATCGTCGATAAGCTATCTACCTACGCTGAGAAACTGGGAGACTACGGAAAAATGTGGTTACAACCAAGCGACCTATTAATCAAGCTAGCGCAAGAGCGCAGTAGCTTTGCAAAATTTAAAAACTAAGGAGTACGCTATGCGCGATGCAGTAATAGTAAGTACCGCAAGAACGCCTATTGGCCGTGCCTATAAAGGTGCACTTAACAATTTACCTGCCCCTACATTAGGTGGTCATGCTATTCGTAACGCCGTACAACGTGCCGGTGTCGATCCTGCCAGTATCGACGATGTGATTATGGGCGCCGCCCTAACGCAAGGCAGTGGCGGCATGAACATTGGCCGCTTAGCAGCATTAGCCGGCGATTTGCCGGTTACCGTTGCAGGTATGACGTTAGACAGACAATGTAGCTCTGGCATGTATGCCATTGCTAATGCCGCAAACAGTATTCGCACTGGCGACACCAATATTATGGTAGCTGGTGGATTAGATTCTATTTCTTTGGTTCAAACCAAAGCCATGAACATGTCTCGCGCGGTAGACCCACAATTAGTGGCTAAGCATAAGAATATTTATATGCCTATGCTGCAAACTGCTGAGGTTGTGGCACAGCGTTACGGTATTAGCCGAGATGTGCAAGACGAATACGCTTATCAAAGCCAAATGCGCACAGCGGCGGGTCAAGAAGCGGGTAAGTTTGACGACGAAATTGTGCCAATTACGGCCACTAAAGCCATTTTCAATAAAGAAACCGGCGAGACCAGTGAGCAGGAAGTCACGTTGTCGAAAGACGAAGGTAACCGCCCTGAAACCCAGCTTGAAGGTTTGCGTTCATTGAACCCTGTGATTGAAGGCGGGTGTATTACTGCGGGTAATGCTAGCCAATTATCAGATGGTGCTAGTGCAACCGTGATTATGGATGAGCATTCTGCCGCTAAAGGCCAAGCGCAACCATTAGGTATTTACCGTGGTATTGCGGTAGCAGGTTGTGAGCCAGATGAAATGGGTATCGGCCCAGTGTTTGCCATTCCTAAGCTGTTAAAGCAACACGGCTTAACCATGGACGATATTGGTTTGTGGGAATTGAATGAAGCCTTCGCAGTGCAAGTGCTTTATTGCCGCGACAAGCTAGGTATTCCTGATGAATTATTAAACGTAAACGGTGGCGCAATTTCAATTGGTCATCCTTACGGAATGAGTGGCGCACGTATGGTGGGTCATGCATTAATCGAGGGCAAACGACGTGGTGCGAAATACGTTGTTTGTACTATGTGTATTGGCGGCGGTATGGGTGCTGCTGGTTTATTTGAAGTTATATAGGTATTTGGTATGGAAGGTTATAAAGCTCCACAACGCGACGCCATGTTTGTTACACATGAGCTATTAAACTATCAAGAACATTATCAAAAGCTTGGCTTTGATGAAGCATCAGAAGATTTAGTATCAGCTATCTTCTCTGAAGCGGCTAAGTTTTCTGAAAATAGCCTAGCACCCATCAACATGTCGGGTGACGAAGAAGGGTGTAAGTGGGTAGACGGTGAAGTCACTACCCCTGCTGGCTTTAAAGAAGCTTATCAACAATACGTTGAAGGCGGCTGGCCAAGTATGTCTCACCCTGAAGAGTTTGGTGGTCAAGCACTGCCTTATTCACTTTCTTCTATTATTGCTGAATGGTTTTCCGGTGCAAACCACTCGTGGGCTATGTACCCTGGCTTAAGCCAAGGCTGCATGGAAACTATTAAAGCGCACGGAACTGAAACACTTCAAAACCAGTATTTACCGAAGCTTATTAGCGGTGAATGGACAGGTACCATGTGCTTAACAGAAGCGCATTGTGGCTCAGATTTGGGCATGCTTAAATGCCGCGCAGAACCACAAGACGATGGCAGCTACAGCTTGACGGGTACGAAGATTTTCATCTCGGCCGGTGAGCACGATATGTCTGAAAATATCGTTCACATTGTACTCGCGCGTTTGCCTGGTGCGCCAGAAGGCACTAAAGGTATTTCGTTATTTGCAGTACCTAAGTTCAACGTGTCTGATGACGGCGAAAAGCTAGATCGCAACGCCGTTGCGTGCGGCAGTATTGAACACAAAATGGGTATTAAGGCCAGTGCAACCTGTGTGATTAACTTCGACGGTGCGAAGGGCTTCTTGATTGGCCAACCTAATCGCGGCCTTAACTGCATGTTCACCTTTATGAACACTGCCCGAATCGGTACTGGCCTTGAAGGCTTAGCTGCTTCTGAAGCGTCTTTCCAAGGTGCATTGCGTTACGCTAAAGATCGTATTCAATTTCGTTCATTAACTGGTCGTAAGAACCAAGATGGTCCTGCAGATCCAATTATTGTGCACCCCGATGTACGCCGTATGCTACTTACGCAAAAAGCGTTTGCAGAAGGTAACCGTGCATTAGCAGCTTACTGCATGCAGTTGGTTGATGTGACCCTTTACGGTGATGATGCACAAGAGAAGAAGCTAGCTGATACTAAGCTTGCTTTATTAACACCTATTGTTAAAGCCTTCTTGACAGAAACAGCGCAAGAAAGCACCAGCTACGGTATGCAAGTTTACGGTGGCCATGGGTTCATCAAAGAGTGGGGCATGGAGCAGTTAGCGCGTGATACGCGTATTTGTACTATGTACGAAGGAACTACGGGTATCCAAGCTATCGATTTATTAGGCCGTAAAGTGATGGGCTCTAATGGTGAATTGCTCAATGTATTTGTACAAGAAGTACGTGAATATTGCGAATCGCTTCGCGGTAAAGCCCAGTTCAGTGCATGGACAAATGCATTAACGTCTCATTTAGATGAGTGGCAGCAACTTACCATGGATATTGGTAAAGCAGCAGCCTCCAATCCTGATGAGATTGGTGCCGCGTCGGTCGATTACCTTATGTACTCAGGCTATGTGACAGTTGCTTATTTCTGGCTGAAAATGGCCGTTAAAGCACAAGAGCAACTTGATGCAGGTAGTACTGAGACCGAGTTCTATAAGAGCAAAATATTAACCACTGGTTTCTATTTTGATCGCTTACTAACGCGTACCCGTTCACTTGTATCAGCCATGCACTCAGGCTCAGACAACCTTATGTCTATGCCAGAAAGCATGTTTGCTATCGAGTAAATACGATATGTAATGAAATGCCGAGCACCTGCTCGGCATTTTTCTTTTTTACTGTTTTGCGAAAGGCTAGGTATGCCACTAAACGCAGTAACATCTCACGCCGTTTCCATCCAACACCATTCTATTCATTATCTAGAACGAAAAGGGCGAACCTCAGATAGCCCGTTATTGATTTTATTTCATGGATTCCCTGAAAATGCCCATGCATGGGAAGCGCTCATCAATGTATTACCAAGTAATTATCATATTATTGCGCCAGATTTACCGGGATACCATCAATCAGAATCATTACCAGATAGCAGCGATTACCAAGTTCCTTCGCTGGTTACTCGTATGGGTGAATTCGTTCGTACGGTAAGCCAAGGCCGAAAAGCGATATTGGTGGGTCATGATTGGGGTGGGGCGATAGCCTGGCCGCTAGCGGCTTTTCAACCTGATTTGTTTCTTAAGCTGGTTATTATAAATGCAGCGCACCCCAGCACTTTCACTCAAGCGCTTAAAGCAAGTAGTGCACAGCGTAAGAAAAGTGAATACATAAAAGCATTAGCGGCAGAAGATGCAGAGATAGTTTTACAGCAGACCGATTTTGCCATGCTTAAGGATATGCTGGGTACTGCCATGTTTGAAAGTTCAGGTCACAAGGCTAACGAAAAAAGCTATGGGGCAAGGTTGCTTCGTAGTTGGCGCAATAACCAAACATTAACAGCCATGCTGAACTATTACCGAGAAATGCCACAAATGGCACCGGATGAGCATGCACCTGACGCTGAATTGTCACGTATACATGTGCCGCTTCTACGCGTCAGTTTACCTACATTGGTATTATGGGGGCGTTTAGATGATGCGTTTGATGAAGGCATTTTGAATGGTTTAGCAACTTACGTTCCCGACCTACGAATTGTGTATCACGATACGGCGACACATTGGGTACATAGAGAGCAAGCGAGCTGGGCGGCAAGAGAAATAACGGATTTTATAACGTAAGCATTTTTTGAAAAGCAATATGGGAAAGGGGCGTGGCCCCTTTCGGGGCCACAAGCACGGCATCCTGCCGTTACCATGTTGAACTGCTGTATCTTTACATGGTGCGAAGTATCTTAAAAACTAGATACGTTCGTTAAGTTCGCTAGAGATAGGGCTTGATTGTAGACCTTGCTCAGCAATCCACGCTTGAAGTGTTTTACCGTCTGCTTCTGGGTTTTGTAGTTCACGACTTGGCATTTTCTTAACCAAAAGTGTACCTACATCTACCGCGTTGTTTACGATAGCAGTACGGATTAGGCTGTTGCCGTTACACGAAATACCTGAGTAGTAATCATGCAATTTTAATTTGAAATCTGATTGTACACGACGCATCTTTTTACGTAGCTCGCCTTTATCGTCTGCTTGAACGATAGTGCAAATGTTCGCTAGCGCTTCGTTTACATCGGCTTGTGCTGCGTTAGAGAAAGCAAGAGTAGATGCTGCAATAACTAAAGAAGTTTTAACAATTTTCAACATGGTTAATTTCCTTTCGTATTTAATGTTTAATTTAAAGTTTGTCTGTTCGGTTCGGGAGTAATTAAAAACCAAATGGGCAGGTCAGAAAACATGCAAGGGAATAACAAGGTATCCCAAAGTATACCTTATACCAAAGTTGTAGGGCGGGTGGCGGGTTCTAGGCCTTTATTTGTAAGGTGCCAACCTAAAGTATAAGAAAAGTTGAAATTGGGCGTTCTACTGCAATTAATCAGTAAAAATGCGCAAAAATAAGCTAGAAAGGTTAGTTTAAGGAGTATTTTCACCGCCCAGCTTGCTCAAAATCGCTAATTTTTTCACTTTATTTGAATTTCGTTGGATGACAAGCAGCGTTATAGGTGAATCCGCTTTTTGTTCACAAGAAGAATGGCCGTAATGGTGGCGTTATTGAATTGCAGTATAAATAGGCGTAGATAAATAACCAACAAGGTTACCTATCTACGCGCTATGAAAAAGCTCGTTAGCTATTAAGTAAGGCTTGAGCAGTAGTTTCATTGGTAATGAGTGAATTGATAAGCTTGGATCGCAAGGCACCGAGTATGGCGTCTTTCTTATTCATACCTGCTGCGATACCCACAACTGGCTTCTCGGAAGCTAGAGTGAGTTTGCTACTGGTTACCCTTCGATTCACTTCACAATCAACAATAGCGCCTTCACGATTGTACACCCACCCAATGATTTCACCTGCGGCACCCAATGACGACAAGCTTTGTGTTTCGTTATCACTAATGAAGCCATCTACATGCAGGGGCGATGTGTTCCCTAAATTACCAATGCCTACAAAAGTAATATCGGCTTGCCGAGCCAGTTCGTGAATACGCGCAATATGAGCCTGTTGATGCAATTGTTCGCGCTCGGTTTCAGAGCCAGCAATAACAGGTAATGGCATTGGATAGTGTTGAGCTCTCACTCTATCGGCAATGTGCACTGCTACATCATAGCGAGTGGCTTCACCGTTGTTAGCAATATTCCCTACTAATGACACAATTTTATGCTGGGGGCAGTTCATCAACGCCAGTTCGTCAGCACAAGCACGCAATACGCGACCAGTACCAAACGCAATAGTTTGCGGTGAGTCAGACTTAAGTGAGCGCTCTATAGCACTGGCACCGGCTTGTCCCAACCCCAAGGTAGAATTTTCGTCGCCAACCACAGAGGGGACTACCTCACAAAACTGCAACCCAAAACGCTGTTGAATGGTTTCAGCTAACTCCATACAGCGGGCAATAGGGTGCTCGAGTCGCACCTTCACTAGCCCTTCAGACATGGCCAACGCCACTAAGCGCTGGGCACTTTGTCGAGAGGTATTTAAGCGTTTGGCAATTTCGTCTTGTGTTTTACCGCCTACATAATAAAGCCACCCAGCACGCGCGGCTTCATCGAGACGTTGATTTTCTAGGTGTTGTTTTTTACTCATTTATTCTTGTTCCATCAATCAGATACCAACATAGGGTAGGCTTGTATAAAGTTATCCCAATGTGAGAAGGTTGTCGTGTGGTTTGTTGGCATATCCTTTAAATGACTCCCCCCTGTGTAATGAATAACCTGCATGTTTGCGGCAATCCCAGCTTCAATACCCGCAGGGGAGTCTTCAATGACAATACATTGTTTAGGCGTAACCCCCATTTTTTCAGCCGCATATAAAAAGAGATCGGGGGCTGGCTTCCCATGTTTCACAAGAGAACGTGTAAATATATTGCTAGTGAAATACTGGCTTAAGCCAGTACAAGATAAGGCGTACTCTGTGCGCTCGGCTGAACTGCTAGTTGCAAGGCAATAGGGAACATTGAGCCTTGTCAGCAGACTTATAATGCCCGGTGTCGGCATTAAGTTTTCAGCAAAGCTTTTATTCAGCAAAACATGAAATTCATCTTTAATTTGAGTGGTAACAGTCAGGCCAAAATCATGCTGAAGTTGCTGTTCAACATGTTGCATACTTTTGCCAAGAAAGTTGCTGATAAAATAGTCCGCGCTAATCAACACTCCATAGGTTTCAAGTAAGTGCTGCCAGCTTTGCATCGATAACACTTCACTATCGATTAACACGCCATCACAGTCGAAAATGACAAGGCTGCTTTCTATTGTCATGTTATTCCTTATGCCCACTTATATATTGCTAAAACGGCATATAGCCCGAATGAATGTGTCGCAGCGTATGATCTGCGTAGTGTTTCCCATAGCGATTTCCAGAGAGGCTTAGTACTTCACAAGGAGGGAATTTTACGTACAAGCCCAGCCAGAAACCACTTCAATTTTACTTAATTTAGCTATTTAGCTCCATGAGTAAACGTAGGGGCAAACGTCTTTTTGAGTAATGTGCAACAACTGAGACAAAACAACGCTAGCTTCGCCATTTTTCACTATTCCAATCGATAGAATAAGTTCTAAAAAGTAAATGCGGGCGGTGTATTAATCAGGCGGTCAGGCTTATGACTTCAATATACTTAATTTACTTACGCATAACATATCGTGCCCTTACGGCGTTTTTAAGTCAACAAACGGCCCATAAACATAGCAATAGCAGTTAGATTCACCCCAATACGAACCTATTAGTAATAACATTTATTGGATACAAATTAACTTGTTAACCGAATTATAACGTTAGGCTTGTTAATTCCGTTTACATTTAAACATCGATATGTAAGTATTGCCAATTGAGAAATAACCCAGTTTAGTGGCAAATGCTCAGGTGGGCAGAAATTACTAAGCCAAGCCTGTTAATCTTCAGTGGTAGTTTAGGTCTTGGTATCGTTTTTATGAGTGTTAACGTGAAAATAATAGCGCTCATTACAAGTTTAGTTTTGGTACATGGCAGTAAAATGCTCGGCGAGTTGTCCCAAAGTGATGAATCAAGTAGCGAGATAAAAAATGAAAACGAATTCAAGCAATGTCGATATTGCACAGATAGGTGACGAGCAACTCCCTGTTGCTAAACACCAGTTGAAGGGCTGGAAGCACTTCATGGGACTTTATGCTGGTGAGCATGTTGCAGCCACCGAGTTTGTCTTTGGTGCTACGTTTGTTGCCCTAGGCGCAACCATGACCGACATTCTGTTTGGTTTACTCATCGGTAACATATTGGCTGTGCTTAGTTGGACGCTGATCACTACGCCCATTGCCGTAGATACACGCCTAAGTTTATATACTTACTTGCACAAAATTGCCGGTGATTCGATGACCAAGCTCTATAACTGGGCTAATGTCATCATATTTACAGTTATATCTGCCGCCATGATCACGGTATCAGCTACCGCGGTTCGATTCGCATTGAATATACCTGCGCAACTAGATTGGTATCCAACGAACCTTGCGTTTGTCGGTGTTGTTGCAGCGGTTGGCGTTATTGTGGTGTTTGTTGCCATGTACGGCTTTAACGCGGTGTCTGATTTTTCTCGTATTTGTGCACCTTGGCTATTCACTATGTTTGTGTGTGGTCCATTAGTGCTAATGCCAGCTTTGGCTGATGCAGTAATTGGTCAAACCTTCCTAACAAGTTGGGCTGACTTCATGCACATAGGGTCTGTGTCGGTATGGACTGGTTTAACCCCCTCTGGTGAGCAGGGCATTGGCTTGCTTGAAGTTATTGGTTTCTCTTGGGCTGCAAATACAATCACCCATTTCGGATTGATTGATATGGCTATGCTTCGTTTTGCAAAGCGTAAAGTCTACGGTCTTACTACTTCTGCGGGTATGCTTTTCGGTCACTATGTGGCATGGATTTCTGCCGGTATTATGGGGGCAGGAACTGCCATTATCGTCCAAAAATCTATTACTGAATTAGACCCAGGCGATGTAGCCTTCCACGCATTGGGTTTATCTGGCTTGGTCATCGTTATTGTTGCTGGTTGGACAACAGCGAATGCTAACTTGTACCGTGCAGGTTTGGCTGCACAGGCTATTTTTAAAGATAAATCTCGGATTAAAACCACCGCCACAGTAGGTATGGTTACCGTTGTTATCGCGTGTTTCCCTTTCGTATTTACTAAGCTACTTCCGTTACTCACGTATGCTGGATTACTCGTTGTGCCTGTAGGCGGGATTGTATTCGCTGAACACGTAATATTCCCACGTATTGGTTACACACGTTACTGGGCACATTTCCAAAACTTAACGCATAGTACACCTGCGGTGGCGACCTGGGGATTAGGGCTTGTATTTGGTTTTGGTCTAAACGCACTAGATATTATTTCATTCTACTACCTATTTATTCCAACGTGGATATTTACCATTATTGTCTACACCTTGTTGGCAGCAAAGTATGGTGCAAAGCGTCAATACGTTGAAGAAAAAGCAGAAATGGATGCTTTTTATACAGAAGTTGAAGTGCAACAGGAACGCCAAGCCGCTGAGATTCCAGCACCTGCAATTGACACATCATTGTTATCGAAATTACTACAAGTTGTGTCTTGGGGTAGCCTATTAGCGACGACGTTATTAGCCATTAATACGTTTTCGCTAAGCCCAGATATAGCGAATTACGAAGGCAACAGAGAGCTGTTCTTTAACTTGGCTTTCATATGCACAATTATTTACTTTACTACTGCTTACTGGTCAATGCGTCGCCACAAAGCACTTGCGAAATAGAGGTTTTTTATGCAACCAGCAACTAATATGCGTTTGAACCGTACTGCGTTACCTTCTCTTGATGAGAGCATCGCTGTACCTCAGTACGATGTATCTCGTGTAGAAGCCGGTATTGTTCATGTTGGTGTGGGCGGTTTTCATCGCGCCCATGAAGCCATGTACGTAGATGCGTATATGAACGTAACAGGTGACACCTCGTGGGGTATTTGTGGGGTAGGGCTGCGTGAAGCCGACCGCCATATGCAATCACGATTAAAAGAGCAAGACTACCTTTATACGTTGGTAGAGAAGCACGCCAATGGCGACCGCAAAGCGCGTGCTATTGGTGCACTTACTGACTTTTTAATTGCGGGCGATAGCCCCGTGGCCATCATTGATAAAATGGCGTCGGAGGCAATTAAAATTGTTTCGCTGACTATCACGGAAGGTGGGTATAACTTCGACCCAACTACCGGGGAATTTATTGCACAAAACCCCGATGTACAGCATGACTTAGCGAATCCTGAATCGCCGAAATTAGTTTTTGGTTATGTAACCGCTGCACTTAAAAAGCGTAAAGAAATGGGTATTGCACCTTTTACTGTCATGTCGTGCGATAACATTCAACATAATGGTGATGTACTTAAAGCCATGTTGCTGTCTTATATTCGTCTTGCGGATACCGATTTCGCACAGTGGGTTGAGGAAAACGTAAGCTTTCCTAATTCAATGGTCGATCGTATTACCCCAGCAACAACAGATGAAGACAAAGCGGCATTAGTTGATTCAGGCATTGAAGACAGCTGGCCTGTGGTATGCGAACCCTTCGATCAATGGATTATTGCTGATAAGTTTTGTAATGAACGCCCCGCGTTTGAAGATGTTGGCGCACAGTTCGTCGATAATGTGGCCCCTTACGAAAAGTTGAAGCTGAGAATGCTGAACGCGGGTCATTCTGTATTGGGGTTAACGGGTTCACTTGCCGATCTTGATACAATTCATGAAAGCGTAGCGCAAACGGAACTTCGTTCTCTTCTTGCCACCTTCATGGTAGATGAAGTCATGCCAACACTAGACCCGGTTGCAGGTATTGATGTTCACGATTACAAAAATATTTTGTTAGCACGATTTGCAAATCCGTATATTAAAGATTCGCTTTCCAGAATTTGTTTAGAAAGCTCAGCAAAAATTCCTGTATTTTTACTACCTACCATTCGTGAGAATTTAGCAAATGGTGGAAAAGTTGATATTAGCGCCTTAATACTTGCAGCGTGGAGTTTCTATTCAGACAAGCGTACTTCGCAAAAAGGTACGCCCCTAGTTATTCAAGATCAACTTGCAGATGAATTGCACCAGGCTGCTTCACGTTACCAAGATGATCCTTTGTCTTTCTTGAAAGTGACCAGTGTTTTCGGTGATTTAAGTGATGAGTCAGGCTTTACGCCTTTGTTTAAAGATTACTTGAGCCGTATTTATAGCGGTGAGTCTATTCTAGACATAGCCAAATCGTTAACGAGTGCGCCAAGCGAGCCGGCGCTCGTGTAACAGGCACAAAGAAAAGAGGCGACCTTATGGTCGCCTCTTTAAGTGCAGATTACTCTGCAACCATGTTGAATCTTTTCACATGGTATGTGAATTTTTTAGTCAGTCTTACAATCTTCCGCTCAGGGCTGTTTATTCGCCCAAGGCTGTTTATTCGCTCAAGGCTGTTTACAAACGACCGCTCAAGACTGTGGCAATTTCGTTACCTTCCAAGCCATTCTCAGAAACCCATGCTTGCAACGTTTTACCGTCAGTTTCTGGTGCTGATAAATCACTCTTTGGCATTTTCTTAACAAGAAGCGAACCTGCTTCTACAGCGTTGCTCAGCATTGCTGTGCGTATCAGGCTGTTACCGTTACAGCTAACACCTGAATAATAATCTTTTAATTTAAGGCGGTAATCTGATTCTACAGAACGCATTTTTTTGCGTAGCTCACCTTTATCATCTGCTTGTACAATAGTACAAATGTTTGCTAATGCTTCGTTTACGTTGGCTTGCGCCATGCCAGATACACCCAAAGTTGCTGCGATAACTAGCGAAGTTTTAACGATTTTCAACATGGTCAATTCCTCGGTTTAATTTAAAAGTATGTTCGTTCGTTGGGTTCTATTAAACGCAAAACTATTAAGATTAGAAAGAGTGGGTCTAATACTAAGGTATAGAGTTTAATATCTAAGCGGAATAGAAAGGGAAGATGCAAATAAAAAAGGCACACCACTTAAAGAGGTGTGCCTTCAAAAACAAGTAGTAAAAGTTAGTGGCTTTTAAAGTGGCTTGATACTTCCATTATCTGTTCACGCATCCACATATGAGCGTAATCATGATCTGCACTCACGTGCCAGTATAAGAAGTATTCAACGGTAGGTAAGTCGAAGGGTAATTCATAAATGGCTAAATCGTAGTGCTTAGCTAAATGAAATGGCAAGCAAGCAATAAGATCGGTTTTCACGATTGTGCTGGGCACGGTTAAGAAGTGTTGGCTTCTCATGACTTCTTTACGGCGTTTACCCATTCTATCCAGGGCGACATCTATAGGACCTGCACCTGATTTTCGTTGCGACACATTAATGTGACCGAGGCGTAGAAAGGTGTCCAAATCTAACCCGTTCTTTAAAGCAGGGTGATTCTTTCGTGCTAATACCACAAACCTGTCTTGCGCTATCTTCTCTTTGCACAAATGCGGGTCACTAAATGTAGATGCATCGGCAAAGAAATCTAAGGTGCCACTGGCCATCGCAGATACTATCTGGCTACGAGGAATTTCATAATTGGTAAGGCTAATATTGGGCGCTAAGTTTTGTAACCGCGAAACCAACCTTGGCATAATACTAACTTCTAGCAAATCTCTGCTGGCAAAGTTAAATGCCTTTTCTGCTGTTAAAGGATCGAACGTATGACTCTCTTGCACGCTCTTTCTTAGCAATGCTAAGGCTTGTCTCGCAGGTACAATAATGTTCTGAGCAACCGGGGTGGGTGTCATACTATGCCCGGTTCTGACGAACAAAGGGTCGTTCAACATTTCCCGTAAACGAGCCAGTGAATTACTCACCGCAGGTTGGGTAATACATAGCACATCCGCTGCTTTAGTTAGGCTTCCCGCTGTATATATGGCGTCGAATACGGCGAAAAGGTTTAAATCAATTCTATTTAGATTCATTGCGCAATCCTTGTCTGGCGAGTGCCAGTATGAAAATACCTAAAAGGTAACCGGCGAATTCTTTGGTTAATATTATTTTTACCTCATTGTAACAAGGTTATTTATAAATACCTATTATTAAAAGTTAATTGAAATATTCAATACATCAATAGTACTGTTCGTCTTAAATTAACTACCATTGGTCAAAAATTATGAAAACACTCATCGACTTAGCAGTTGGAGAAACCCTTGAACAAGCTGAATGGCTTACCATTTCACAAGACATGATTAATCAATTTGCTGAAGCTACAGGGGATTATCAATGGATACACCTTGATACTGAACGGTGTAAAAAGGAGAGCCCGTTTAAAACCACTATTGCACATGGTTTTTTAACTGCGTCAGTTATGCCCAAAGCGTTTGAAGGTGTACTCGCACCATCAGACAAAATTGCATCAACCATTAACTATGGTATTGACTCATTACGTTTTTTAGAGCCTGTAAAATCAGGCGATGCGATAAAATATCACTTCAAGTTGGTAGAAGTCGTTAATAAGCCTGCGGGGAAACTATTTAAAATGGAATCAAGCTGCGTGCTAGCCTCGTCAGGCAAACCTGCACTGGTAGGAACGTTTCTGATGCTGGCAGTAATGCAACCTAGCTAGTGAGCAATTAGCGCTGAGTATTCTATATGTTGTACTCTGCATTCTACCGGCTAGGAGGCTCGTTTGCGTTGTTGGGGATGTTGGTAGTTTGAACATCAATACGCGGGCTCTCTTGGTCGGTATTAATGGCCCGTATTGGGTAGGGAATAATAATACCTTCTGCGGCATAGCGCTTATGTAATGCCTTGATAAATGCCGATTTAATAAAGAACCGATGGAAGTACTCTTTTGCTCTTAACATCACTGTGAAATTGATGCTGGAATTATCAAAGGTGTGGTACACCACAAAGGTATCGTAATCGCCTACTCCCCATTCGTGAGAAACCAATATTTCTTTGGCGACCTCAAGGGTAACCCTCTCTACGTGCTCAAGGTCAGAGTTATAATGCACACCTACATCAACCGGTACTGATAACTCTTTACTCGGGTAGAAATAGTTAATTATTTTTGATTCAGCTAATACACTATTTGGCACAATAATGGTGTTATTGGGTAGCATCTTTATCCACGTTGAGCGCCAACCAATACGTTCTACAAAACCTTGTTCTTTACTCTCTAATTCGATGAAGTCGCCAACTCTAATAGGCTTGTCCATGACCAGTTGAACCCCTGAAAAGAAGTTTTCCAAGGTGGGTTGAAGGGCAAGGGCAACAGCCAGTGACGTAATACCTAACGACGCAACAATGGGCGTAATTGAAATCCCTAATGTACCCAACATAATCAATAGGCCAATACCCACGATAAGACCTTTCACAATGCCTTTAATTATGCCCGTGCTACTTCGAAGAGAATCTGAGCGCTGTGTTTGGTTGGCAAGTAACCCCACGGCAAAACGATTTAAGAAAAGAATAGCGGCAATGATCAGCAATAATTTAGAGGCAAGCGATATTGAGCTGGCATAGGACGCATTCACAATATCGTACTTGTCGAACAGCCAATTTAAAATCCAAATATCGATAACAAAAATAAGGATAGTGAGCGGCAGGTTTAACGAGTGGGCTAGCAAAGAGTCATAGAAATGTGAAGTACGGTCGGTAAGCAGCAAAAACTTGCGCAAAAAGATGCGCTTAAGTAAGAACATGAATAGGTTAGCAAGTATCACAGTAACGGTGATAACTAATTCAGGCACTAACATTAAACCTGCGAAGTTAACTTCTGGCATGGCTTTCCCTTGACCAATAACATATGGATACACAATTAAGCCATTCATACTAAGGGCGTTTTAGAACCTCAGTGTGAATACAAACACTACTATGTGCAGCAATTAACGTTCCAGCCAAATTCACACAAAAGAATCTAGAGGGCATTAACGCTAAAAAGGGGGAGTCATTTTCCCCTGGAGCGTTTCAACACGGGCGATAGCAGTAGGTGGCGGACGGAAGCAGAAGATGCATGAAAAGGGAAGTCGCTTGCTTCAATGCTAAACGAGTGCATTAAATTTGTGCAAAGCAATAAGGATTTACTATTTAATCAAGCGAGTTAAATACTTGTCAGGTACCAAACTTATAAAAAACTAACGTAACCGGTAATCAGAATTGCCTATTTTTATACGCATGTTCTAAAGGTTGTTTAAAAAGACATACCAATAGCGATACCGGCAACAACAGCGCTTTTGTGATTTCGATGATAGTCATAGTGCAGTTGGGGCGAAACACTAACACCAGATACCTCAAACTCATATAAAAAGCCCAATCGGACAACTTCCATTTTATGGCTACCGTGGAACTCTACCCCAGGACCAATCTGTGCGATAAAATTCGTAGTAATGTGTAGATCCGCAACCAGCAAATATGTGTAGGCGTCTAAATCTTCGAATGCGTATTCGGCCACAAAGCCAAGCCCTAAAAAGTCGGTAACACGATATTCGTAATCAATACCTACGGTGAACGCGTTTCCACATTCTTTTGTATATGTTGTGCCTACTAGAGCGGAAAAATGATGAGGGGACGTTTGCCAATGATGAGCCTTTCCTTTTGCAGCAACGGAGGGGGCAAACGCCAAGGTTGTAATCAATCCTATCGCTATTTGTGCTCGCATGATGTGCTCACTTACTTTTATAGTGAATACCTAGAAAGACCTCTTCTAGCACTCTCTACAGCGTAGGCACGATATTCACACCTCACCAATGAACTTTAGTTGAAGTGCGCAAGCGACGGCTAAATAAGACATTCCACTTTGTTCACTTAAATAGGTAAACTCTTATGCAGGGATATCGGCTTAAAGTAATTGAAAGCTACTGTAGAGGCCATTGTTAGTTAATTAAAAGGAGCACTGCGATGTATAACGAAAGAGAAGTAACCAAGTTTATAGAGGCATGCACTACTCAGCTCGTAAATTTATACACGGCAAGTAAAGAGGGAAAAAACGTAGATGCCGATAAATACCGAGTGCAAGGGTTTATGCACGCAGGCGAACTACTTGGCGTAATAAGTAAAAAGCAAGGGCAGGCGCTTATCGCTGACTTACACTTTCAGGTTTTTGGTGAAACCATTGACGAGAGAGCGAGAAGAAAGAATAAACTGGAAGCATTAAAGGAATCTGATCCAGATGCCTATATTGAAATTCCCGCGATAGAAAGACGTTAACTGGTGTTAAGCAAATATATTTAAGGCCACTGTTGTAAGCCACGACTATAGAAGTCTACAGCGTGGCTTAACCAGAACAACAAAGTGATAAATTAATTAGTTGCGTCTTCAGCACCTTCTTCAATGGCTTCGCCAGCGCTTTGTATATCTTCCCCTGCACCTTCTACAGTAGCGCATCCATTTACACCTACCACAGCAGATGAAAACAATAGCGCGGTGAAACTACCTCTAAGTAATTTCGACTTTAAAAATGACGACAAAACTGACCTTTTCATGACATGTCTCCTGATATTAATAATTAACGTTATTTAGTTTCTTTACTCATCACTCGCTTCGCTATCCCCATTTACTTGATCGCCAGAATTGCGCGTTGGGGATGATTCGGTGCCTGAAGTGGTCTCTTTCTTTTCAAGCATACTGTTAAGCTTATCGCTTCCCTTGGAATTAAAATCCAACGTACGAATAGGGAAGGGAATTAAGATGTCGTTTTCTTCTAATACACGTTTAACAGTACATATAGCTTCGTGGCGCACCACCATAAAGCCAGGGTCGCCTGGGTAACGTATCCAAAACCATAGCAATAGATTGATACTTGAATCACCGAATGACGCAGCGTAAACCGCAGTTTCGTCTTTCTTTATTACGTAGTCTTTTTCATTCATTGCGTCGGTAATGACTTCGGCGGCTTTTTCAATGTCATCGGCGTAGGAAATGCCCACGGGAACCTCAATACGCCTAATACCTTCAACTGAATAGTTAGTTAAAATATTTCTAAATAGAATTTTATTGGGAATGATTTCACGTTGCCCGTAAAAAGTAGCGACTAAGGTGTTTCGCAGGTTAATTTCCTCTACCGTTCCGAAAACGCCTTCAGCTTCAACCACATCACCAATTTCGAAGGGTTTACGTATACCCATCGCAATCCCTGCAATGAGGTTTTCTGTCATATCTTGAAATGCAAAACCAATGGCTAAACCTACAATACCCGCACCAGCAAGCAGTGATGTGACCGTGCCCTTGAGGCCAACAAAATCCAGCGCAATGAAAATACCGAAAACAATAATGAGTGACTTGATGATAGAGGTAAGTAATTTAGCGATTTGACGAGATTCGAATGCTCTGCGCATTACCTTTCCAACAATATTCCCTACCACTTTTGCCAGTATTCCGAAAACAATAGCGATTAATATAGCGACTACAAAGTTGGGTAGGTGCTTAATTCCGCTCTCGATCCAACCCTCTAGCTTCTGGTTGATCAGTTGGTAAAAGTCGTCAATATTCGGAAAATCCATAAAATTCTTTTATTTTCTAACAATATGACAGTGACTATTCAAGAATTATTCCGTCGTTAAATGTTGTTATGCTGCTGTTTTTGTTAGTGAAAATAAATTTCGGACTGGTATGGATACAAAAGTGATAAGAAAAAAATACAAGGGTGAGAAATAACTACGCAATAACTAAATGAATTTTCATAGAGGCTAGACAAAAGTTACAGTGGTCTGACCATGTGTAAAATTAATGTAAATATATTATTCACAATAAATTTACAAAGCATGTATTGACGCTTAACATCAATATTGCAGGTCAAAGATTGTTCATTGACCTTTCACAATAACAATGAGAAATCGTCCAGCCTGTTGCTAGCGGAAAGTGTGGGTTTTACCGGTAGTGATGCGCCCAGATTTGGAATCACACTATGAAATTTAAAACGCGTAAGACTGCAGTAGCTGCCTTAGTCAGCTCTGCCTTATTTTGTTCTCCTTTTTTAGCGAATGCGCAAGATGCTAACGAAGAAGTTGAAGCTGAATCTAAAAATAAAAAAGATGTAGAGTTAATTCTTGTTACAGGGAGCTTTGTTCGTCGCAGTGAGAACTTTGAGTCACCATCACCCTTAGCGGTAGTAGACAGCGTAGCTATCGATTCAATAGGTGCAAAAAATATTGCGGATATTACGCAAACATTAACAATTAATACTGGCGCAGAGAATAACCCTGATGCCTTTACGCAAAATGCCACCGCAGGTACCTCAAATATTAACCTTCGCGGGTTAGGGGTTGCTTCTACCTTGGTACTATTAAATAACAAACGCCAAGTCGTTACTGCTCAGCCTACAAACGAGGGTTTAAATTTCGTTGATACAAGTTCACTCGTGCCTATGATTGCCATTGATAGAATGGAAGTCGTAAAAGACGGTGCATCGGCCTTATACGGTTCAGATGCGGTTGCAGGGGTGGTTAACTTCATTACTAAACGCAATTACGATGGTGCGATGGTCAGTGTTGATTATCAAGACGGTGCCCATGGTGATAACAAAGAATATATATTTCAAGGTTTATGGGGCGCTACAGGCGACAATGGTAGTGTGCTAGCTGCCATCAGCTACACGAACCGTTCACCGTTATTTTTAAGTGACCGACGTTTAAGTCGCCCTCAAGATGACACTAGTGCGTTAGGTAACCCAGCATCTTATTTTGTAACTATTCCAGGCGCTGGAACATTACCTATAATCGACCCTTATGGGTGTGAGGAATTTGGTGGTGCACCTAATTTACTTGCTCCCAGTGGAACGATTCCAGGCTTAGAAGTTGGTTTCTGCGGCTTCGATTTTGGTAAGTTCTATTCCTATGTTGCAGATGAAAGTCGAATAAATTCCTATGTAAGAGCAGACTATGAGTTTGACAATGATATTACATGGACAGCCGAGCTCAGCATGGCGCGTAACCGCGCCGAACGTGGCGGGGCGCCAAGTTTCCCGATTCTAACATCACCGATTGTTCCTGATTATCACCCACAAAACCCATTCGGTCAGTCTGTCGCCTTCTTTGGCCGCGCTGAAGGAAATGGATTCGATGGTGATCCAGCCAACACAGAATCAGATACTTTTAGATTCAGCACTAATTTACAAGGTGTGACTGACAGCGGTTTCTGGGAGGTGAGCTATACCCGTGCAGTGAATGATTTCTTATTCAAAGTGCCTGATGTATTAAACACTGAGTTCCAGCTAGCGTTGTACGGTTTGGGTGGCTCGGCATGTGATCCTATCGCGGGAACACCAGGCGAAGGTAATTGTGAATTCTTCAATCCTTTTGCTACTTCCTATACGTCAGCGCCCAACTCAGACTACGTGGTAGATTCGTTCACGGGCACAGAAATCATAGATTCAAAAGCTGATCTTGAAGTGTTCGAAGCGTTTACTTCATTTGATATCTTTGAAATGAGTAGTGGTTTTGCCGCACTAGCAGTAGGTGTGCAATATCGCGAAGAACAGTTAAGCCAAGATTATGATGATTTGGCTAACCAAGACAGTTTCACCTTCGTTATTGGTAATCCAGATATTGATGGAAGCCAAGATGTATGGGCTGCCTTTGGTGAACTTGCTTTACCATTAAGCGAAGACTTAGATGTGCAACTCGCCGTTCGATATGAAGATTACGGCGGTAGCATAGGTAGTACAGTGGACCCTAAACTCGCAGTGTCCTATCGCGCTACCGATGAGTTTTCACTGCGGGGCTCCGTGTCTACGTCGTTTAGAGCACCTACTGTGTTCTTAGCGCAAGGTGGCGCTACGTCATTGCAGCAACTTATTGACCCAGTGCAAGGTGCTACGGCGTTTGTTGCGGTAAGAACCTCAGGTAACGAAAATCTAAAACCGGAAGAATCTACTGCATATAATATTGGTTTTTCATACGAGCCTTTCCGCGATTTCTCTGTAGAGGTTGATTATTGGAACTTCAAGTTTGAAGATTTGATTATTCAAGAAAACGCACAAGCAGTGTTGAACTTAGATCCAACTGATACCGATCGCATTATTCGTGCTGGCGACCCGTTAAACGGCCCTGTGTTACAGGTTAACAATACCTACGTTAATGCAAGTGAGATGGAAACATCAGGTATTGATTTCGTCACTAGTTATAAAATTGATACTGGCGTGGGTAGCTTTACACCAACCCTAAACGCCACTTACATCACAAAGTATGACTTAAATGATCCTCAAGCTGAAAATATTGACGGGGCAGGCCGCAGGAACTTCAACAATATCGGGGTATCTTCACCGGAACTAAGAATGAACTTTGGTCTTGCATGGAAAAATGACATTCATGCAGCAAACTTATTCGTTCGTTACATCTCATCTTATGACGATGATCAAAACTGTTCTGATGGGACTGCAAATATCGGTGGATGCGCTGATGGTTTCTATGAAGTAGACAGCCATGTCACAGTAGATGCTCAGTACAATATCGACTTAGGCTCACTGTTTGAGACGGAACAAAGTTATGTTGTCACCGTAGGCGGATTGAACTTGTTTGATGAAGATCCCCCTCAGTTGTTTACTAATAGCGGTTTTGATTCAAAAGTGCATGACCCCCGTGGGCGTCAAATATATGCACGGTTAGCGGTAGAGTTTTAAAACTTAACTTTCTTAACCCACAAAATCCTAGCGGCCTATGTTGAGTGTTCATGAAAATGCGCATTCTCATAGGTCGCTTTTTTATGTAAAGATTTCTCGCCAACATTAGTATTTTTTACTTCCACACTTTCTTATCTAAAAAGCTGAATTCATAAAGCGTATTGTTTACATTGTTTACTTCAAGTGAAGGAGGGCTATATGAGTACGCTACTAACCCGTGAAGAAATTCAAGTAAACCTCGAAACCTTAAATGAAGGTCTAGAGGAAAATGAACGGTGGGCATTGAACGACAATGCTATTGAGAAGACATTTACCTTTAAAAGTTTCATTCGTGCATTTGGTTGGATGTCACAAATTGCTATTTGGGCAGAGAAATTAAAACATCATCCGGAATGGTTTAATGTTTATAACCGGGTTGAAGTGAAATTAACGACTCATGATGTGGGTGGTTTAAGCGAATTAGATTTTAAACTGGCAACAAAAATGGAAAGCTTTAAACCCTAAACGTTTAATTTTTAACCTTGAATTGCTTGGCGATTAAGCATAACGATTAATAATAAAGCGTTCAGTCAGAAAAGTGAAATAATTAAGTAATAAGTCCTTGTGTTACAAAAGTGCGTATGTATAATACGCCCCACGTTGAAGGGAGACATCAAACACCTCAAACCAACAACGTTATTTTCTGGCGCGGGATGGAGCAGTCTGGTAGCTCGTCGGGCTCATAACCCGAAGGTCGTAGGTTCAAATCCTGCTCCCGCAACCACATTATAACCCTGGCTTATGCCGGGGTTTTTTGTATCTGTAAATCTATTTTTACCCATTCTTTATATTCTCGATATTAGCCTCTTTACCAATAACACTTAATTCGACATGTTAGTGTGATTGCGCAAATGTCATATTGGCGCTTTCTTATACCCCGTATACCTGGTCGTTAAAATCATGCAAATGGTAATGCCTTCCAACACCTATTGGTTAATTTAATTGGTAATGCTTATTTAATTAGCGTGCATAAGATGGTAAAAGTATTAAACAGTAAAAAAGGGAAAAATATACTGCATGTATATTTGTAAGTTCCTAAATCACTTATGCTTTTAAATGCGCTGATGGGTAGTATGATTCAACAATTTTTCATGATAGAGCAAGAAGTCACTTTGCTCGACGGACAATATGACTTTGGCTTAGTAGCACTGTCATTAATGATTGCCATCTTTGCGTCGTTTATGGCATTTAACGTTGCTACTCAGGCGGCGACTTCCACCAATAAATTCAGAAAATATGCATTACTTAGTGCAGGCAGTTTTGCTTTGGGCGGCGGAATTTGGGCCATGCACTTTTTAGGTATGCTCGCCTTTGAACTATGTACCGCCGTTTCCTACAACGTAGGGATAACCTTAGCGTCTGCCTTACCGGGTATAGCGGCGGCCTGGGTCGCGCTCTATCTTATGACAAGGTCAACTATTTCGTTCACTGAAATATTAATTGGTGGCGTTTTAGTTGGCTCAGGTATCGGCACAATGCATTACAGTGGCATGGCGGCCATGGAAATGTCGCCTTTGCTTCGTTATAACCCTTCATTATTTTTATTGTCTATTGTTGTTGCGGTATGCCTGGCCATGCTGGCACTTTGGATCAAATTCGGTCTAACCGCTGTAGGGACAAAAAAGTCGAGCTTGGGAAGGGATGCGTTTATTTCGAGCGTTGTCATGGGGCTTGCTATAGCTGGCATGCATTACACTGGAATGTCAGCCGCTAGGTTTGTCATGCCGCCAGGTATGGAGTTTTCTTCCCAACCCTCTGAAATATCAATTTACTTGGCACTTACCATCGCCATGGTAACGGTTACACTTATTGCGCTGGTGCTGGGTATTACCCTGTTGTTCAAGTACAAAGATGTGAGTTTCCGTGCTATCGAAAGCGAAAAAATTCAGCGAGCTATTACAGATATTGCCGTAGATGGCATTATTACGGTAGACAGTAAAGGCATCATCAAAACGGCTAACCCTGCAGTCACCGCGGTGACAGGCTATACGCCGGAAGAGCTCATTGGACAACACGGGGCAATACTGGCCCCAGCCGATAAAAAATCAATATACGACAGAGATTTTTTCGAACAAAAATCAGTGCCGACTGAACAAATAATTGGTACTAGCCGAGAGGTGGTCATCGTCGGTAAAAGTGGAGAGATCGTTCCTGTTCGTGTTGGGATTGGTTATACCAAACTAGATGGTAACGCCTTGTTCGTTGGTTTTTTTTCCGATTTAAGAAAACGCAAAGCAATGGAAGATGCGTTGCGTGAGAGTGAAGCTAAATTCAGAAGTTTCATTTCTAATATTCCAGGTATCGCATACCGGTGCTTGAATGAGCCTGATTGGCCCATGGTATTTATCAGCGACGCAGTGTGTGAAATAACGGGATATACCGCTGATGACTTTATTCTACCCAACCCTAAAATAACGTTTGGTTCCCTTTGTCACCCTGATGATATGGAGCGAATAGAAGAGGAAGTAGCTGGTCAAAAAGACTTTAGTATCGAGTACCGCATCTTTAATAAAGCGGGTGATATTAGATGGGTGACCGAACACGGTGTTCATGTGCTTGATGAGAAAGGCAACACCATTTACTTAGATGGCTTTATTTCTGATATTACCGCCCGAAGGGAAATGGAAGAGGAACTTAAAGCGGCAAAAGAAAAAGCAGAGCAGGCTGCGGCAGCTCGCACGAACTTTCTTGCTAATATGAGCCATGAAATAAGAACCCCAATGAATGCCATTATCGGGTTCAGCGACTTAATGCTTGCTGAAAAAATGCCGCCAGAACAGCATAGCCATCTTACCACGGTAAATCGCTCTGCACGTTCACTGCTACATCTATTAAACGATATTCTAGATAGCGCAAAGTTAGACAAAGGCAAACTCGATTTAGAGTATCGCGACTTCATCATTCGCGAAGAAGTCGATACGGTGGTGTCGACATTTTGGCTAGAAGCCAAACGCAAAACAATCTCCTTAGAAGTACAGGTGGGAAGTGAAGTTCGCGAGGCCTACCATGGTGTTCCTGAGCGTATCAGGCAGGTGCTAAATAACTTAATTGGTAATGCCGTTAAATTTACTGGTGATGGAAGTGTGGTTTTAGACGTATCCAGCGATAGCTCATTTGTTTACTTTAAAGTAAAAGACTCGGGCATTGGCATGAATAGTGAGCAGGTAACTCGTGTATTCGACGCTTTCGCTCAAGCTGACGCCTCAATGAGCAGAAAATATGGCGGAACTGGGTTAGGCACTACCATATCTAAACAACTTGTTGAGTTGATGGGCGGAAACATATGTGCGCAAAGCGAACTCGGTGTAGGTAGCACCTTTACCTTCCGCTTGCCGTTAGTACCTGCAATTGCCCCTAGGGTAGTGGAAGAGGGCAAGCCCGCCCAATTGCCACCAATGCATATTCTTATCGTAGACGATATTGCGCAAAATATAGATTTGTTGTCTTTGTTATTAACTCGCTCTGGTCATACCGTTGAGGTAGCAAGAGATGGTCAAGAAGCGCTGTTGAAAATGAATATACCCGGTATCGAACTGGTGCTAATGGATTTACAGATGCCTGTATTAGATGGCTTGGAAGCATCGATGCAAAGACGAAAATACGAAGCTGAGCATAGCCTACCTCCAATGCCAATTATTGCGTTAACAGCCAGTGTATTAGTGCAGGATAGACATGCCGCCACCGATGCGGGAATGGACGGATTTGCTAATAAGCCTATCGATTACCCCGTGCTTACCCGAGAAATGGCACGCGTACTGGGCAAAGAAATTGATGAATCAGCCACATTAATTGTTAATGATGACAAGTCGGAGAAACCAAAATCAAGCAAAGTGGTTAACCTAAATCGAGCCATTATGCTCTGGGGTGATGCGCAAACTCATCGTAATGAAGTGGCGAGATTTACCCGCGAAAACGAAGCTAAAATTGCGCAAATAACGACTGCTATTCTCGATGACGATGCATCAAAAACAGCATCATTGGCCCACAGCATTAAAGGGGTTGCCGGAAACTTGTGTTTGGACCCTTTGATGTCGGTATGCCGTGATATTGAGAAAAATGCACAGGCTGGTGAATTAGACATTTCCACAGTACAATTGCTTAAAAAATCATTCAACGAAGTGATAACATGGCTACAAGGCACTACTGAGACTCAAACGGTGCAAGTTAAGCAAGACGTCGACTACGCTGTGTTGTTAGCGCACCTCGTTAAATTAAAGCAAAGTGTTGAGCAAAACATGCTTGATGAAGATGAATTACAAGAAGTTAAGACGCTTGCTGGTGGCGAATACAAAGACACCATAGCCTCCATTATCATGGATATTGATGATTTTGAGTTCGAACGTGCCACAGTGCAGCTCGTCGAGCTAATTGATACTTTGGCCAGAGAGACTAAAACGCAATAATGCTTAAAACTATTGAAAAACCTACCTTGTTGGTCGTCGATGACGAGCCCGTAAATTTAAGAGTCTTAAAGCAACTGTTAGCCGCAGATTACCAACTGATTTTTGCCAAAAACGGTGAAGAGGCGATTAGAATAACGTCGCAACGACAACCCCAACTTATTCTGTTAGATATCATGATGCCAGGGCTAACAGGGTTCGAGGTATGTAGAATATTAAAAGGCCGAGATGACACACGTCATATTCCCGTTATATTTGTAACCGCGTTAAATGATGAGCACGATGAAGCGGAAGGTTTTGAAGTAGGCGCAGTAGACTATATTACTAAACCCATTTCACCACCGGTAGTAAAAGCCAGAGTGAAAACCCATTTATCGTTAGTGCAGTCTGACGAATTAATGCGCACTCGATTGCAAGTGGTGCAGCGCTTAGGCCGCGCGGCTGAATATAAAGACAACGAAACCGGTATGCACGTATTGCGCATGAGCCATTATTCGAAAGAGTTGGCGTTAGCATACGGGTTTAGTGATGAACAAGCTGAAATATTGCTGCACGCTGCGCCAATGCACGATATTGGTAAAATCGGTATTTCTGATAGCATCATGTTGAAGCCAGGTAAATTGACAGACGAAGAGTTTGCAATCATGAAGACACACCCTGAAATTGGTGCCGAAATTTTAGGGGAGTGCGATTCCGCGTTATTAGTGATAGCTAAGTCAGTGTCACTTACCCACCACGAAAAATGGGATGGTAGTGGATATCCCAACGGGCTAGTAGGTGAAGATATTCCTATAGAGGGAAGGATATGTGCCGTGGCTGATGTGTTCGATGCGCTTACCAGTAAACGGCCTTACAAAGAGCCGTGGAGCGTAGAAAAAACACTCGCGTTTATGGAGAGCCAGAAGGGTAAGCATTTTGATCCGGCACTCATTGATTTGCTGATGTTAAAATTGCCTCAGATACTAGAAATAAAAGAAAAGTGGAAAGACGAGGACTAATCATCTTGTATTGTCAAACATGGTCTAACAACTAATACTCGAGTGCTGTTGCTTAATGTGGCACCAATCAGTATAATACACTCATTAAGTGATGGTAGCGGGCTCCCTCAGTGTTAAGGAAAGTAACGCTTCCATTATTAGCAAACTATCACCTACCGGTGTTTTTTACCCATGTGTTTGCATTTGTCTTTGTGACAGATATGGGTTCAGAATTTTAATAAAAGCCCCGCTAGTCCGGGGCTTTTTGTTGTATTAGACCCTGGAGTCAGCCTAGCTGAGCTAGGTGATGACAGGTGGGCTTAAGGCCCTTTTTTCGTTTTTGGAGGTTTGCATTGGCAAAACTTGAAGAGAAACTAACCGAAATGCTCAACCCTGGTGTAGAAGCTTTAGGGTTTGAATTGGTTGGGATCGAATTTGTACGAGCGGGGAAACATTCAATTCTTCGCGTTTTTATTGATCATGAAAACGGTATCTCCGTAGATAATTGTGCAGATGTAAGTCATCAAGTGAGTGCAATTTTGGATGTTGAAGATCCAATTAGCACAGAATACAACCTTGAAGTATCTTCACCGGGTATGGATAGACCGCTTTTCAAAGAAAAGCATTATGTTGATTCTGTAGGTGAAGTTGTTCAGGTTCGTTTATCAATGCCGATGGACGACAGACGTAATTTTAAAGGCAAGGTATTGGCATGCGACAATGGCGTAGTCAGTATTGAAGTGGATGGCCAGCAGTTCCAGTTAGCTGTGGCGAATATCGAAAAAGGTAACGTTGTTCCCACATTCGAATAACGGAACAGCAATGCTTTCATCGACGAAAGCTTGAGTGAGGCTAAAATGAATAAAGAAATTTTGTTAGTGGCGGAAGCCGTTTCAAATGAAAAACAAGTGCCTAGAGAGAAGATTTTTGAAGCGCTGGAATTTGCAATTGCCAGTGCCACCAAAAAGAAAAACGAAGGCGATATCGAAGTTCGAGTAAGTATCGACAGAACCTCTGGCGACTTCGACACATTCCGTCGTTGGTTAATTATTCCTGATGACCAGGAACAAGAAAACCCATTCGCAGAAATTACCCTTTCTGCTGCGCAAGTAGAAGAGCCTGAGCTTCAATTAGGCGATTATGTTGAAGATCAGATTGAATCTATCAAATTTGACCGCATAACTACGCAGACCGCGAAACAAGTTATCGTACAGAAAGTACGTGAAGCTGAACGCGCGCAGATGATTGCGGAATACGAAGATAAAGTCGGCGAGTTGGTCACCGGTACGGTTAAGAAAGTAAACCGCGACAACATTATCATCGATTTAGGGAATAACGCTGAAGGTGTTATCTACCGTGACGATATGCTTCCTCGCGAAACATTCAGACCAGGCGACCGTGTTCGTGGTTTACTTTATGTAATCCGCCCTGAAGCACGTGGCGCTCAATTGTTTATCAGCCGTACTCATCCTGACATGCTTGTAGAGCTATTCAGACTTGAAGTACCAGAAATTGCTGAAGAAACACTAGAAATTAAAGCGGCGGCCCGTGATCCGGGTTCCCGTGCAAAAATTGCCGTTAAAACTAACGACAAACGCTTAGATCCAGTTGGTGCATGTGTGGGTATGCGTGGTTCACGTGTACAAGCAGTATCGGGCGAACTGGGTGGTGAGCGTGTTGATATCGTATTGTGGGATGAAAACTCAGCACAATTTGTTATTAACGCCATGGCCCCTGCAGAAGTTGCCTCTATTGTTGTGGACGAAGACAGCCACATGATGGATGTAGCGGTAGAAGCTGACAACCTTGCTCAGGCAATCGGTCGTAGCGGTCAAAACGTTCGCCTTGCTAGCCAGTTAACTGGTTGGGAACTGAACGTGATGACAGTAGAAGATCTGAACAAGAAACATGAAGAAGAAAACGCGAAGGTGTTGAACATCTTTACCGCTGGCTTAGATGTAGACGAAGAGTTTGCTGCTATGTTGGTTGATGAAGGTTTCACTACATTGGAAGAAGTGGCATACGTGCCAGCAAGCGAGCTTCTTGCCATTGACGGACTTGATGAAGATACCGTTGAAGAATTGCGTAATCGTGCACGTGCATTCCTTACGACCCGTGCATTAGCAAACGAAGAATCGCTTGAAGGCGCAGAGCCTACCGAAGCCTTACTAGGCCTTGAAGGAATGAGTAAGCACGTGGCCTATGTGTTGGCCAGCCGCGGCATTACCGACCTTGAAGAACTGGCCGAGCAAGGCACAGATGAAATTAGTGATATTGATGAACTAGACGAAGCTACTGCGGGTGCGCTAATTATGGCAGCACGTAATATCGTTTGGTTCAATGAAGAGTAAAGGTCAACAGGGGGAATAATACGTAATGGCAGATGTATCTATTGAAAAGCTCGCCAGCGACATTGGTACGACCGTTGACCGATTGGTTGGCCAGTTTAAAGACGCGGGTATTACAAAGAATGCCGGCGCTCAGGTTAATGAAGAAGAGAAAAAGAAACTGTTGGATCATTTAAGCAAGCAACACGGCAGCGCGTCCGAACCACAGCGCATGACACTTAAACGCAAGACAACCAGTACTATTAGCGTAGGCAAGTCGAAAGAAGTTAAAGTAGAAGTACGTAAAAAGCGTACTTACGTTAAGCGTACTGATGCTGAAGAGCAACAACGCATAGCGGAAGAAGAAGCGAAGTTAGCCGAAGAAGCACGTTTGAAACGTGAAGCAGAAGAAAAAGCTGCTGCTGAAGCAAAACAAGCTGCTGAAGAAAAAGCACGTAAAGCGGAAGAGTCAAGAAAGGCTGCTGAAGAAGAACGTGCTCGTCGTGCTGAACAAGCGAAGAAAGAGGCTGAAGCACGTAAGAAAGATGAGCCTGAAATGTCTGCTGAAGAAAAAGCTGCTCAAGAAGCTGCTCGTCTTGAAGAAGAACGTCTTCGTAAGGCTCAGGAAGAAGAAGCACAGAAGAAGCTTGAAGAAGATGCTAAGAAAGCCGCTGATGAAGCGCGTAAATTAGCAGAAGAAAACGAGCGTCGTTGGAAAGAAGAAGCTGAAGCTCGTAAGAAAGCGGAAGCTGAAGAAGTGCATTTACATTCAAATCGCTATGCTCAAGAAGCAGAAGACGAGCAAGACGCGCAAGTTGAGCGTTCTTCACGCCGTCGCAGAAAGTCTAAGCGAAATGCAGGTGAGCACTTGAAGCAAGGCTTCAATAAGCCAGCTCAACCTGTAGAGCGTATCGTTAAGCTTGGTGAAACTATCACTGTTGGCGAACTTGCTAGCAAGTTAGCGATTAAGTCGAACGAAGTTATCAAAACCATGATGAAAATGGGTGAGATGGCGACAATTAACCAAGTTCTTGACCAAGACACAGCAGTACTTGTTGTCGAAGAAATGGGTCATAAATTCGAACTGGTTAACGACAACGCGCTTGAAGAAGAATTGTTAGCTGATGATGGCACAGGCGGTGATAAAACTTCACGTGCACCTGTAGTCACCATCATGGGTCACGTTGACCACGGTAAAACATCACTACTTGATTACATTCGTCGCGCGAAAGTGGCTGACGGTGAAGCCGGTGGTATTACCCAGCATATCGGTGCTTACAAAGTACAAACTGATAATGGCGAAATTACCTTCTTAGATACGCCTGGACACGCCGCGTTTACTGCAATGCGTGCTCGTGGAGCAACGGCTACCGATATCGTTATCTTGGTTGTTGCGGCAGATGATGGCGTAATGCCACAAACGAAAGAAGCGGTTCAACATGCTCGAGCAGCGGGTGTTCCGTTAATTATTGCCGTGAACAAGATGGATAAAGAATCAGCCGATCCAGATCGTGTTAAAACTGAGCTTTCTCAACTGGAAGTTATTTCAGAAGAGTGGGGCGGTGAACACCAGTTTTGTAACGTTTCTGCTAAAACCGGTATGGGTGTTGATGGTCTTTTAGAAGCCATTAACCTTCAAGCTGAATTACTTGACCTACAAGCGGTAGCTAAAGGTCCTGGTCGCGGTATCGTTATTGAATCACGTCTTGATAAAGGTCGTGGTCCAGTGGCTTCAGTACTTATCCAAGAAGGTGAGCTGAAAGCCGGTGATATCCTACTGTGTGGTGAAGAGTACGGACGTGTTCGTGCAATGCGCGATGAGCATGGTCAAGAGCTTAAGCTAGCTGGCCCGTCTACCCCTGTTGAAGTACTAGGTTTATCTGGTGTTCCAGTAGCTGGTGAAGATGCAGCGGTAGTGAAAGATGAGCGTAAAGCCCGTGAAGTAGCGGCTAAACGTCATCAGAAGAAGCGTGAGCTTAAACTAGCTCGTCAGCAAAAAGCCAAGCTTGAAAACATGTTTGCGAACATGGAAGCAGGTGACGTTAGCGAACTTAACATCGTACTTAAAGCTGACGTACAAGGTTCTGTTGAAGCGATTGCTGAATCGTTGATTAAACTATCAACGGCAGAAGTTAAAGTTAACATTGTTGGTAGCGGCGTAGGTGGGATCACTGAAACTGATGCGACATTGGCAGCAGCTTCTGGCGCTATCGTACTTGGCTTTAACGTTCGTGCCGATGCAACTGCACGTCGCGTACTAGAAGCTGAAGAAATTGATTTACGCTACTACAGCGTTATCTATAGCCTAATCGACGAAGTGAAAGCAGCAATGAGCGGTATGCTTGCGCCAGAGTTCAGACAAGAAATTATTGGTCTGGCTGAAGTGCGTGATGTATTTAAATCGCCTAAGCTTGGTGCTATCGCTGGTTGTATGGTTACAGAAGGTGTGGTTAAGCGTAGCAATCCAATCCGTGTACTTCGTGAAAACGTAGTAATCTATGAAGGTGAACTAGAATCTCTACGTCGCTTCAAAGATGACGTACAAGATGTACGTAACGGTATGGAATGTGGTATCGGCGTTAAGAACTACAACGACGTAAAAGTTGGAGACCAAATCGAAGTCTTCGAAATCGTTGAAGTTAAACGCGAAATCTAATTGCCTAACTAAATCAGTATAAATAAAGCGGGGGCACAAGCCCCCGTTTTTGTCTGTCACTTTTCAAAATGAAACTAGGTTGTTTATAGGCTAAGCTTTACAAGGCTATGCCTAAAAGCGGATTAGCTTATAAAAGCCTGAGTGACTGGCGACTATCGCTGATTTAAAGACAGGAGAAAGTTATGGCTCGTGAATTTTCACGTACCGACAGAGTGTCGCAGCAAGTTCATAAAGAAGTAGCTAGCATTCTGCAAAATGAATACAAACACCGCGTTGGCGATATGCCGCTTATTACTGTGTCTGATGTAGATGTAACACGAGATTTAGCCCACGCTAAAATATATGTGACTATCTATAACAGCACAGAAGAAGAAGGCAAAAGACAAATAAAACAGCTGGCCGAGTTTCAGCCGTTTATTCGTAGTATTTTGGCTAAGCGTTTACGCATGCGCTCTGTGCCACATCTTCATTTCTTTGAAGATAAATCAATTATTGAAGGTATGCGCATTTCTAACTTGGTATCGCAAACCGTTGCGGCAGATGACGCGAAGCGAGATACCGACGAGTCAGAAGAGAAGGAATAAATGGCAAGGCGTCGTAAAGGCCGTGATATTAACGGCATAGTATTGCTAGATAAGCCATTAGGCGGTTCTTCAAACCAACTTCTTCAAAAGGTACGTTGGTTGTTCAAAGCTTCAAAAGGGGGGCATACAGGCGCGCTAGACCCTTTAGCCAGCGGTATGCTGCCTTTATGTTTAGGCGAAGCTACTAAGTTTTCGCAATTCTTATTAGATGCGGAGAAAACCTATGAAGTGACCGCAACGCTAGGTATTCGCACCAGCACTTCTGATGCAGACGGTGAAGTCGTTGAAGAAAAGCCGGTGACGGTAGATGAAGCGACGGTTCGAAACACATGTTTGCAATTTTTAGGCAAAAGCAAACAAGTGCCTTCTATGTTTTCGGCGCTAAAACACCAAGGCAAGCCTCTTTATCATTATGCTCGTCAGGGAATAACGGTTGAGCGTGAAGCGAGAGATATTGAAATATTCGAGCTTGAAGTTACTCGTATTGCGCTACCAGAAGTAGATATGCGCGTTAAATGCAGTAAAGGAACCTACATTCGTTCGTTAGTAGACGATATTGGTCAAATTCTTGAGTGCGGCGCTTATGTAACACGTTTGCATCGCACTGAAGTAGCCGATTATCCAACCGATAAAATGGTGTCTCTTGATACGCTAATTGCGACTCAAGAAGCACTAGATGAGGGTGACTTTGCAGCACTAGATGCATTTATGATCCCCATGGATACCGCAGTAAGTAGACTGCCTCTGGTTTGTATTAACGATGCTGAAAAACATCGTTTCGACAACGGTCAAAGTATTAAAGGCACGTGCAACGAAGCGTTAGTCGTCGGTCAGCCTTACCGGGTTTACTTCGGTGAAGACGAACAAGGTTTGTTTTTAGGCGTAGGTGAAGGCGTACAAGATCCAAAAGACCAAGTTGGGTCTAATGGCGATATTTTTGTCAATCCGAAAAGACGGGTTGTGTACAACCAATAAAGTTTACACTTTCCCTTGCTAACTCGCGCGCTGTCATTATAATACGCGCTTCATTCCGTCTGGCTGAATTAGTGATCGGCCGGACATAATTTAGGAGAATGTTATGTCACTAACTAAAGACGAAACTGCAACAATCATTGCTGATTATGGCGTAAAAGAAGGTGATACTGGTTCACCTGAAGTTCAAGTTGCGTTGTTAACTCACAACATCAACAAGCTTCAAGGCCATTTTGCTGATCATAAGAAAGACCACCACTCACGTCGCGGTCTTCTACGTATGGTTAGCCAGCGTCGTAAGCTTCTAGACTACCTTAAAGGCAAGAACGCTGAGCGTTATCTTGACCTAATTAAGCGTCTTGGCCTACGTCGATAAGCTTAAGTTTTTAATGAAAAAAGCACCCTAGGGTGCTTTTTTTATGTCTGTAAAACGTTGCCCCCACAGTAATTGTTGCGTATGTTTAGTATTGGTAATGCTTTAAGCATATGGAAATTACTGATAATAAGAGGGATGTATGTCATCAAATATTGATTACTCAACGTATTCACTGGAAGAATTGAAGCAAGCTCGCGCCGCTATTGACGATATTGAGCACCCTGAACGGGCGCAAGAGTTGGAAGAGCGAATCACGCAGTTAGAATTACCAGAGAATTCATCTACAGAAGCTCCATCTACAGGAGCTTCCTCCACAGTATCGACCGCAAGTGTTTTAAGAAAGGGTAAGGTTTCCTTTCATGGTAAAGCGTCAGAATTCTTTTCTATTTGGATTGTGAATTTATTGCTCACTATTGTGACATTAGGTATTTATTCTGCGTGGGCAAAAGTAAGAACCAACCGATACTTTTATGGAAATACCGAGATTGATGGTCATCGGTTTTCTTATCTAGCGAATCCTTTACAAATTTTAAAAGGCCGTATTATTGCGGTGTGTTTATTTGCTAGTTACTTTATTTTAAGCGCAATAAGCCCTATTGCGGGTGCGTTTATGGTGTTGGCCTTAATGCTATTCACGCCCTTTATGATAGTACTAGGTCAACGTTTCAGTATGCGTATGACAGGGTATCGAAATGTTCGATTTAAATTCAATGGCGGCTTTGGTGACGCGTTTGTAGTTTTCGTGGTGTTGCCATTCGTTAGCTTATTTACCATGTACTTGATGTTGCCGTGGGCGCTTAAGAAGATAGACGAATACCTCGTTGACGAATCAGCCTTCGGTGACAGTAGTTTTACCACCAAATTGAGCACGGGATCTTATTACGTTGCCTCACTCGGCGCTGTGGGCATTGTGGTGGCTGTGTTTTTGGTAGGTGCAAGTATAATGGGATTTGGCTTTACTAGTCTTATTCAAACACTAGAAAACGGTGCTCCTTTGGTGATGTTCACTTTGTTCGCCATGTATCTTATTGCCTATGCTATTTCATCTAGCTTTTATACCGCGCTTATCCGCAATCATATTTATGAAAGTAGTGAAATACCAAACGTGGCGCAATTCAAGTCCAATGTGGGTGTATTGCCGTTGGTATGGCTTAGAACAACCAACGTTATCGCTATCGTTCTTTCCTTAGGCTTTGCTATTCCCTGGGCGAAAATTCGCAGTGCTCATTTCTTTGCTAATGCCACTGAGGTCACTGTGTTATCAGGTATTGATAGCGTTACGTCCGTTAACACCGGTTCTGTGGGCGCGACAGCTGAAGAAGCGGCTACGTTGTTCGATGTTGATGTCGCATTAGGCTAGCCTAGTGATACCCGGGCAGTTATATCAATCAAAAGATTCAGCGGTAACATCAGTTATCGCGAATATTGAAAAAAATACATTGATCATTCGTTTATTAAATGGTGACAAGCGTGTTAAGGATGAGCAATGTGTGACAACAAGCCGTCTAGAAATAGACGCGAGCGATATTGCTGACAGTGGTGAAAGTGCCGGCGTTGGCAGAAGTGAAAGCACTGAGCCGCTAAGGTTTCAGCAATTTGAAGTCAATGCGAAGTCGAAGCTGGGTAATTTACCTCGAGAAATTACTCTACCTAACGACCGCTTACTGGTTTGCTCTCCATCGCCCCTGTTAGATCAGTGGTTAGATGGTGGGGCAGGTAGTCGTATCTCTCAAATGGAAACTAAAAAGCCTTGGCTAATTGCGAGTGTTTTATTAGTACCACTTTTACTCTATGTTATTTTCGTACAAGGCATGCCATGGGCGGCCGTTAAATTTGCTAACCAGATACCATACTCTATTAAATCCGTAGCTTCACAGCATACGTTGAGCGCATTAGATTATTCAATGTTGGAGCCTAGCACGCTACCTGATTTGCAACGTGAGCAGTTAATGATGGGCTTTGACACTGTTGTAAAGCAAGTTAGCGGACTCGGTATCGAAAGTAATATTCGGGTTCACTTTAGATATTCCGATTTGATTGGACCCAATGCCTTTGCGTTACCTGACGGCACCATAGTGTTTACCGATGACTTGGTAACACTGGTAGATGGCGACCAAGCATTACTTGATGCTATTTTGTTACACGAAATTGGCCATGTGGCACAAAACCATTCCATGCAATTGATAGCCGAGTCTTTATTTGCAACTCTAGCGATAAGTTACTTTTTCGGTGATTTAAGCGGAGCAATTGAGTCTTTTATGGGAATAGGCTCTAGTGTTGTGCAAAACCAGTACTCACAAAAGCATGAATGGCAGGCTGACAACTTTGCTATTTCACAATTAAAATTAATGCAACGCGATCCCGCTGACTTTGCAGACGTAATGCGTAAATTATCGAACGACAGTGAGCAGCAGGGCTCTGAAAATAGTTGGTTTCAATCTCACCCCTCAACAAAAGCACGTATAGAGAATGCTGAAAGCGCATCTTACAATGACTGATGGGTATCAGATAACCTAGTGTTAATGCCTACGTTTACAAAGGCCTAGCGAGGGTTTTCACCTAGATTTTGGCGTGCCTGTCTGTGTGGAATATAGTACGATTTCTGCCTTCGCCTTTAGCACGGTAAAGCGCATCATCGGCTTCTTTAATTAATGTTTCTACTTGTAAAACAGTGTTATGTTGCGGCATGGGTATTTGCGTCACGCCAATACTCACCGTAATGTTATCTGCTCGCGAGTAACGTAATTCTGCAATCCTTTCATGCAAATACTTACAATAGAGTCGGGCATTATTCTGGGTTGAGTTATATAGCACTATCAGAAACTCTTCGCCGCCCCAACGGGCAACAACATCGGTTTTTCGTGTGGCCGTTTTCAACGTATGTGAAAGTACACCAATAACCTCATCTCCTATATCGTGTCCGTGTTTGTCATTAATATTTTTAAAAAAATCAATATCAATAAGTAAAAAAGACACAGGAACAAACTTTCGGTTTACCTGATCGAGTAGCTTACGAATATCAGCAGAGGCAGCACGACGATTGAGTAAATTAGTAAGCGGATCGAGACGGGAGAGTAATGTGAGCTCGTCGGTTTTTAATTCCAAGCTGTCTCTCACTTCTATTAGCTCTTGATAGAGCTTGTCGCGACTCTTCGCTGTGTGCATAGACCAATAGAGTTGCTCACCATGCAGTATAACATTAGCCAATATTGGTATTCGTTCATGCTGCGCAGTAATGACAGTTAATTGAAGTTCCGAAAACCTACCCGAATCGAGCAAAGAAGGTCTCACATAGCTTTCAAAAAAAATTAAACTCGCCCGCGAAATAATGTTGGAAACGTTACTATCCGTAACGCCTTCGCGAGAATAACCAAGCAGGTCCAAAGCATCTTTGTTGCAAAAATTAATATTCCCGGAGCCTAAATCAGAGACTAAAAGTAAACTAGGAAAAAGGTCGAGCTTATCGTCCTTCAAGGTACGAAAGACTCTATTTTTTCTGCAATAGTTGCGGGGTTTGTCATATGCAAACAATGACCGTGAGCATCGATAACTTCAAGCGATGATAAGGGCGTATTTTCATGCATATATTTCCCGACTTCTACTGACGCTAATGAGTCGCTGCTACTTTGTAAAATGAGTGAAGGGAAAGCAATGGTTGGAAGAATATTTCTATAATCAGAAAAGAAAGTAGCTTTAGCAAAAGGTTTTGCATATTTGGGGTCGGTGGAACAAAAGCTGCTTTCAAGCTCTTTCACTAAACCGGGATCGTTTTCTCCCCCCATCACCAATGGCGCAAGGTAACTCGCCCACCCAATATAATTTTTGTCCATTAAGTTAATAAGCTCTGCCAAGTCTGCTTCTTCGAAACCGCCGAAATAATCCGGTGGTAGATTCAAGAAACATGGAGAGGGGCATACTAATACGAAGCTTGAAAAATACTGCGGGGCCGAAATTGAAGCAAGATAACCAATAATACCGCTTACCGAGTGGCCTATAAATGTCACTTCAGTTAACTCAAGTGCTTCACAAATATCGACGACATCTTGTGCATATCCTTCTAACGCTTCATACCGTGTTTTATCAAAAGCACTGACATTAGATTTTCCGCAACCTACATAGTCAAAAAGCACAATTTTGTACTTTTGCTTAAGATAGGGGGTAAGGTATTTCCACATGTTTTGGTCACAGCCAAACCCATGTGCAAGCATAAGCGTCTTTGTCCCTGAACCAATAATTTTTACGTTATTGTTGTCGATTATATGACTAGCGTTGGATTGGTGAATCATAGTTGCAGCCTGTTCTTACTCGAGCAAAAAAATAGCCTGAAAATAGCAATACACAAGGCTACCCACGGATATAATGTTTATAGCATCGAAGAGAGGCAGATTATATGCTACTTATGGTCAATAAATTCAGCGCAAAAAAAAGGAGCCATTTAGCTCCTTTAACGATTTATACACGTTTAAAATTAAGATTAGCCTTCCGATACGCTCGCAGTTGAAGAGGGCGCCGAGTTTGTAGCGCTCGTTGTGCTTCGAGAAACTACTTTGGTGGCTATCTCTCTTAGTTCATTTTCAAGGCTAGTAATGCGCCCAGAAAGAGAGCTGTTACGCTGCTCTAATACTGATAATTTGTCTGACAAATTCCGAACTTGTTGTTCACTGCTGCGTTTATCACCAGAGACTTGTTCTAATTGAACGTTAAAGGCAAGAATTTCGTCAGCCAATGAAGCCAGTTGATTTTTCACCGAACCAACTTGGCCCTGCTGGCTAGTCACATCATCGGCAACCTTCTTAATATTGCCCTGAAGCGCAGTTTGAACGTTACCAACTCTATCACCTAGGTCAGCAATTTCTTTTTGATTTCGGCGCCAGGCTGAAGCCCAAAGTTTGTCCATCTGCTCCCACAAATCATTGGTTTTACTGGCTAACTCATTAACTTTAACTTGCAAAGCCACGGTGGATTCGCCCATTTCTTCACCCGTGGCAGAAAGCTTTTTCTCTAATTCAAAAATGCGCTTTTCAGCGAGAGAAGCCACCATTTTTTGCTGTTCTACCAATGTGTACAGGTAGTAACATCCGCCACAGGCACCAAGGGCAATAAGTGCGATTAGGAATACCCAGAGGCCATTACCGCCGCCACTGCTATTCTCAGGGGCTTTGGGGGAGGGGCTGGATGGCGATGAGGAATTCGAAGATGCATTGGTTGGCGAAGGCTGACGCTTTTTTTGATAATCGCGACGATCTTCATCATCTAAGCGAATAGTTGGAAAATCATCGTTGTTCGAATTATTTGCCATAAGTTCTCTATTTTATCTCGTTTAAGCATTGGGTTAACTGCAACCTACCTCGTTGTAGGCGCAGCAACCGAAAATATAATTAATCGCGCACAATAACATCGATATTATATTGAATTAATTATAAATACCAATGGCGATTATGTATCATTATCAAACCATTCTACACGATACAAATCGCGGCGGCGATCTAGATAATTCCTCACGGAGCCCTCATTTTGAAGCTTAGTGAGTTTATCTAAATCTAGGTCCACGATTAGCGTCATTTCAGTGTTTGGGGTAGTTTCAGACACAATAGCATCATGGGGGAATGCAAAATCGCTAGGTGAAAATACCGCAGTTTGACCGTATTGAATATCAACGTTGTCTACTTTGGGTAAGTTACCCACGCTGCCAGCTATGGCCACATAACATTCGTTTTCAATCGCGCGGGCTTGTGCACAACGTCTAACGCGTAAATAGCCGTTCTTAGTATCTGTCCAAAAAGGAACGAACAGAATTTGCATCTCTTGTTCAGACAGTAACCGCGCAAGTTCAGGAAATTCCACGTCGTAACATATCAGTACTCCGATTTTTCCGAAATCGGTATCGAATACTTTAAGGCTATTGCCGCCTTTCATTATCCAATCTTTCTTCTCGTGTGGGGTAAGGTGTAATTTGTACTGACTCTCTATAGTGCCATCGCGCTTACAGATATAACTCACGTTATACAGTTCGTCTTCTTCTACCACTGGCATGGAGCCAGCAATAATAGTGATGTTGTAAGACACAGCAAGATGCGAAATGGAGGTAAGAATCTCGTCGGTATAAGTGGCCAAGTGCCATATTGCATCTATCGAAGTATCAGACGGACTTAGCCCCATTAATGGCGCGTTGAAAAACTCAGGAAACAATGCCACATCGCAGGAATAATCCGATAACGCGTCTACGAAATATTCAACTTGTTGAAGGAGTTCTTCCACATTATTGAAGTAACGCATTTGCCACTGAATACAACCGATACGCGCGCTCGATTTACGGCCAGTAATAAGTGACGGATTATTCGGCTCATAATAGATATTGTGCCATTGCAGTAACGTTGCATAGCCTTTGGACGCTTCGTCCTCGGGCAAATAGGCACTGAGAACCTGTTTTACCTCAAAACCATTAGACAGCTGAAAAGTAAGGATAGGATCGTATATGTCTTTAGATTTTACCTGTTCAATGTATTCATAGGGTGACAGTTCTTTTGCGTAATTCTTATAAGTAGGAATACGCCCGCCAGCCATAATTGACTTCAAGTTCAGGTTTCTACATAACTCTTTGCGCGCTTCGTACAACCGTCGACCTAGTCTTAGCCCTCGATAGTCGGGACAAACGATGACTTCAACGCCATACAACACATCACCGTTTGGATCGTGGGTAGTAAGATAGGCATCGCCAGTAATTTCATCGTAACTGTGTTTGTCGCCGAATTGGTCGTAATCCACAATGACAGAGATAGCAAAGGCCACCACCTTGCCTTTGTCTTCAATACAAATTTGACCTTCAGGGAATGTGGTTACTTGCGCCTTGAAGTTGTTATAAGGCCAAGCCCCCCCAACGTTTGCATACACGTTGTCCATTAATGATTTAACGTCGTTGTAATCGTCTAAGCGCAAGTTACGTAGCGCTAGATGATGTTCGGTTTCTTCAATGACTGTTTGATCCTGACTCATGCCTTTACCACCAGTGTTTGTTTTTCATATTTGAGCATAATTATTTCCGTGGGGCTAACGGTATTAATTCTTGTTTGACCAAGCTTTTGAAGCAAGTTTTATTCCCATTAAAACCAATGCTTTACAACTAGAGGGATTGGGTCTTTCACAATTGTTCGTAAACTGTGCATTTATCGCTTGCTGCACCGGTCACTTAGGCGTATAAACCCGCATCCGTTTACGCGCGCCACTGCTGCGCCAAGCCAGAATCAATCATGGAACGTTTTTCGTTAGATTTACCTTCACCTCTTTATGTTTTTGATGAAGATTATTTCAGTAGTATCGTGAGCGATTTACTCGAAAAGGGCTTTAGTATTAGGCCGTTAGGCGTACCTGAATTTGTTATAGATACACTGGTCGCTTGTCAAGATACATTGTCTAAGCAAGCATATCGGCGCGCCGGAATTGGTCGGGCTGAACAATTTCAACACCTAGAAAAAGTCAGAAGCGACGAAATATGCTGGATAGACGGTACCTCGTCAGAAGGCCAATTGTGGCTAGAATGGTGTGAGGCTTTAAGGCTGTACATTAATCGCCATTTGTTCATGGGGTTATTTTCATTCGAGAGCCATTTTGCTTGTTATGCTCCCGGTAATTTTTACAAACGTCATCTAGATGCTTTCAAAGGTCAAAGCAATAGAATGTTATCGGTGGTGACTTATCTAAATGAAGATTGGCAAACTACCGACGGTGGTGAGTTAGTACTATATACTAGTGAGCAGGATGACATTGGGGTTAGGGTGTTACCTGAAAAAGGCACTATTGCGATTTTTCTTAGTGATCTATTCCCGCACGAGGTACTCACCGCAAAACGTGAGAGACACTCCGTTGCGGGGTGGTTTAGGTTGAATACCAGCATTAATGAAAATATTGATCCACCAAAGTAATTCACCTATAGCTAAACCCTTGCTTCTAATGCTAGTATCGAGAATATAAGTCAAAAGTATAATTCCCAAGTGATGCGGTTACTGTTACACCCCAACAGTAGGTTATTGACTTATAATATCGTAGATAGTTAAACCCTCCATTTAACAGATGCGGTAACTACGGTAAGTCTCAGGGACAAGAAAAAAGTGATTAGTTGAATGTTGGAAAAAATTCCTGCCCCCACCTCTAAAGAGGATTTGCGCGTTCTGGTCATCGACAACCAGGGTTTAGTGCACGATGTAGTAGCCTCTGCGTTGCATGCTATTGGTATCAAACATGTAGTGAGTGCATTTAATGCCTTTCACGCTATTCGTTTGTGTGAAGAAAAGCGTTTTGATTTCGTGCTGCTTGCATTCAATGTTAGTCATGATAAAGACGGCTTTCATTTATTCGAAGAGCTTAAGCACTTAAATCATATCAATGATACCACCACGGTTATCTTTTTGAGTGCCGAAACCTCGCCTGAATTGGTCAATTGCATTGTTGAGTTGCAGCCCGATGATTTCTGGGTAAAACCATTAACGCCAAGCAGTATAGAGTCTCGTTTAAATTACTTACTTCAGATACGCTATAAGCTTCATAAAATGCTCCATTGTATGAAGATTGGCGACTATTCTACTGCGATGTACTATGCCGAACGTCAATTAAAAGACGTGTCACTGTTAGACTATCACCCCAGAATTAGGCGCCTTATTGGCGAGTGTTTGCTGCAACTGCGTGATTATGAAACGTCTGAAAATTATTACCGTGAATTACTGCAAACCATGGATCATGCGTGGGTACATATTGGTTTAGCCCGTTCGTTGTTACGACAGGATGAGTTGGAAGAAGCGCAATCAATGGTTGAAGATTTATTACTTCGTCGAGATACCCGTTTTTTAACCTATGACCTGTTGGCACAGTACTTTATTGAAAAAGAACAATTTGAGTTAGCTTACGAACAAATGAAAGAAGCGAGTAAGTTAGCGCCTCGTAATATTGAACGCAATAAGCGATTGTGGGATTTGGCAAGGCTCAACCACGACAAAGTAGGTCAGTTGTCTGCGGTTCAAAATATGGCGAAGTTTGCCAAGAATTCTATTCATGACTCACCGGAACTTTCTTTAAATGTAATTCGTTCTACTATCGATTTAGCCACCAGCCTTGGTGCTGGGGAAGGTGATAGATACATACAGCGTGCACAAAATGACTTAGAAGAGTTCAGTCAGCAAAAAGGGGTTCAAATCCAACTTGGCGATCAAATTGACGTAATTAAAGCGCGTATGTTGTGTCTTCGAAATCAAAAGAAGTCGGCCGAAGAAATCATGAACGCCAGTTCAGTTCGCACCACTGGGCAATCGATGGAAGATAACCTAGACAAAATGAAAGCCTTTCATGAACTAGGCATGCGTGAGCAGTGCATCAGCATACTGGAGAAGCTTAAAACGCAAATTGAAGGTGATACTTTTTCCTCGCAAGTCGTCGATGAATATCTAAAACAAGAGTCTATTGAACGCACAGAGATACAATTCACGACTAAAGAACTGAAGAATATGGCTACGGTGCATTATAAAGAGAACCGGTTGCAACCTGCTTACAATAATTTGCGCCAAGCACTCACCATTTCGCCAAAAGATAAACAAATTGCATTGAGCTTAATGAAGGTATTGCTTCAATTGCACAGTACCCAACCCTTAAGTGATGAGCAATTGGAAGTGGTCACACTGGCAGCACGCATGTTAACTAACGAAAAGTTATCAGCTTCACAAGCAGACAAGCGCGATCAGTATATTGATAAGTTAGGGCTTGAGGTAGAAGCGCCTCACGATAAGGAAGCCTTGGGCGTTCTTGGTCACCCTACAGCATAAATGAATACATTGGACAGTGAGGCTTGCTCCGTATAGTTATGCCTGCATAAACTAAATAATACTCGGATATAAAGCAGATATAAAAAAGGGATGGTTTTTAAACCATCCCTTTTTTAGTTTTAAACCGCCAGCATTTATTTACGGGGTTATTTTTGATGAATTTACTTAGCTGAACGGCGGCGAAAGGTTAGCACACCCGCCATTAGTGCTAAAATGAAGCCCATAGAACCACCAGAATCGTTATCAACTTCAACTACATCGTCACCTTCATCTGGTAATTCTGCTTCTAAGTTGAAGGTTGCAATGAACGGGTCGTGATCTGAGCTACGGAATGGACCTACATCAGTAAATGCATAGCCGTCTTCATCAGCGTAATAGGTCAGCGCTTGATCATACTGGAATTGGTAAACTTCAGGAGAGTTAATACTCCAATGTGCACCATCTACCGCATCAGCAAGCATGGTTTCACTTGCTAGCACATGGTCTAAGCTACCTACTTGCTCTGTACCGTAGAACCAGTAAGAGTAACCTTCTGCATCAAACTCTTCTGCAAGATTTACGTAACCATAATTAGCGGTTACTTCTACAGAGGCACCATCGTCCATACCTGTATTTGCTGCGGTCATTACCGTGTAGCCTTGGGTTTCAGCGGTGTAGTCGGTAAGAACAGCAACAGGATCTTCAGCGCTGTATGAGTTCAAGTCACCTAACACTAGAATACGCTCAGGTAAGCTCTCATCACTTAATGCTTCACCAAGGGTAATAGCAGCAGATACACGTAGTGCATTACAGCTACCTTGAATAGCATCAGTTTCACTCACTTCTTCAGCAATATCTTCACCACACTGTGAACCTTTCGATTTAAAGTGGTTAACGGCAACAGCAAAGGTTTTACCGCTTTCAAGGTGCGCAAACGATTGAATTAAAGAAGGGCGCATTTGTGCCACACTGTCTTCATCAATTTGCTGAATTGGCATATCTACTACTTGTGCATCACCTTCAGGCGTTACAATAGAAGCGCGGTATAACAAACCAACGGTAATAGCATCGGTACCAATTTCTGTGCTATCAGCTGTGCTGATAAATGAGTACTGTTCGGTATCGGCAAGTTCAGCGTTTACCGCAGCCACTAGGCTGACAATAGCACTGTCATCGCCAAAGCCGTCGTTTTCAATTTCCATTAAGCCAACAACGTCAGCGTTTAAGCCAACAATGGCTTCAACGATACGGGCTTCTTGTAATGCAAATTCAGTTTCGTCTTCTGCACCACGGTTTGCATCGAAATCGAAAGTTACATCGCCGTTAGCATCTACTTCGCCATTGAAGTAGTTCAATACGTTGAAGGTAGCAATCGATAAGTTACCTTCAGTTACTACCGGGTTCGCTTCGCGAGTAGAGGTTACTGTTATCACATCGGTAGGGTTAATTCTAAACGCACCGAAGCTATAGTTTAGCGGGCCGCTTGCAGACACAGTATCACCAATACGAATAGCATTTGCGTAGCTAAAGGTAGGGAAGTAGTTAACGGTGTCTGGGTAACTAGAACTGCTGTTATCTTCAATCTTAAGTAAGCTGGCTTCTGAGGCTGCAACTGCTTCAACGTATGCGTCTGAAAGTGGTGCTGCTACGTCGCTAGGCTGGCGTTTAACGCTGTCACTTACTTGAATTTCGCCGTAACGCCACAAATCGTTTGTGCTAGTTACCGTAGCATCAACAACAGAAGCTAGCATGCCTTCAAATGGCTCAAGAGAATAATCGTAAGGCATATCGATAGTTGTCATCAATACGTCATCGCTTGCGCCACAATCAAGTGCAGTTACATCGCTGTCTAGGTTCAGCGTAGTCATGCCGTAATTTTCAACAACTTCACCATATAGGCGAGCAACGTTACCTACCGCAACGGTAGTGCTACCATTAACGAAAATACCTTCAGAAGTGGCATCATCACCATCACTATCTGCTGTTTCTTCTTGTAAGAAGAAACCGCCTGCACCCATGCCCGTAACAATGGCTTCAACAATATGGCTGTTACCAACTTCTTCTGAAGCATCGCCGCTCCCTTGAATGGTACTAATAAGGGTTGCTGCGTCAGCACAAACACCTAGCTCAATGACAGGCTCTTCTGGTGGAACTTCATCATCACCGCCGCCTTCAGTACTAAAAGTAGCAACAGGGAAGGGGGTCGCTGCAGCAGCATTGGTTGCTGCATCATCTAATGCGTCCACGCCGCTGTAAGTCCAGTTGTCAGATGAGAACGTACCGCCATTAGCGACTGAACCATCTTTTCGGTAAGCCCAGCCGTCTAGGTATTCCCAAGCTGTGCCATTCCCGTCAACATTAATGTCACCGAAAGTATCGATAACCGCGTCGTTTTCGAAAAGCTCTACCGCATCATCGCCATTAATTCCCATGGCGGATGAATCATAGTCTGGTGCATAACCGAAAAATTCCGTAAAACCATCAATTTCAGATGCTACATAAATATAGCTACCCGCTGAGGCACTATCTGCTGGAAACGTAAATTCTACACCATCAGTACCGCCGCCATTATTGGCTGAGCCAAGCCCGTATACTGATAAGTCGGCAATATCGTTTACAACGTAAAGCTCAACAGCTTTAGGAACGCCGCCGGTGAGTGATGCATCGACAACACCGCTGATAACTAAGTCGCTGGCATTGGCCGAAAATGCAGTAAGAATACCTGCTGTTATAAGTGACAATGGAGTTTTCACTGGTTGTTTCCCTCTTAGGTCTTTTATTATTAGGTCTGTCAAAGCAGACCCTCTTTGTTATTGCTAGACCTAGCCTATAACGATAATGCCAACGCAGGAATGACTTAACGTTATTCAAGTTTATTTTTAATTAAAATATAATAATCAATGGGTTAACTCATATAAATAAAGTTATTTATGACATTGGCTCGTCATAAATGGCAATTCGGCGTCGATAAATAACACTACAAAGACTAAATAGTTTTCAGCGCGCTCTGGTTGTCGTCAAACGATAAACCCCTGCGTTAACTGTGTTTTAGCGTATCGCAAAACCAGTTGTGGTCATCGATAACCTGCCTTGCATAGTGATTAGCATTAGTAATTAGAGCGTTATTGGTGTCGTCGGTTAACGCCTTTACCGCACTTTTGGCAAAGCGTGTACTTCGCCTATCACCTCGGCAATGCGCTAAGGCAAGGGTGTAACCGCAGAGTTTAGCAAAGTATCCAAAGTCACCGTTTAGCGCTTTATTTCCCATACCAATATCATGAGGATCTAGCCCCACTTTAGCGTGGTGACGAGAGCGAATTAACCAGTGTGCATTGTCCCATATAACCTCATCTAACAATAGGTCTGGGCGGCGTTGCATTCGTCGTTGGCTGCGGGCGGTTAAATGAGCAGGGTTCAATTTATTCACCGGGCACACATTATCGAAGTAGAATAAGGGCGCGGCTTTGCGCTGTTGTTTCACCTCAACAATATGGCAATAACGAAAACTTTCAGCGTTATGCGGTTTTTTGGGGCCAACTAAAAAATAAAAGCGGCGCATATTTACCGAACCAGTTCCGGCATTTTCTCTGCTGGTGATATCGACAATGTCATCATCCATATAAGGTGCGAATGCCGCTAAGACCTGCTGATGTTCCGTTGGGCTCAACGGCGTGTATTTATCGGTGATGTGCTTAAATTTAAGTCCATCCTGCGTTAAATGTACCGCTTTTGCTAACGCACTTTTAGATTCGAACTTTTCACCACAAGAAGAGCGCTCCAATGCTTTGCGATAGAATTTTTTCAATTTGCCATCGGGCTCTTGCTCCATAGCTTCATTAATAACGGTCGCCTTTTCAGTTACGCGCTGGCATGTTGCCACGTACTCTTGAATGAAAAGGGATTGAGCATGTTTAACCTGATGGCGGTCTACCGCAGGTTTTAGCGGGTCTGGCATGTCTATCAAAAAGCGGCCTTCAGAAATACCTTTGCAATGGGCTTCTACGAGAGACAGTGAAGTAAGATAGCGAAGAATATCCCAATGTGCATAGCCAACACAGGCATCGTCAAAATCGTTCGGCGTAAAAATAACGGTATCGCCGTGTGAGCCTTCCTCAGTAATAAAGCCAAAGTTAGACGTGTGGCAATCACCCATAACACTGGTCAGTGACATCGAAAAACAAGCGTCTGGTACTGGTAAATGGTGATTCGCTAAATCCGCATAAAATAATTGTGCGCTACCGCGGTAAAACACGAAGGGGCTTTGGGCCATTTTCAAATGTTTAGCTAAGTGAGGAGAAGGTAAGGTGCCATCAATTCTGGCAATTTCTTGATTAAGAAATTTCGCGCGATCCATAACTGCAATGCCGTTGTAACAATGATGGCGTTAACATTACCTTTATTGGTTTTTGAATGCGAGGCTTGCGTGGGGAGGTGGAATGTGAGAAATTTCGCTCGTTCGGGATTTTTGCGGTTATTTAATATTATTGATTGGTAAACTTGATTGAAACATTCAAAAATACCAATTAGTTTTTTTAAAAAATCCGCGCTATTCTTATCACCAGTTTCAACGAAGTCGATTTTGCAAAACAGCAAAGCGCTGAAAACAAAATGGGCTTTGTAATTTTTCGTACTGTTGTATTTATAGACCAAGTGTCGTAAGTACAAAACAACACTCACTAAATGGAGAAAGTAAACATGGCATTAATTAACACTGCTATCAAACCGTTCAAAGCACAAGCATTTAAAGACGGCGAATTCATCGAAGTAAGCAGCGAAGATATCAGCGGTAAGTGGGCAGTATTTGTTTTCTATCCAGCAGATTTCACATTTGTATGTCCAACTGAACTTGGCGACATTGCTGATAAGTACGAAGAGCTTCAGTCTCGTGGCGTAGAAGTATTCTCAGTATCAACTGACACTCATTTTACTCACAAAGCGTGGCACGATTCGTCTGACACTATCAACAAAATCAAGTTTGCAATGATTGGCGACCCTACTGGTGAAATCACTCGCAACTTCGATTGTATGCGTGAAACTATGGGTCTTGCTGACCGTGCAACATTTGTTGTTGACCCAGAAGGCATCGTTCAAGCGATGGAAATCACTTCTGAAGGTATCGGCCGTGATGCAGACGACCTAGTTCGCAAAATCAAAGCTGCTCAGTACGTTGCTTCTCACCCAGGCGAAGTTTGCCCAGCTAAATGGAAAGAAGGCGAAGCTACACTAGCTCCTTCTCTTGACTTAGTAGGCAAAATCTAAGCAACCGCTTAGCGCTTATAAGTAAGTAATGGGAGTGGGTCTCCACTCCCTATCAAATTAATTTCCAATTCCTGCTTATGTTGTTAGCCTGAAAAATGGTTGGCAGGGATCGGCGTGTCGAAAATAAGGCAGACTACCGTGTTAACTAAAGAAATTTTACAAGCGTTGAAAGGCTATGCTGAGTCAATGCAGAAAAACGTAACCTTCGTCGTACAGACCGGTGAACACAGCAAGCGTGAAGAGCTTGTGTCGTTTCTGTCCGACATTGCTGGTGTAAGTGACAAACTAAGCCTTGAAGAGCGTGACACTAACGGTGTATTACGCAGCTCTATCAGTTTTTTACTAGAAGCTGATGGTGAAGATACAGGTATTCGCTTTTCTGGTATTCCTGGCGGTCACGAATTTAACTCGCTTATCTTAGGTATGCTTCACGCATCAGGTACCGAGCTTAAAATTGATGACAGCGTAAAAGCGATTGTTAAAGGCGTTAAAGAAGAACTTAACTTCGAAGTATTTATCAGCTTAAGCTGCCATAACTGCCCAGAAGTCGTTCAGGCGCTTAACCAATTTGCACTACTTAATCCAAACATTACGTCTGAAATGATTGACGGTGGATTATATCAAAACGTAGTAGCAGAACGTGATATTCAAGGCGTTCCAAGCGTTTACCTTAATGGTGAGCTATTCGCTAATGGTAAGGTAGATGCATCGGTTCTTATCGATAAACTTATCGAACGTGACCCGTCGCTGAAAGATGCGAACAAAGGTGAGTCGTTACCGCTACAAGACGTTACCGTAATCGGTGGTGGTCCAGCGGGCGTGGCATCAGCGATATACAGCGCACGTAAAGGTTTAAAAGTGACTGTGGTTGCCGATCGTTTCGGTGGTCAAGTGAAAGATACAATGGGTATTGAGAACCTTATCTCGGTATCTAAAACTACTGGCCCTGAGCTAGTAGGTAACTTAATGGAACACATGAACGATTACGATATCACGCTTAAAGAGCACGTTCGTGTTGATTCTGTAGCACAAGGTAACGTTAAAACTATTACGTTATCGTCTGGCGAACAAATTCGCACTCGTTCAATTGTTGTTGCTACTGGCGCACGTTGGAGAGAACTTGGTGTTCCAGGTGAGAAAGAAAACGTAGGTAATGGCGTGGCGTACTGCCCACACTGCGATGGTCCTTTCTTTAAAGGTAAAGACGTTGCAGTCATTGGTGGTGGTAACTCGGGTATTGAAGCGGCGCTTGATTTAGCGGGTATTGTTAAATCGGTAACGGTATTTGAATTTATGCCAGAACTTAAGGCTGACCAAGTACTGATTGACCAAGCTGAAAAACGCGAAAATATCACGATTATCAGAAACGCAGCTACCCATCAGATTAAGGCTGAGAATGGCAAAGTTAACGCAATTGAGTATCAAGATCGCAATACCAATGAGTTACATACCCTTGAGCTTTCGGGCGTATTTGTACAAATTGGCCTAGTGCCAAATAGCCAATTCATGGAAGGTGTCGTAGATATGAGCAAATATGGCGAAATTGTGATTGATACCAAATGCAATACTTCAGCGCCAGGCATCTTTGCGGCGGGTGACGTAACAACGGTTCCTTATAAGCAAATCGTTATTTCAATGGGCGAGGGTGCAAAAGCTTCACTTGCCGCATTTGAATACTTGTTAAGCCATGAAGTTATTGAAATGGAAGAAGAAACACAAGCTGCGTAAAACGTTTTTACGCAACGACTTTACTATTAAAGGCCGACTTACTGCTGTAAGTCGGCCTTTTTGTATGTAACCCATGAGGATAGCTAAAAAAATACTAAATAAGAATAATTATTGTTTTCATTGCTTGGCGATATTTGGTAATTTATACATAAAAATCAGTCGATGAAAAAGCGCGATAAATGAGTCGGTAGGGTAATGTAGAAAAGGCGTTGCTGTGCATTATTTTATCCTACTTAAGCGTTCAACTATTCGGCATTCATTATTCGTATTCGAAGGTAAGTTATGTTCATGTTATTTGCCGCAAGCGGCCTCTCAGTTGTGTCTATGGCGGCTGTCTATAAAAGTTGGCAACGCCAAACCTCACCGATGCTCTATATCGGGGTTGCTATTTGGTTAATGTCGTCCATTGCGTGGTCAATGTCGGTTGGGTGGGAGTTTGGTGTAGTGTACGCACTTTGCTTACCCGGATTGTTAGTATGGCCATTTATCGCGGCGAATCAGAGTGCTGCCCCCGCAACGCAACAACGGCCTGAACCTAGAAAACTCGATCTTTCCGTTAGTACTTCAATACAGCATATTCTTCATTCCATCATTGTGTTGATGTTAATGCTGATATTTAGTGTGGTGGCTTCCTTAGCACTTAGTGCATTACTTCCCCTTGAAATAGCCGGTCAACTGGCAATTTGTATGGTGATATCGCCCATTATTTGGGGGCTTGCGGTCTACCACTACCTAGCAACATCTAAGAAAATTAAAACGGTTGGCGGCTACCTTGTAGCAACAGCAGTAAGTTTAGCAATACTGATGGCAATGCCAATTTAGGAATAAAAATGAAAAAAGCAACAAAACAGTCAGCGCTAAATGCACACAGTTGGGTAGGCGTATTTTTAAGTGTATTGCTCTTTTTAGTGTGCTTGTCAGGCACTATTGCTGTATTCCATTTAGAATTTGAACGCTGGGAACAACCGCATATTCCCGAGTTTGAATCCGTCGAGGATGGGGCAGTAGAAAAGGCGATGGACCGCTTTTTAGCTAAACATCCCGAAGAAACGGATCATCTATTTGTGGTGCTTCCTACATCAGGGATACCACGGTTAGTGGTAGAAAACGATCATGCTGCTTATTTCGCTGATGCACAGGGAAATTTGCTTGAGAAGGAAAGCGTGCCTTTCACTCAAATGTTGGTGGACTTACATTTATATCTCAATCTACCCCATAGCTGGGGCATGATATTAGTCAGTGCCTTAGGTGCGATTATTTGTACACTCATTGTAACGGGTATCATTGCGCATAAACGTTTAGCAAGAGACGCGTTTAAATTTCGGCGCGGCGGCAATGGTCAGCAAAATCAAATTGATTTACACAATCGCTTTGGCCTTTGGGCTGCACCATTTCATTTGATTATTGGTGTGACGGGTGCTTACTTTGGGTTGGCTGGTATCGTACTGGTGTTGGTGGCACAACTTAATTATGGCGGTGATAGGGATGCGGTAATAAACCAAGTATTTACGCCCGATCCAGTTATAGAGGCGCAAGAAGGTAAACCTGCGATAGGTAAAGCCATCGCGCAAATGGAAACCATTGCGCCAGAAAACCCGCTTATATTTGTGACTGTTCATGAGGTAAACAAACCTGAGCAGTTTATTGAAATTTATGCACAAGTACCGGGGCGAATGATATACGGTGAAGCCTACCGATTTGATACCGCAGGTAATTATTTAGGTACCGCAGGCTATGACGATGGCGTCTGGGGTAAGCAATTGTTATGGGCTGTTTATCGCCTCCACTTTGGTGACTTTGCCGGAGTACCAAGTAAGGTGCTGTATTTTGTTTTGGGTATCATGCTAACCATGCTGTGCGTATCGGGTATGGAAGTGTGGTTGTCTAAAAAAGCCCATCCTGTGTTGGCCACGCGTTTATGGTATTGCACGGTGTGGGGCAGCGTGAGTGCATTGGCATTCACGGCAATAGCAGATATATTCTTTGCGGGTTCGTTAATTGCAGTATTCTGGGGAGTAATGGTTTTAAATGTGGCACTTACGGTTGCGGTAAAGCGGCTTACCAAACCAGTGTGGCTGATAATTTCAGGTATCAGTGTGTTAATGCTTTTACTTATTTATAGCGCTGTGAACGGGGAACATTCACTATCGGTGGCATCGTTGCAATTGAACTTGCCAATGTTCGTGTATGTGGTGTGGAGTATATGGCGTGGTAATACGCTGCTTAAGCGTGAAACTCTTTTGTCGAATTTTAAAAAAGAAGATCAAACAACAACGCAAAATATTGATGGCAATGGCAATGGCAATGGCAATGGCAACAAGAGCACATCAGTATCGACGGAACCGCAATCGCCAATGGCTTAAAGCGCTTAACAAACACGAGCGTATTGATAATGTGAACTAATACAGCGTGGCTTTTACTTCGTTTAACTAACTAAATGTGAAAGCCGCGCTTTTTATGTCTTATTATCTGAGTCTAAATTTAAACCTTCATCTGGCAAGTTGCTGTTCATGTATTAATAATGCATTCGCATCCCTTTTGGCCATCGTTGTGCTGAGTGTATGCTACTTATAGCCGTTGGACATATTGAATAATCACCAATCTAAATTTAACCCTCGGGTAAGAACATGCTATTGCTAGCCATCTACATTCTTTGATGGACTTAATAAGGGTAGTGAATGCGAATATTAATCATAAGTGGTTTGCTGGCCGTGATGGGGTATTTAGCATTTTGGCCTGTGCCAGTTGAGCCCGAAGCATGGAGTGCCCCACAAGACAAAGGGTATAGCGGCGTGCATCAAGCCAACGATAAGCTATCCTTCGCCCATGCTATAGCCTTAAGCGAGCCAACAGCCCTTAGTAATAAAGAAACAAACCCAATAAAAAGTGAATACGGCCCCGAAGATTTTGCACTGCGAAGTGATGGCGCCATTGCCACGGCCACGCATTCTGGCACCATCATGCTATTAGCCCCTAACGATACGCACTTTACACCTTGGATAAACACGGGCGGGCGGCCGCTAGGCTTAGAGTTCGATGCCAATGATAATCTCATAGTGGCAGATGCCTACCTAGGGTTACTTTCTGTTTCGCCATCAGGTGATATTTCCTTGCTAGCAGACACCGTTGATGACACGCGCATTGTGTATGCCGATGATGTAGATGTAGCAGAAAATGGCATGATATATTTTTCTGACGCCACCACTAAATTTAGTGCAAAAGCCTATGGCGGAACCCTAAGCGGCAGCTTGTTAGAAATTTTAGAGCACAAAGGTAATGGCAGATTGCTAGCGTACAATCCAACTACCCAAGTTACGTCTGTATTAATGGATGGGTTAATCTTTGCTAATGGCGTCGCCATCAGCGAAAACCAACAATATGTCTTAGTGAACGAAACAGGCAGTTACCGTGTGTTACGTTACTTTATTGCTGGGCCTAAAACAGGTTTGGTGGATGTGTTCATCGATAACTTACCTGGCTTTCCCGATAATATTGCCACAGCGCCAGATGGCGGTTATTGGATAGGGTTTGCTTCACCCCGTTCCGCCTCGTTAGACGATTTATCAAACACCCCCTTTTTGCGTAAAGTGGTACAGCGGTTGCCTGCATCATTGCGCCCAAAAGCAAAAGCCTACAGCCATGTAATAAAATTAAATGAACAAGGCAAGGTGACAAGTGACTTACAAGACCCAAGTGGAAATTATCCGCTAACAACAGGGGTGTTAGAAACGGCAGATATGCTATACATTAGCAGTTTAACTGCCTCATATGTGGCGGTGGTTGAAAAAGCAAATTTACCAAAGGGAGAGGATGAATGAAGCGAAATTTACCTAAAGTGCTAACTGTTATTTTATCTGTTTTAGGCAGTTTCTTTATTGCTTGTGCGGCCGATACTCTTGCGGTTAATAAGAATGACACCGACAAAGTAACCTCTGGCGACAGTTTCAAAACACAAGTGATCCCACAGGCCAATGCAGCCATTGATGAAGGCGAGGGTTGGATATTCTATAGCTACCACAATGATGAAACCTTTGGTACTAGCCAATCATTAGCGGGTATGGCTGTTATTAAGCCTGGTGTGGAAATACACCCGCCTCACGAACATAGTGACGAAGAGTTTCTATTGGTTACTCAGGGGAGTGGGGAATGGAGCGTTGAAGGTGAAGTGTTTAAAGCTAACACCGGCGACATGCTATACGCTGCCCCTTGGGATGAACATGGGGTGAAAAATACCGGAGAAGTAGACTTAATCTTTGTGGTATTTAAGTGGCACAGCAAAGGTATTGCTGTGCCTACAAAAAGTGCTTACAAGAAATAACTAACCAATCGTTAGCATTCAGTGTTAGGGGAAACTAGCGTTTTGCTGTTGATTTTCCTCTTCGCTGTGAACTAGGCATGCTTTGCCCGCTATTTTTGCCGCCGCTTCGGTTATCGGCTTTATTTCCACCTCTGTTAGATGCGTCGTTATCCCGACCAGTTGCATTGTTTTTGCCTCGGGCTTTACGTTGAAAACTTGGCGGCAAGCCAGTATGTTTAGTTAACCCACGCTCGCCATTTCTGCCTTTCGCCGCTTTTTTGCGTTTCTCATCTGCGGTTTCCGGCGGTACCAAGTGCTGAGCACCACGGCCTATTAAATCTTCACGGCCCATACGCTTAAGGGCTTCACGAATTTGCGCGAAGTTTTTAGGGTCGTGATATCGAAGCATAGCTTTATGCAGGCGTCGGTGTATTTCACCCTTTGCCGAAGGCACGTCTTCACTGTCTTTTGTGACCTTACGAAGTGAATTTACTTCGGTGTGGTACATAGTCGTTGCTGTGGCCATTGGTGAAGGATAGAAGTTCTGCACTTGATCAAGCTTAAACTTATTCTCCTTCAGCCAAATCGCCAAATTCAACATATCGTCGTCTGTGGTACCTGGGTGCGAGGCAATAAAGTACGGAATTAAGTATTGTTTCTTGCCCGCTTCTTGTGAATATTTGTCAAATAACGCTTTAAAACGGTAATAGCTGCCCATGCCCGGCTTCATCATTTTAGATAACGGGCCGTCTTCGGTGTGTTCTGGTGCTATTTTCAAATAGCCGCCAACGTGATGCAGAGCCAACTCTTTTACGTACTCAGGATCTTCAACCGCCAAATCGTAACGAACACCAGAAGCGATAAGCACTTTCTTTACGCCGGGTAATTCACGAGCACGACGATACAAATCGATAGTAGGCTTATGGTCGGTGTCCATATGCGCACAAATACTCGGATATACACAAGATGGGCGACGACACGTGGCTTCGGCTTTCGGGCTCTTACAGCGCAAACGATACATGTTTGCAGTAGGTCCACCTAAGTCTGAAATTACACCGGTAAACCCAGGTACGGTATCGCGAATTTCTTCAATTTCACGAATTATCGAGTCTTCAGAGCGGCTTTGAATAATTCGGCCTTCGTGCTCTGTAATAGAACAGAAGGTACAACCGCCGTAACACCCGCGCATAATATTGATACTGAACTTAATCATATCGTAGGCGGGTATAGTGGCATCGCCATAAACAGGGTGTGGCACACGCTGATAAGGAAGGTCGAATACCGCATCCATTTCCTCTGTTTCCAAAGGCATAGCGGGTGGGTTTATCCAAATATGTCTATCGCCATGGCGCTGCATTAATGCACGTGCACAACCTGGGTTGGTTTCTTGGTGCAAAATACGTGAGGTATGGGCGTATAAAACTTTATTGTCTTTTACCGTTTCGTAAGCAGGTAGCTTAACGTATACATTTTCCCAAGGCTTCCTGCGTTCCGGAGGCTGTATCACGACAGGTGCAGCTTCAGGGGCTTCGCTGTTTGTTTTATCTTTATCTTGCGAATCGCACTCAGGCTCCATTTGATAAGGGCTTGAGATAGGTTCAATTTTACCCGGGCGATCTAACGAGGTTGAATCAACCCCTTGCCACTCAGGTAGTGCTTCTTTTACGATAATGGCGGTGCCGCGAATATCGCGCATTTCATCAATAGTTTCACCTGCCGCTAAGCGGTGGGTAACTTCAACCAATGGGCGCTCGGCATTGCCGAAAAATAACATGTCAGCTTTGGAGTCGAACAATACAGAACGACGTACTTTCTCACTCCAATAATCGTAATGGGCAATACGGCGTAAGCTCGCTTCGATACCGCCGGCAATAACAGGCGTGCCTTTAAAGGCTTCGCGGCAACGTTGTGCGTAAACCGTTACAGCGCGATCTGGGCGTTTTCCGCCAACATTACCTGCTGTATACGCGTCGTCGTGACGAAGTTTTTTATCTGCCGTGTAGCGGTTTATCATGGAATCCATGTTACCCGCCGTAACACCGAAGTATAAATTCGGCTTACCAAGGGTCATGAAAGCGTCTTTACTCGTCCAATCTGGCTGAGAAATAATCCCTACGCGAAAACCGTGGGCTTCAAGTACACGGCCAATCACCGCCATACCAAAACTTGGGTGATCTACGTACGCATCACCAGTCACTAAGATAACGTCACAGCTGTCCCATCCTAGGGCATCCATTTCCTCTTTAGACATGGGAAGAAACGGCGCAGTACCAAGGCAGTGCGGCCAATATTTAGGATAAGAAAATAGACCGCGGTCGGCCTTAATGGTGGCTTGCATAAGATTCACATATAGCAGAGAAAAAAAGAATTAAGTAGGTCAGTACATCATAGTTCATATTGCTAATCGCAAATATAAAACTGCCAAGAGCCAGAATAAATAGCCGAGAGCGAATATAAATTGCCTAAAGCGAATATAAACATTGCAGACCGAACGCCTATTATACCAGTACACAGCAACCAAGGTATAGCGCTGTCGTTAAATTCACCGCCTTTGTTATACTGCATTGCTATATCAATTAGGATAATAACGAGAAAATATATGGCTTACTGGTTATTTAAGACAGAACCTGATGCATTTAGCATTGATGATTTACTATCACGGCCTGACCAAACTGAACCTTGGGACGGGGTGCGTAACTACCAAGCAAGAAACTTTTTGCGTGACAAGGTCGCCGTTGGTGATCAAGTTTTTATCTATCATTCGAGTTGTAAAACAGTTGGCATTGCCGGGATAGCAGAAGTAGTTAAAGCCGGATACCCAGATGAAACCCAGTTTAACCCCGAATCTAATTACTACGACCCCAAATCGTCGCGTGAAAATCCGCGGTGGTTTCGGGTAGATGTAAAGTTTGTTGAAAAGTTTGAAAGCGTATTGCCGCTATCTGTCATTAAGGCAATGCCTAACATTACAGAAATAGGTTTGGTAAAAAAGGGGGGGAGGTTATCGATAATGCCGGTGGAAGCAACAGAATGGCAGCAGCTTTATACTACTGCCAAAATGAACTAAACCTGCTATATATAAGTAAATATTTATCTAAGATATCATTGGCGTGTAAGTTGTTGGCGTTGCACTATTTACCTACAGCAAAACGAGTATCTGCATCTCTTAATAAATAAAGGGCAAAACACGCCGCCCACATTGGCCATGCGGCGAAAAACAACATGTTGTTGAAGGCGTCTAAGTATTGCGGAAATGACGACAAGGTTGACCCGCCGTGAAGCAAAAATATCAAGCCGTAGGAATAACGCTTTGCAATACCGGCAACGAAAGCAAGGACCAGTGCCAATTGAAATGCACCTAAAATGTATACGGCCGTCTCTGGTACGCCACCAATTGAATAAAAATGTTCAAATATCTTTGCGCTATGTGCAGGGTTAACGAATTTGTCTAATGTCCATACGAACATAACAATGAAAACAGAAACGCGAAGGGCGAAAAGAGACCAACTGAGGCGATTAGAAATATCAGTGGTTTGTTGAGATTGCATTTTAACTCCTATTTATTTGTGTAGCGATAAAGAACGGGCGTTTTCATATTAAATTTCAAAAACTTTCATAGAAAAAAATAAAAATGCTTATGAAATATTTTTAGCCGGATGTCGGTCTTGTCGAGTAAGCAATCTTGTAAGGTAAAAATACGAATGAAAAATAATATTGGGCTTGCCATCAGTGCACTGGCTCTATCTGTAAGCCAAGGGCTGCAAGCTCAGCAAGCTGACACGCTTGATAACATCGACAAAAATGACATTAAAAAAGATATAGAAGTCGTTGAGGTGACTGGAAATCAGCAAGTGCTAAACCCATTAAACCCTGGCGACAATACGCTAAGTGGATTATTTGGCGCTGGCATGTCTGCAGCCGATACACCGCGAGCGGTAACGTCTTTGTCGGTTGAAGCTATGGATGCTTTAAACATCAATACCTTACACGATATTGTCAAAGCTGCGCCAAATGCTTATGCATCTAGCGGTTTTGGTACACCTAGTTTGCCAAGTATACGAGGGCAATTGGGCGAGCTATTTCAAGATGGTATACGCCGCCAATCAGGTAACAATGGTTTTGGTTTACCGGTTTCATTCAATAGTGTTGAACAACTAGATGTAGTGAAAGGGCCATCGCCCGTACTATTTGGTAGTACACAGCGAAATGGTGGCTTTGTGAACCTGCAAACCAAAACTGCGCCTACTGCAGATAGCGAAGGTAATATCACATTGAGGGCTGGTCGTTGGGATCAATACTCAGCGCAGCTTGATTATGGTACCACCATTGAAGAAGGCAAAAGTGGGGTGAGAGTCAGTGTTGAGTGGCTAGATCACGGTAGCTTCTTTGATTTTGCAGAGCGTGTAAGCAAAAACCTGTTTATTGCGTACCGATATACACCTAGTAATGCCACAACATGGGACGTAAGTGCAGAGTATTACGATGCCGAATATCCTGATATTGCAGGCATTAATCGCCCCACGCAAAACCTGATTGATAACAACCTTTATATAACGGGCCAAGGCGTACAAACGAATGGCAGTACCGTACCTGGTGCGGGCGCTATTATTTCACCAACCGGTGAAGTGGTTATTCCGCGAAGTCAGGTGTATACCCACCCTGATGATGTTAATGGTGCTGAAACTACTGTACTTCGCAGCAACTTAACCCATCAATTTTCAGATAGCCTAGTGCTACGAAATATGACCTATTATCAGCACCTCACCCGTGAAGAAATTGCGCAAAATAGTTTTGTAGAGATTATCGATGGCGCAGATGCGTTCGAGAATCGCACTGAATTAGACCTAGTTTGGAACGATAAGCAAAGCACCACATTCGGTTTAGCATTACGTTACAACAATGTATTAGGCTACAGCCAATTTACAACTGAAGCTGACAGCCCTGTAGATTTAACCGGCCCGTTAAGTAACCGGGAAATTCCGTTAACCGATGCACAAAAAGCACGGTTGGTTGAGCTTAGTCCCGGTGTATTTGTTTCACCGGGTGGCCAGTACGATATAGATGGCGATGGTGCAGGGGACTACAATTTATCTGACACCACCGATTCAACCACCTTACAAACTGGCCTTGCATTTCAGCAGCGCTCTCAGTGGACAACATCGTTTTCAACCATTGCCGGTGTTAGGTTCGACTATTATGATGTAGAAGCGCGCGATCCCCTTGCTCCTGAAGGGGTTACCGCCGCTTCTGACACTTATAACGATATACTTGAAAGCGTACAACTCAGTGCGGTGTACAAGCTAACAGAATCACTTAATGCTTATGTGGCGTGGTCAGAGAATGATGCCACATCCAATAGCATGGCAGGGGGTACTACACTTACCAGTGCCAACGAAATTAACCCGCTAAATTTTGCCACTGAAAATACCCTTTACGAAGTAGGGCTTAAGTATTCTCCTGATAGTCATTGGTATGGTGAAGTGTCGGTATTTGACCAAACTCGTAGTTTACGTAACCGCGATGGCAGCAACAGTGGTGTGAAAACCAAAGGCGCAGAGCTGCAAGTTTTCTACCAAGGGCAAGATGTGTGGGTAAACGCGGCGTACAGTTATTTGGATGCGCGCTTCGATGATTCAGCGGCGTTTCAAGATACTGCACAAGTGGCCGATGCTTTTGACGATAGTCGACCAGACATTATTGAAGGCAATGGCGTTGGTTCGCCGTCTTTTGCGGCGTTTGCTCCGTCTGACTCATTAGTGCAGGGCATTCCATCGCAAATTGTGTCATTAAATGCTGGCTGGCAACTTACTGATGACTTACAAGTTGGTGCATCAGCCTTGTACACCAAGTCGTTCCCACTAGATTTCCTACAAACTGTATTTATTCGGGATCAAATCAATATTGATGTAAATGCCGATTATCAGGTTACTGATGATATGCGGCTTCGTGTTGATGTTATTAATATTACTGACGAAGAAAACTGGCAGCCCGTGTTTGAAGGTGGTTATTTTGGCGCTACCTTGGCCATGCCCAATACACCTCGTCACGTTCAGTTCACTATGCAATACGCGTTTTAAGCGCAATTAAGGAATAGTTTATGTTTAAGAAAATTGCACTTATCGCCGTATTGGTGGCTGCCGTTTTTGGCTTTTTTTACTTCGATTTGAATACCTATCTTACCCTTGACGGTTTGAAAGGCTCATTAGATACCTTTACTCAACAAATTGAAGAAAACCCACTGATAAGTATTGGAGTTTTCTTCGCTATTTATGTTGCGGTAACGGCCTTGTCGTTGCCGGGGGCGGCCATCCTTACCTTAGCTGCGGGTGCCTTATTTGGGCTAGTGCAAGGTTTTGTTATTGTATCGTTTGCATCAAGCGTAGGTGCTACCTTAGCCTTCTTAGTGGCGCGCTTTATTCTTCGCGATATGGTAAGAAAGCGTTTTAGTGAAAAGCTTAAAAAGATTGATGAAGGCGTAGAAAAACAAGGTGCTTTCTACCTGTTCACTTTGCGCTTAGTGCCAGTGTTTCCGTTCTTCCTGATTAATTTGTTGATGGGTTTAACATCAATAAAAACGTGGACATTTTATTGGGTAAGCCAAGTAGGTATGTTGGCCGGTACTGTAGTTTACGTAAATGCGGGTACCCAGCTTGCGCAGATAGACAGCTTATCGGGCATTGTATCGCCAGGGCTTATTCTATCGTTTGTATTGCTAGGCATATTCCCGTGGATTGCCAAATCTATTGTGGCGTTTGTTGAACGCCGCCGCGTTTACAAAGGCTATAAAAAGCCCGCTAAATTCGATAGAAACCTTATCGTTATTGGCGCAGGTGCGGGTGGCTTGGTGACCAGTTATATCGGTGCAGCCGTAAAAGCAAAAGTTACGCTTGTGGAAGCCGGTGAAATGGGCGGTGACTGTTTGAACTATGGTTGCGTACCAAGTAAAGCCCTCATCAAAACTGCAAAAGTAGCCAACCAGATGCGTCAAGCTGAAAACTATGGTTTGCACAGTGTTGAACCTACCATGTCTTTTAAAACAGTGATGCAGCGTGTACATAACGTTATTGCTACTATCGCGCCGGTAGACAGTGTAGAGCGCTACACCAGTTTGGGTGTGGATGTAGTAAAAGGCTACGCGAAAATCATCGACCCTTGGACGGTGGAAATAAAGCAAAACGATGGCGGCAAGCAAACCTTAACGACCAAAAGCATTGTAGTGGCTACAGGCGCAAGCCCGTTTGTACCGCCATTGCCAGGTATTGAAGAGAGTGGCTACGTAACTTCTGATACGCTATGGAGCCGTTTTGCTGAGCTAGAAGAAACGCCAAAACGCATGATTGTATTAGGTGGCGGCCCGATTGGCTGCGAGCTAGCACAAGCCTTTGCGCGCTTGGGCAGTGATGTCACCCAAGTTGAGCGTGCGCCCCTCTTAATGGGCCGAGAAGACAAAGAAGTGGCTGAATTTTCAGAAACCGTGCTTCGCGATAGTGGCGTAAACGTATTAACTAGCCACGACGCCCTTCGCTTTGAAAATAAAGACGGTGTTAAAACCTTAGTAGTCGCGAAGGACGGCAAAGAAAGCGCTATTGAATACGATGAAGTGATTGTGGCGGTAGGGCGTAAAGCACGCCTTAACGGCTTTGGTTTAGAAGAGTTAGGTATTCAGTTTGACCGTACTATTGAAACCGATGACTACCTACAAACCTTAATGCCTAACATTTTTGCAGCGGGCGATGTAGTAGGGCCGTATCAGTTTACCCATGTTGCATCGCATCACGCTTGGTATGCTGCGGTAAATGCTTTATTTGGTATCTTTAAAAAATTCAAAGTTGATTATCGTGTTATTCCTTGGACTACCTTCATCGACCCTGAAGTAGCGCGGGTAGGGTTAAGCGAAAACGATGCCGCTGAGCAGGGTATTGAAGTAGAAGTCACCCGCTACGAGTTTGAAGAACTTGATAGAGCCATTGCAGAGAGCGCTATTAAAGGCTTTATAAAAGTACTGACACCGCCGGGCAAAGATAAAATTTTAGGGGTGACCATTGTGTCTGAACACGCTGGTGATTTGCTCGCGGAATTTGTATTAGCCATGAAGCACGATTTGGGGCTTAACAAATTACTTGGCACTATTCACGCTTACCCAACGTGGGCCGAGGGCGCCAAAAACTCTGCAGGTACATGGAAGCGCGCTAACACACCAGAAAAATTACTAAGCTATGTGGAAAAATTCCACACGTGGCGTCGTGGTTAATAGGGCAGCAATTATGATGAAATTATCTTTAGGTCTAAACCGCTTAAAAAGAACAACCCATCTACTTGCCGCAACTGCGCTACTGGCTATGCCAGTGGCGCATGCTGAAGAAGGGTTACACACCCCTTTTTCAGCAATGCTAACGAAATATGTTGCGCCTATTAACCCTGTTACCAATGGTGATGGAGTAGAAATTAAAGGCAGGAGCACAGAAGTTGATTATGCGGGTTTTAAAGCGTCGCAAACTGACCTTACTGCTTATCTGAAAAGTTTATCGGCAGTGTCGAAGGATACATTTAATCAGTGGGATAAAAACACGCAACTGGCGTTTTTAATTAATGCGTACAATGCGTATACCATCGATTTAATATTAACCCGATACCCTGACCTAACCTCTATTCGTGACATTGGGGGTTTCTTTTCATCACCTTGGAAGCAAGCTTTTGCACCACTGTTAGGTGAAAAGCGTACGCTTGACGGCATCGAACACGGTTTAATTCGTGAAAAAGGAGTGTACAACGAACCTCGCATTCACTTTGCCGTAAACTGCGCCAGTATTGGTTGCCCTGCATTACGTGAGGAAGCCTATGTGGGCGATAAGTTAGATGAACAATTAGAACAGCAAACCGTTCGTTTTTTATCTGACAATAGCCGCAATTATTACGATGGTAATACCCTACACATTTCGAAAATTTTTAGTTGGTACAAAGAAGACTTTGAAATGAAGTGGCGTGATTCATCAAGCTTAACGGGGTTTATCGCTCAATATGAGAATGCGCTTTCATTCAAAGATGGTTCGGCACTCGATGACAATGACATAAAAGCGATTCTGTCAGGGAAAAGCGACATTGAGTTTTTGGATTACAACTGGGCGCTGAATGACCAAGAGTAATTTATCGTTAGTGGCATTAGGCAGTTTGTTTTGTCTAATGCCACTGTGTATGTTCGATGCCCTAAGGATTAGTTTAAGAGGGGCTGCAGGTGTTCGTGTAGCTGTTGAAGCAGCCGTTCAAGTCATTGCTCGATTAGTGGCTCATATTGCGGGTCAGGTGACGGGCCTTTTAAAAGCCATTTTAAGCGTAATAACGACCGTAATGTTTACTATTACGTTGGCTTACGCACTTGAGCCCGCCCAAGCGCAGGCTCAAATAAATGCGGATGCTCAAACAAGTACTCAATTAAAAGATCAGCCTCAAAATCAATCACCAGCTTCAAATCAGATTTTAGGCGATGCGCCGACGGTGCAGTTCCATGCGTGGGGCGGTAGTGCTCAAGTGAACGGGTATATTCAGTGGGTAAGCCAGCAAGTAAGCAAGCAATATAATATAACCTTAAACCACGTGAAACTAGCCGACACCAGCGATGCGGTGTCTCGTGTACTTGCCGAAAAAGCCGCCGGTAATCATACCCAAGGTAGCGTTAACTTAATTTGGATTAATGGCGAAAATTTTGCCGCCATGAAACGCCATAATTTATTATTGAAAGACTGGGCAAATAGTATTCCTAATTTTGCACTCACTAATCCGTCTCGAAACCCTGCAATGATCACCGATTTTGGTATTGCTACCGACGGGCAAGAAGCACCGTGGGGCAAGGCGTCTATGGTGTTTTATTATAATCACCGATTTGTAGAAAAGCCTCCGCTGAATATTCATGAGTTACTTGCCTTTGCCAAGCAATACCCGGGTCGATTCACCTACCCAATACCCAACGATTATTTAGGTATAAGCTTTTTAAAGTATGCGGCTATTGCGTTAAATGAAGATCAACAGGGCTTGCTGTATCAGCTGGTAACTGACACTGCATTGGCGAAAATCACCCCCGCGCTTTTTGAATACCTAGATGCGTTGCATCCTCTGATGTATAAACAAGGGGATTATATGCTGCGCCAGGCTTCACAACTACAACGTTTAATGGGAACCAGCGAATTACTTTTGGCCTTTTCTTTTACCGCCGCAGAAATACCCAGTGCAGTAAATCGTTTTGACTTACCTAGCAGCATTCGTACCTATGCGATGGAAGACGGCAGCCTGGCGAACGTGCATTTCATAGGCATTACTTACAACACCGAAAATGTTGAAGCTGCTAAGCAGGTGGTGAATTTTTTATTATCTCCCCAAGCCCAAGCGAAAAAACAACAATTGGCAGTGTGGGGTGACGACTCAGTACTCGACTTTTCTATGCTTGCTGCTAACGACAAAGCGATGTTTAAACCTGTTTCGCACCACGTTTCTGCAATAAACAAAGAAGAGGCAGTGCCACTTTTCGCTGAGCCTCATAGCAGTTGGACAGATGCCATACGACAAGCATGGTTTGACCGTTACGGTGAGCGGTTCTAATGTCGGTGTTCTCACGATTCACATTGCTTCGCAGCATGACACTTTTTCAACGCATAACGCTGAGCGTACGGGTGCTACTTGTTTTGCTGTTAAGCCTGCCGGTATTAGCAGGGCTTGTTGGTGTGATGTTACCTGCTTTTGGTTACTTTCCCGCACTGGATGCGCATGATTTTACCTTCACTGTTTTTGCACAGTTATTGGCGATAGATGGCATGGGTAAAATGGTGCTGTTGTCATTTATCACAGGCTTGTCAGCCACCGTAATTTCAGTTGCTAGTGCCTTTTTACTGTTGGCGGTATTTTACCGCTCAGCCTATCTCAATAAACTGCAAACTTGGCTTAGCCCGTTATTAGTCTTGCCACATGCTGCAGCTGCCATTGCGTTATTATTCGTGCTTTCACCCTCTGGCTTCTTTTCGAGCATCGCGGCAAATTTTAGTAACATACTAAGTAGTATAGGAACCGATGAAGCAGCTAGTGTAGGTGGCGCTAGTACGCTATTACCGCCGATGTGGGCATTTCCGTACGACAGTTACGGCATCTCTATTATTATTGCGCTGGCCCTTAAAGAATTACCTTTCGTATTTTTAATGGCGATAACTGTGATGTCGCAGCCACATGTTAAACGTAAGTTCGATGGCTATTTTAAAAGCGCGACGGCGCTAGGTTACTCGCCGGTAACCGTATTCTTTAAAGTCATTTTCCCCACCGTTTATCCTCAAGCGCGTTTACCCATATTGGCTGTGTTAGCCTATGCCACGGCGAATGTGGAGATACCCTTGCTACTAGGCCCAAATAACCCGCCCACGCTAGCAGTGGCAGTGGTGCAATGGTTCAACCATGTTGATTTATCGATGCGCTTTCAGGCATCGGCAGCTGCACTGTTACAAGTAGCAGTAACGCTAGTAGCACTGTGTGTATGGGTTGTGGGTGAACACGTAGCAAAGTATGCTCAAGGGCGTTTCTACTCAAATGGCTTTAGGCACACAGGTCAAGTGTTTTCCTCGTTACTGGCGTACGCCATAGTTGCAGTTTACGCCGTGATAGTACTCTCGATAATCGTCAGTACCGTACTTTGGTCTTTTGCCACTTTTTGGCAGTTTCCTGCTTTTTTACCAGCAGGGTTAACCTTATTGCATTGGAAAACCACGCTTTGGGCACTGGCTGAGCCTTTCAATAATACCCTGTTGCTAGCCACGTTAGTGAGCGGCTTTTCGGTGATAGTCGCTATCATGGCGCTAGAAGCAGAAACGGTTAGCGGGCATGGAGACCATAATAGTAAACCTACGTCTTACTTTAACGGATGGTCAGGGGCGTTGTTGTCACTTACTTTGTTTTTACCACTGCTAGTGCCAGGCGTGGCCTTCTTATATGGCTTAGTATGGTTTCAATTAGCCTATTTTAACGAGGCCGTGTGGTTTCATTTATTTATTAGCCATCTTGTTTATGTATTGCCTTATGTGTTTATTTCGTTGGCGGTGGCTTATCGTAAGTTTGACCCTAGGTATGCGCAGGTAGCTTATGGCATGGGAAAAACACCATGGCAGGTATTTGTGAACATAAAGCTACCGTTATTGCTTGCCCCTATACTGGTGGCTTTTGCATTAGGGCTGGCTATTAGTTTCAGCCAGTATTTGCCTACCTTGCTAAGTACCGGTGGGCGTATTGCTACTGTTACCACAGAAGCGGTGGCCGCGGCATCGGGTAGCAGTGCTCGGTTGACTGCAGTGTATGTGATAGTACAAACGCTTATGCCCTTATTGGGCTTTGTATTGGCCTGGTGGTTGCCCACAGTTTGTTTTAACCCGATGGGGCGCTATTCGCTTCTACAAACACGGAAATCGAAATTATGACCTTGAAATTAGATAAGGTGAGTTTGTTTCGATACACAGATACCTTGTTTTCACTCGATGAAGAGATTAACCCAGGCGAAGTGCTTTCTATCATGGGGCCAAGCGGCTCTGGCAAATCGACCTTACTTAACGCAATTGCTGGGCAATTAACTGCGCCTTTTTCCATGAAGGGTAGTATATACATTAATGATAAGTGCATTAACGGCATGCCAGCTCATAATCGTGGGGTAGGCGTGCTATATCAAGACCCTTTGCTTTTTGAACATATGACAGTTGGGCAAAATATTGCGTTTGCATTGCCTAGCAATATGCTTGATAAAGCTTCGATTCATAATGCGCCTAGTAAAAAAACGTTATCAAGAGCGCAGCGTGATCAACGGGTGACTGAGATGTTAGCCGAAGTGGGGCTTGAAAGTTTACAGCATCGACCCGTACAGACCTTATCGGGCGGACAACAGGCGCGTATCGCCTTGTTGCGAACGTTGGCTGCCGCACCTAATGTGGTGTTACTCGATGAGCCGTTTAGTAAATTAGATGCTGCAACCAAAACTCAAATGCGAACTTGGGTATTTAGTCAGCTTAAAGCCCGTGGTCTACCCACCTTATTGGTCACGCACGATAGTGAAGATGTAGAAGCTGCCCAAGGGCGCTTAATTGAGATAGAAACATGTTAGATGCGAAAGTTACGCCTTTTATAAAGCCGCTGTTAAGACCCATGATTTTGGCGCTGAGCAAAGCCTGCGTTACCCCAAATCAAATTACCTTGGCTGGTTTTGTTATTGGTATGCTGTCGGTTCCTGCCATTATCAATGGGTGGTGGGCAATGGCGTTCATATGTATTGTTGCAAATAGAGTATCCGATGGTATTGACGGCGAACTTGCTCGCTTTCAGCAAAGTAGCAGTAGTGCAGGTGGCTTTTTAGATATTTGTTTAGACTTTTTATTCTACGCTGCCGTGCCGTTAGCGTTTGGTGTAGCAAACCCTGCCGAATGGGGTGTACCTGCGCTAGTGCTAATGGCCGCGTTTGTAGGCACGGGCAGTAGCTTTTTGGCCTTCGCCGTAGCCGCAGAAAAATTTAATATCGAAAAACCACAGTTTAAGAATAAGAGCTTTTACTATATGCAGGGGCTTACCGAGGGTACCGAAACCATACTCTTATTTTTAGCATTCTGTATATGGCCAGCGTATTTTCCGGTGTTGGCTTATGTTTTTGCGGTAGCGTGTGGCATTACCATCATCACCCGAGTTTACAGTGGTTTTACTACCCTTAAAGCTGTAGAAGGTATTGATGATTACTGCACTAATAAAGAGAAAGAGAAGCAATAGTGGATAACACTGCACTTGTACGAGTCTGTCTATTTTTAGGCATTTTCGTGATAATGGCTTTGCTAGAAGCATGGCTGCCTGCTAGGCAATCGGTATTGGGGCGAGCCAGCAGGTGGAAAGGCAACCTGAGTATGGTGGTATTAGGCGCGCTGTGCTCAAAAGTGGTGATGCCCGCCAGTTTAGTGGGTGTGGCTCTATGGGCGGATAGTACTAATGTGGGTTTATTTAACCGCGTAAGTTTGAGCCATTGGGTTGTGGTTGCGCTTAGTGTATTGCTGCTTGATGTGGTGATTTATTGGCAGCACAGACTATTTCATAAAATTCCTCTGCTGTGGCGTATTCATAAGATGCACCACGCAGACAGTCATGTAGATACCACCACAGGGCTTCGCTTCCATCCTATCGAAATTGTATTAAGCTTGTTCATTAAAGCGGCGGTGGTTATTGCGTTCGGTGTGCCTGCTATTGCGATAGTTATTTTCGAAGTTGGTTTGAACGGATTTGCCTTGTTTAACCATGCGAATATCCGACTGCCTCAAAAATGGGATGACAGAATTGGGATGGTTATCATTACCCAACGGCTGCACCGCATCCACCACAGCCAGACAAAAGCAGAGTCTAATACTAATTTTGGTTTCAGCGTCTCTTGGTGGGACAAACTCTTTGGCAGCTTCAAAAGCCGCGCAACCATGCGCGATGAAGATATTGCTATTGGCCAAAAAGAATACCCAGCAACAAACGATAATGCAGGCATAATAGCATTGCTGAAAATACCATTTAATCGCTAAGTTTTACGTGATTACTCTCTACAATAAGCCAGAAACCTTCAGAGCTAAATACACAGTCCCCAGCTGAATTATCATCCCTAGGCCAATAAACACACCGTCTCGGTTGGTCATGCCTATAGCGGTTAATGTTAGCGCAAAAGCAGGGAGTGCTACGGCGAAAGGAACAACCTCAAGAGGGATCATACACAATGATGCTATAGCACAATAACCTGCAACTATATTTTTCCATGGCGTTTTTGATAGTACTGTTAAACGTGGTTTTAACAGCCTCTCGGTTTTTTTAACGTAAGGTTTGGCTCTGTCTACCGCGTTTTCTAACTTGTCTTGTTTAATTTCTTGTTTAGTAATTTTATTTGGTAACCAAGGCGCACTTCTGCCTAAAGCAACTTGTATACAGATTAGAAAGAGGGTGATACCACATAAGGAAGGCACGCCGGGGATGGCGCCAGTAGGCAGTAGTGCAATTAGTGAAGGTATGAGTAGTAGTGGACCAAAGCCTCTGTCTTCGAAGCGAGCAATAATATCTCCTGCGCTTTGCTTTTTTCCTTCGTCTTCATCAACTAGCTTGTCCAAAAGCCCACTTATTGATTCATTCATGTTGACCCATTCGTAAGTTATCTCGCATCCTAAAGAATGACACTATGGTGAAACATAGTTGCTGTAATTTATTACGTAAGTTTCTTGCAATGGTTTACTGCAAAAATTGTTACATTCTGGACTATTGGCTAAGGAGCGTGTTTTACCAATATGTACTAAAGTAAAAGCTAATTGTTTAACTTCCCATAAGGGGGATATGTGAAGCCAAATGAAGGCATTGCATTGTTACGTCAACTCCCTACGTGTTTGTTGTTCAAGCGTCTTGGTGATACAGCGTTTGACGTAAGCATTGCATTTGCGCGTCAGTTTGGTGAGGCAGTGGTATCTGATGCGTTCTTAGACAGCCTGCGTTTTTTCGATCCTATTACTAAAGATGAGCTTTCTGGTAGCTATCATCCATTCGCTATAGCAGAGGAAACCTTGCACCTTTGCCAATGGGTACGCATTCAATCTTATGAAAGGGGGATTCAGTTTTTTATAGAAAGTGCGGTTATCACGGTCGGCGGCGTTAGCTTAGTGGTTATCAACGCAAAGGCGGTTCAAAATAATTTGTTTATCGCGCCGGAAGAATCTTCACCCGTGGGCAAACACATTACGTTTAATGGGCTACTTTCAACTCTATCTTCGCAGCTTATAAATACTACCAGTGACAAAGTAGATAGTCTTATAGAGAATATTTTAGGCGCGTTCGGTGAATTCTGCGATCTTGACCGCTGCTATTTATTCGAATTTTATGACGACAAAAAATTCGCCTGTAACACCCACGAATGGGTAGCTGCAGGGGTAACGCCTTATAAAAATGATCTTCAAGCGTTACCGATGGAAACCATGCCTTACCTTGATAGAAAGATTAAGCAAGATGGCCTTTTTAAAGTGAATAATGTGGCCTATTTACCAAGAGAAGCCGCGGGGGAAAAAGAGGAGTTTGAGCGAGAGCACATTTGTTCAATTCTTTGTGCCGCGATTGAATTGGATGAGGGCATTTTCGGTTTCATTGGCTGTGATATCACGGGTAGCCCTTATACGTGGCGTGATTATGATATTAAGTACTTAGAGCGTATCGCGCAGATGTTGGCTAACACATTACAAAACGCGCATAACGAACGGGCTCTGTATGAGGCAAAACAACAACTTATAGAAGCCAACCTCAAGTTGGCAAAGCTTGCCAATATCGATGGCTTAACCGGTATAGCGAACAGAAGGCTGTTTGACGATACATTGCAAAGCGATATACAAAGAAGCGTTCAGTGTAAAATGCCACTAAGCTTATTATTAATTGATGTCGATCACTTTAAAATTTACAACGATTGTTATGGGCATGTGGCGGGCGATCGTGTGTTAATAAAGGTTGCAGAAATACTGAAGGAAACCTGTGTTGGTAATGACGATGTAGTGGCAAGGTATGGTGGAGAAGAGTTTGCTGTCATCATGCCATTTACTGACATGAATTCCGCACTCAAAGTAGCAGAGCGTATTCGAAGCAATATTGAGCAAGCGGCCATTGTGTTCAAACAGTCAAGCTACAACAGCAGGCTGACGATAAGCTTAGGCGCTTCCACAATGGCATTTACTCATCCAGTGAGCCCTAATGAATTAATTCAGCGTGCCGATGCTGCACTTTATTTGGCTAAATCGCTAGGGCGTAATCGCGTCGATGTATGGGAAAACCGTGAAACAGCGCTGCGTTAAAACGTAAGCACCAGTTTTCCAATATGCGCTTTTTGTTCGAAGTCTGTTTGCGCTTGTTTTATATCTTCAATGGGGTAAGTTTTAGAGACAAGTGGGCCAATATCGCCTGCTTCAATGCGTTTCACTACGTTGCCAAATACCTCTTCACAAATCACAGTACAGCCCAGTAATTGTAAATCTTTTAAGTACAAGGTTCTAACATCTAAGGTTACGCTATGCCCACCAATAGCACCCGATACTGCGTAGCGACCAAAGGGGCGCATCATATCAAGTAGCTCAGGCCATCTTGGTCCTGCCACCAAATCGATAACAACATCAAACGGCTTATCTTTCGTATACGTTAACCAATTACAGTCGCGGGTTAGGGTGTCGTCTGCCCCCAGTGCTTTCAATGCTTCTTGTTTTGATTCACTGGTGATAGCCACTACAAAAGCGCCTCGTGCTTTTGCTAATTGCACTGCAGCAGAGCCAACGCCACCAGAAGCGCCAGTAACAAGCACCCTGTCTCCCGCCGCTACTTTAGCGCGGTGCAGCATGTTTTCAGCGGTAGAATATGAACATGGAAAGGAAGCAAGTTCGGCATCTGACATGGTTGTATTTACGGTATACGCATGTTTTGCAGCAACTTTTGTGTACTGTGCAAAACCACCGTCGCATTCAGATCCAAAATACCAAGGTGAAGGTAATTTAGCACCATCCGCTTCGGTTAAGCAGGGTTCTATCATTACCCGCTCACCAATGCGTGCAGTGTCTACTTCACTGCCTACAGCCACAATATAGCCGCATACATCTGCGCCCTGTATTCGAGGAAGTGCGAACGGTTCACCATTCCACGATTCCACGTCAGTGCCATCGTCCTTTGTGTACCATCCCTTGCGGGTATTTATGTCTGTGTTATTGACACCCGCGGCGGCCACTTTAATCACAACGTCGGTGGTAGCTGGAATAGGCAGGGAGAGATCGTGACGAAGACTAAGCGCATCAAGATCGCCATGGCGTGTAAGTACGACCCCTTTCATGTGTGAGGGAAGTTGTGACATAAATTGTCTCCTTTAAGATAAACCGTGTTCTACAAGTGTTTGATCTAACATAGCTTGCGTTGTGGTTAACGCTTCTTCGCCCATGGTTGGCCACGCAGCCGACATACCTTCATGCATAATGAAAAGTGAACGAGACAGTGATTCGCTTTGGGTTAAGTCGTAAAGCCATTGGCGTACGTCGGCTTTATGAGTATTTACGGCTGTGGTTATCTGTGTGTAGTTTGGGTAGCTAGATAAGGCTTGTAGTGACATGCATCCGTTAGGGGCGTATTGCTGTAGCCATAACGCCAAACGTGAAAAAACATGCTGTACTGCGGCTTTCATATCGTTCGGGCAGTCTGTTGCTAGAAATGATAAATACCGCTGGTGGCGATGGGTGAGCGCCCCAATGATCATCTCTTCCTTAGAAGGAAAGTATTTGTATAAGGTTTTTAGCGTAGTGCCTGTTTGTTCTTTTAACGAGGCGACATTAGGCTGGGTGAAGCCATTAACGCTAAATGCGTTTTCTAACCGTGCGGCAATGTCATTTTTTCGCTCATCGGGTGTCATTTTGATCTCCAATCTCTGGCCAACTTCTACGAGACGGGTAGAATATTTGCTCTACTTTAATGAGGTGAGGGTAGAGCAATCATTCTACCTTTGCAAGTCGCAGTATAAGATTGGGGAATATCCCTTCGTACACGGCCTTTTTTGAGTGAGTAATTTGCGCTGATTCGTGTCGTTATTCTGTTTCTGTTACCGTTTAGAGTAACCTTTCGATAAGTGATTGTTTATGGTAACTTTGTTAAATGTGATTATTTATAGTAACTTTATAACTAAGCAAACTAACTGCCGTGTAATATTGCACTTGTATAAAAACACAGGCAATCTGAGTCGTGTCTATGATGCAAGTTCGTGAACACGAGGGCAAACTGGCTAATGATGAACTAAAGCGAGCTGTCACCGAAAAGGGAAGGTATGGATAATACAAAAAAGCGGCAGGCGGTGATAACCGGTGATATCGCAAACTCACAGCAGTTAAGCGATACTGATTTAGCACATGTGTTACAGGTGCTAACCAACGAACTTAAAGCGCAATCTGCATTATACAACGGGCAGTACGACGTATTTCGTGGTGATGCTTTTCAAGTTGTCATACCTGAGCCTGAAAGTGCCATGCTTGTCGCCATTTGCATCAGGTTAGCATTAAAAGCCTGCACGCCGACTACAGATGTGCGTATTAGCGTAGGGATTGGTGGAGTAAGTTTTACTGATGGAAAAGTGAAAACTGGAAATGGTGACGCCTTCGTACGCTCGGGTAGGACGCTGGATAGTATGAAGTCCCAATTCCTCGCTTTTTCAAGCGACAATGAAGCGTTTAATAAACACGCAAGTCTATTGACTGCATTTGTCGATAGTCATATGACTTCCTTAACGCAAACACAGTCAGAAACGTTACTTGCCTATATTAAAGCAAAAGATAAAGGTCACGAAAGTATAGCGAATACGCTGGGGAAAACCCGTAGCAACATCACCCGTATTTTAATCGCGAGTCAATATCACCTAGTTAGTGATTATTTGCATTACATGGCAACAGAAGTGAAAACGGAGCAGTAAGCATGGAGCAACTTAGCATGGTAATAGGGCTATTGGTTGCCCATTTACTGGGAGACTTCTATTTTCAGCCAACTCGCTGGGTGGAAAGCCGAAACACTAAACATCTGCAATCGCCTGCGTTATACCTTCATGCTCTACTGCATGGTGTGCTAGCACTTATTACGTTGTTCGCCGTGTCGGTATTTACGACAAAAGAGGCGGGCATGGCGGATATCGATATTGCAGCATTATTGATGGTAGCTGGTGGGGTATTAATAAGCCATTTTGTTATTGATGCAATAAAGTCTTACGCGGGAAGCACAACACTAGCGTTTGCAGTCGATCAAGCCGCGCACATAGGTGTAATTGTTATTTTATGGGCGATGCTTACTAATCAGGTCGGGGCATTGTTTAAGCAACTCTTACTGGTTAATCACCAGCATCTGGCCTTACTCTTGGCGTACTTAATTATTTTAAAACCAACGTCCATTTTCATAAAACAACTTCTGTCGCCATGGAGCAAAGAGCTTGATGAGCATGCCAAACCTAAAACAACTAGCCCACTGGTTCAGCTTCCTATACAAAATACGCTCGCCATGGCAGGGCAGCGAATTGGCTATTTAGAGCGCTTGCTTATTCTTACCTTTGTACTGCTCAATCAATTTGCTGCAATAGGTTTTCTACTTGCTGCTAAATCAATCTTTCGGTTTGGCGATTTGACAAAAAGCGAAGACAAGAAACTAACGGAATATGTATTACTGGGCACATTAACGAGTGTAGTCATTACGCTAGCGGTCGGGCTTACCGCTAGGTGGTTTGTTGGAAAAATTTAGTTCTCGATAGTTTCTAGCATCAATGTTGCAGCTGCACCCACCTGTAAGGGAGGATGGTAATAGTAGCCTTGAATCACGTCGCAGCCCATTTCACGCAGGCGTACAAGCTGGTTTTCTGTTTCTACGCATTCACCCACCGTGGCTAGGTTAAGTCCTTTGGCCAGCATAACAATAGCGCTTACAATACCATCGTTAGATTTTGACTTGCCTAGTTTTTTAACGAAGCTGCCATCAATTTTCAATTTATCAATGGGTAACGTAGAAATATAGCTTAAGCAGGAATAGCCGGTACCAAAGTCATCAATGGATACTTTAAAGCCCAATTTTTTTAGTTTCTTCAGTGATGTTAATGCAAATTCGGTAGAGCTTATAAACGTATTTTCAGTCAGTTCAATTTCAATGAATTCAGGCGGAATCTGGTTACACGACATAATCTCGGCAATTTGCTCGGCACAATCTAATTGGGTAATAAAACAAGCTGGCAAGTTAATCGCAATAGGCACTATAGGAATCCCTTGTGCACGCCATTGATTCATTTGAGCGCTCACACGATTTAAAATCCATATGCTCAGCATATTGATAAGACCTGCTTCTTCAGCAATAGGTATGAAGTGTGAAGGAGGAATATAGTTACCTTCATCATCTTGCCAACGTATTAACGCTTCCATGCCTTGAACATGACCAGAATGGGCACAAATTTGGGGCTGATAAACCATATGAAAAGCATCTTCAAGTTTTAGCGCTTGTCGAAGTTGCCCTTCCACAGACAGTCGATTTAATGAATTCTCTAACATGCCGTTATCGAAGAAGCAGAACTGGCCTGGTCCATTCTCTTTCGCATGATACATACTGGTATCGGCATGCTTTAAGAGGGATATGCCGTTTTCATTCTGAGTTTCATATATTGCGATACCAATACTGGTAGAAATGTGAAGTTGATGACATTCCAATAGCATCGGTTCACTCAAGCTCGCGATAATTTCATTCGCAAGGTACGCTAAATCATCTTTAGAGTGAGTTTCTTCAACCATAACAACAAATTCATCGCCACCCCACCTAGATACACTGTCTTGTCGTTTCACAATTTCAGTCAGCTTTTTCGAAACTTCAATAAGTACCTTATCGCCAATATCATGCCCTAAACTGTCGTTGATAAGTTTAAAGCGATCTAAATCTAGAAACATGACGGCCAGTGGGCTGCCATATTTATTAGCTTTGTTTACCGCAAGTTCCAATTGATCCAAAAATAGGTGGCGATTCGGTAAGTGCGTTAACGCATCATAATTGGCACGTTGGTAAAGTTGGCGAGTTCGAAGCTCTACTAAACTCTCAAGCTCAGTATTATGAGCCTTTAGCTGCTCTTGGTGATTTTCAACGGTTGCTAAAATATCGTTAACGCCAGAAAATAATTCGCCTAATTCATCATTGCGTACTGCTGGCAGGCGAGTGTGATATTCACGAGATGTTGCGACTTTTCTAATAAGCGCGATCAGTTTGTCGATGGGGCTGGTAAAGAGTTTCTGTAAACGAAAATTTAGCAAGTAAGAGAGCAGCATGCTTAGCAACAATACGCTTAATACTACCAGCATTGCTTGATGCTGTTGTGTATCAAGAGAGTGCGTACTGGCCGATAACAAAAGGTAGCCAATAATTTCTTTATCGAAAATGATAGGTTCTAAAAAGTAAAGCGCATCGTCTTTAAAGGTGGCCCCTAAAGGTAGCTGCTGGGGGGAGGTTAAGTCGAAGACGCCTTCTCTGGCATATTCGGCGAACAGGTTAAATTCAGCATCGTAAACCTTGGCGGTTAACGTAGCTTGCAACTGCGATGCTGCAAACAGTAAATCTTGGGTAGGTTGAGCGTCATTGAAAAGTACCGATGAACGGCTGGCCGAAGCCAACAATTTAGACTGGCTGCTAAGCACGTTCACTAAGTTAGTTTTGTAATCATCCACAAAATTGGAATACAGTAAACCCGCTACTAGGCATAGCGATAGGAAGTTAACCGAGAGGATGGCAAACAATTGTTTTGTGAAAAACGACGTAGAACGAAATATCATTTTATTTTCGCTACCTTCAACAATTCGGAGCTAATCGATAATTTAAGACGCTCAGCCTCTGCTAAATCAATTTCAAACCTTAACCGATTGTTTTCCTCATAAAACGTAAATACCGATGGGCGGTCAATAAGGTTAGGTAAATCACTTATAATGATGGTTGAAGTGGTAAGGTTTAACAGGCTGTCATCATTTTTGGTTAGGAATGCAAAGGTGCAGCTCTGTTTACCATCTAACACAACGATGCGAATGGGTGCACCACTGCTACTAGGCCTGCTTTCAACTAACTGGGTTAAAAATTGCTGAAACGCCTCATCATTCTGCACGCAAAAATTGACCGAGTCAGTGTTAATACTGCTCCATGTCATAAATTTTGTGAAGTTAAACATGTAAGCCGCTTTAAGCTTGTCGACCTTTTTTAGGTCAGCAAATGCTGAGTGACTGACACCTAAGGTCAGAACGACAACAATCAGTAATGAACGCATATACAACGCTTAATACAACACAGAAAGTTGAAGGCCAGCTCGCCACAACTCTTGGGGTTGAGGGCCATTTAGATTTTGATATACAGGCTTACTGACATCGGCAACCACTTTTAACCAGTCGATGGGAACAAATGAAATCCCCCCGAACACACTTACTTTTTCTCCGCCATACAGATCAGGATTAGTAATACTTGCAGGGTAGGGGTTGTTACCACCTATCGTGATTTCATCGTCTTGCCCGTGGATAGATTCTGAGTAGCCAAAGGCGACTCCAGTGAACAATGCTGTGCTCTGGGAAAGTGGGAAGTTATATTTTCCACTAAGTTTATAGTTGTTTCCTAGGCGATAGTTCCTATCGTTGGTACCCGTGCGGAGCATGGCTGATAGGGTGATAGTAAATGCGTGCTCGCCCTTATTTTGATAACTCACTTCAACAGGGAAGTCGTAGGTTCCCGAGCCTAGCTGCATTGTGTAGGGAAGTTGTTGATTACCTGCATCTCTAGGCGTATCGCCTTGCTCATCGATGGATCCGGTTGGCAAACTAATTCCCGCTGTTACCCACCAACTAAAATCACTATTGTCTTCTAACGCATAACTTGCTGAAAGCGCAATATCGCTCATGCCTGAAGATGAAATAACAAAATGTTCGTAACCTGGTACTACACTGATATGGTCAGTTTCTTGGTGAATGAAAGGAACTTGAATTCCTAGTTTTAGACCTTCATTTACTTGGTAACCTAGTTGAACAATTTTAGCGTACTGGTCGATAATTGTCGGTACAACAGGAAAGTTGTTTGTAGTTCGTGGTTCTTCACCAGGCGAGAACAACACATCATCGAGACTTATATCGCTATCATCGATTTTATAGCCATCAAATTCTGCGGCTTTTAGTTGTACAGAGAAGCTCCACTTATTCGCTGAAAATTGCTGGGTATCGTTTTCGTTTATATCAATATCAAGCAACGCTTGAAAGCTTAATTCAGCGAATTCTGAAGGTGTACTTTGGGCTAATGCATTAGAGGTAAAAGAAACTAAGCCAAAACTGGCTATTCTCAGAAATGTTCTCATTGATGTGCTCCGAGATTGGCCAAGGGAAAAGTAAACACAAAGAAGAATGCAAAGTATAAGGTAATGCTACACTATTACAAACTTCTAATATACTCGTCAACCAAATATGGGAGCTATTCAACTAATTGATTAGGAAGGAATAAGTTAATAAACAAATGAAAAATTTTCCACCTATTAATAGCCTATTAAGAACGCGTTTCAATTTAATGCAGAAGCCAACCAACAGCTCACAAGTCACGGCCTTTTACGGTACGGGCTAACTAAAAACTAGAACAAGTGAGTTAACCCTTTAAAGCTATAGGCTTAACCCACTCATTATGGTTATTAGAATACGCGGTATGCACTATCGGTGCGAATATAAATAGTCGCTTCTTGCTGACCTTCATTCACTAGTTGATGGTTAAAGGTGCCAGTAGACTCCACATAGCTACCCGCACTTAACGATATAGGTGATGTTACTTCTACTGACTGATAATCTACGTCGCCAGCTATAACGACAGCGCGAAATTCGCTGGCGCGTGTACCAATAGTGCCTTTAAAGCCAGCGGGTAATTTTACCATTGAGCCATTCATATCGCCGGAGCTGCCCCACAAATAAGTAGACGAGACACCCGCTGCAGTTATGTCGTGCAGCTCACCACTGTTAAGCCACACAATGTTGTCTTTATGCAGGTTTAACGGGCGTTCACCATTATCAAAATGCTCATTAGATGGTTGTACCAAATAAGGGCCAGAATCAATTTCTAAATAGATTAAATTGGCGCTGCCGTTTGCTGCTGTGGTGTGATCTTCGCCAGCAGGTTGGGTCCAAAAAGAACCCGCAGGCATCCACATTTTACCTGCACTAGGATCGTCATTATGCATAGCACCTTCAATCACAATGCCGCGATACGTAATATTATGAATATGCGGTGGAGACTCAAAACCTTTATTAAAACGTACTAGCATACCGGTTGCAGTATCTTTAGTGCGGTCGCCCCAAAGGTCTGCTGCGCTTGGGCTCTTATCGCCGCGAAGCGGGTTAAGGTAACCCCATTCAATATCATCTGCTGCTACGACCTTAGATGCTGTTTCTGCGGCAAACGCTGATGTACTTGTAAATGATGTTGAAAGTGACACGGCGCTAGAAAACGCAAGTGCGAGCGATGTTGCTTTAACTGTGAATTTCATTTTTAAACCCTTTAACTTGATTGCTTGGGTGTATTTTATGGGCTGAAAGGCAGTGGATAAATGGGCTAATCGCCAATACACTTTCGTTAAAACGTGGATAATAGTTGCTGTACTTGAAGATATTGATTCGGTTTTAGCTATAATGAAATGAACCTGGCTAAAGTTTATGCCATTGTAGTTACACAACCATAGCGTTAATAAAACTAAATTCTACTAAATAAAAAAGAAGATGTTATGAAGATAGAAGACTTGCAAGTATTGCTCAAGGTGGCAGAACTGCATTCAATAACTGCTGCAGCGAACCAGCTAGACATAAGTTCCTCTGCCGCAAGCGTAGCATTAAAGCGTATAGAGCAAGAGCTTGGCACTCAACTGTTTGTGAGAACTACCCGCAAAATACGATTATCCCCTGAAGGTGAGCGTTTTCTACCCTTATGTCAGCAAGCAGTAGACTTGCTGCAACAAGGTGTTATGCGTATTAGTGAAGAGCAGCAAGACATTAATGGCGAAGTGAAAATGGCCATGTCTTCGGAGATGGGACGTAACCTAATGCGGGTTTTGCTAAACGATATTATGGCGGAACATGAAGACGTATCAGTTAGGTTACAGGTAAGTGACAGCCGTGTGGATTTCTACCGCGACGGGGTAGACGTTGCACTAAGAGCCATGACCAAAAGCGCGGTTCAAGAGCTCAATATGTATGGGTTCAAAATTTGTAATATTCCACACTTTATTTGTGCTTCGCCACGCTATATTGAAAAGTATGGGGAACCTACTAGCCCCGAAGAATTAGCAAATCACAATGCATTGCTTTACAAATTGTACGAGCTAACCCACGACGGTTGGGATTTGTATAAAGACAAAGAGAAATTCAAAGTTAAAGTGAAAAGTAACCGTGCAGTGAATGACGGCGATATTGTGCGCCGATGGTGTGTTGATGGGGTGGGAATCGCAAAGAAATCGGTTATTGATATTGCAGAGGATTTACTGGCGGGGCGCCTTCAGCGGGTTATGCCTGCTTATCAAATTTCCCTAACTGAAATGTGGCTGGTGTTACCTAGTAGACAACTTATAACGCCTGCTATACGGCTAATTAGGGATGAACTGAAGGTGAAAATAAATACGCTTAGAAACGCGCTGATTGAAAAAGAAATGATAAGTGAAGAAGACTGGCCTGCATCAGAATAACCCGCAACAGTAGGATGAATAATTCAGCAGGTAAAAAATTCACGGGTTTTCACGGACTTCCAGTGCTTCAATATTGATAATAGTAGAGCGGTTTAGGGTTATCTTAAATCGCTGTACTTGCTGCTGCTTTTGTTTGTTGGTATGCATCAGCACAACGTTTATTTGATAGCGTCGCTCAACGGCTTGTTTAGTAATTTTGTTGTTTTCTAAAGAATACAGCCTACCTTCACCTTTCTTTAGAAAGCGAACAAAGGGGGTGAGGTTAAAATAAATACGTTGCTGTATGTCGTCGTAACCTGGCAGGAAGTTTTTCGCATTTACGCGAGTGTCGCTGCGAAAATGAAGTAACTGTGCCGCTTGTTTGTTTTGTTGCCTGCGGGTTTGATACAACTTATCAACTTGCTTCGGTAAATCTTTATTGCGAATGTATTCAAGCCAAATAGTTTGGGTGGCTATTCTGCTTTTATTCACACTGTGGCTATAAATAATCTTCCATTTCGGTAGCCCTTTTTGAATACGCCGCCAAATTACCCGCGTAATGTCTTCTTTAAAGATTTCCCTTAGCCCGTAAATAACCCCAAGAATACCTACAAAGGCGACGGTAACTTCAGTGAAGTTAGTACGAGCGTTCAACACCAATACCATCACTAAAGCCATAATAATTGCGGTAACCGTGCCACGCACTAGGCGGTTTAAATAGGTATTCAAACTTTTGGTTTTTTTCTGGAACACCACGCCGTACTCAATTAAGCGCTGTAATAACCGCATTTTGTTAGTAATACGATTGGGATCATCCAGTGTGATTTGTGAATTGTATTGATTATCTTCACGGTATTGGTTCTCACGGCGACAAAAATCGAAAAGAAATTTTCGCTCACTGGAATAATCACTGCTTTTAGGTGCAGCCGATAACAACTTCAAAAATGACTGCTCTACCTGCCAACTTAAATAGTTGTCTGCATTTTCGAAGTAAGCCCTTAATTTTTCATCAGTGGGTGTATAACGCCTGAGCTTTTTCAACAAACTAGAGGTTTGTTCTGCAAGTTCTATAGCTTGGGGGTAAAAGGTTTTGCTGTCTTTTAACTTGAGGGTTTGTTTTATATCAGTGTCGAGTGCGGTACGTATTTGATACGAGTACAAATTCAAGTTTAAGCGGTAATCACTCTGCTCGCCTTTTTTCTGACTGATAAAGCGACTGCGTACCAGTGGTACATGGAGTTGATCGGAGTAGTAGGCACTGTGATTTTGAATGCTATGGTGAAAATATTGTTCTTCGGTGAGGGTTTTAGCGCTAATTCCCATGTCGTCAGGCAATGAAAAAAACAGGTCAAGACGCTGATGATCGCTAGGTAGCAGCTGATAATCGACTCTAATAGATAGGTTTTCATCTTGTGTAAGTTTAATTTTTTGCACTTAAGTAATTTTCGCCTTGTTTGTCACAGTGTTGCAGCTTCTTACGAAAGTATGCACTAGTTTGGTTTTGTTAAGAAGAATACTAGGGATAATCTAACCCATATAGGGTGGCAATGCATTTTGAAATTATTTGAGGATACTTATTATGCCCATCCATTTAACTAGTACTTATTCCAGGCATGCATAGTATCTAAAACTTTTTTGAGTGTTTTATGAACTGCTTTTAGGTTAGTGCTTAGCGTAATAAATTGTTCGTGTTCAATCTAATCGTAACTTCTAACAGACGAAAGTTTATTTATACCAAAATAACCGGCTCCAAAAATAGTATATAAATCATACTAAATAAAGAAAAGTAAACCAATAAAGCATCAGTTTTTGTGCATTTTGACCTTTTAGTCTGTGCTCAATCAAAGCGCCTTAGATTTAGCTCAAATCATTTTTAAATAAATTCAGCTTTTGTCAACGTTGAATTATTAGTGTTAATCCCTTAGTATTTATTTTTATTGAACGATCAATTAATAAAAAATACACATTTCTCAGATAGAGTTGAATATCTTTCTTAGTCTTCAATACTGAATAGTGCCGTTTGTGGAAACAAGCTTTCAACTAGCAGTTGTAATCTCAAGTGGAAACTTTATCTGTAAACGCTTTATGTATAGATAACGGATTCAAGACGTTAATCAAGCGGTATGTGTGTTACTTCGAGAGATCAGGCCTGCGTAAAGTAGTCTGCACGCCTGACAAAATGAATTTGAACAATGTCAGCATGTTTTAATCTGCTGGCACTTATCAAGATAGGTTTTAATGTGACAACACCGGTTTATCAAAATTTCATTCATGGCAAATTCATCGCCAATAAAAGTGGCGAAACGTTTGCGGTTAAAAACCCTGCTACCGACGAAGTTATTTACCATGTTGAAGTGGCAGACGAAGGGGTGCAACAAGCGGCAATAGCAAGCGCAAAAGAAGGCTTTGCTACTTGGTCTGCTATGACACCGGTTGAGCGTAGCCGTATTTTATTAAAAGCTGTGTCATTGTTACGCGAACGAAACGATGAACTGGCTAAAATTGAAGTTCTAGATACAGGTAAGCCTTGGCAAGAAGCCGAGTGCGTAGACGTTGAAACCGGTGCTGATGTCATTGAATATTTTGCAGGCTTAGCGCCAACGCAAGTGGGTCAACAGCAAATGGTGGGTGACGACTTTTACTACACCCGCAAAGAGCCGCTTGGCATTTGTGCGGGCATTGGTGCATGGAACTACCCGCTACAAATTGCGTGTTGGAAGTCTGGCCCTGCCTTAGCGGCAGGTAACGCCTTACTGTTTAAACCTTCAGAAGAAACACCATTAGGTGCTATTAAACTTGCTGAAATTTTCTTTGAAGCGGGCGTACCAGCTGGCGTGTTCAATGTTGTACAAGGTGCAGCAGAAGTTGGCCAATGGTTAACCCAACACCCAGATATTGAAAAAGTGTCTTTTACTGGCGAAGTCGGTACAGGCAAAAAGGTAGTGGCGAGTGCAGCGGGTTCATTAAAAGACGTCACCATGGAACTTGGTGGTAAATCGCCATTGTTGGTGTTTGAAGACGCCGACGTATCGCAAGCAGTAAGCGCAGCCATGCTGGGTAACTTTTATACCCAAGGTGAAGTTTGCACAAACTGTACACGGGTTTACGTGCATAAATCGGTATACCAAGCCTTTATTGACGAGCTTAAAGCCCGTACAGAACAAAACATAGTTGCTGGCGACCCGCTCGATCCTAACGTGAATTTAGGCGCACTTATTTCTAAAAATCACCAAGATCTAGTGATGAGCTACATCAATAAAGGTGTTGAAGAAGGCGCTACCGTACTAACGGGCGGCACAACGCTTAGCCCTGAATCTGCGCCAAACGGCTACTTTGTGGCACCTACTGTATTTACCGATTGCACCGACGATATGACTATTGTTAAAGAAGAAATCTTTGGCCCAGTCATGAGTGTGTTGGTGTTTGAAGACGAAGCCGTTGTTATTCAGCGTGCTAACAATACCCACTTAGGCTTGGCTGCAGGTGTGTTTACCAAAGATATTAAACGGGCACACCGTGTTATCCACAAGCTGCAAGCCGGTATTTGCTGGATAAACAGCTATGGTAATTCACCGGCTGAAATGCCTGTGGGCGGCTATAAGCAGTCTGGTATTGGCCGCGAAAACGGAATTGAAACGCTCGATCACTACACACAGACCAAATCAGTATATGTGGGCATGACCGACATAGAGAGCCCGTTTTAATGAGTAAGCAAGCATATGATTACATCATAGTAGGTGCTGGCTCTGCAGGGTGTGTGTTAGCTAACCGGCTATCAGAAGACGCAAGCCATAACGTGCTTTTGCTAGAAACCGGCAGTAGCGATAAAAGCATTTTTATTAAAATGCCCACGGCATTGTCTATTCCCATGAATAGCGACAAATACGCATGGCAGTTCCACACTGAAGAAGAGCCGTTTCTAGATAACCGTAAAATGCATTGCCCACGAGGCAAGGTATTAGGAGGTTCTTCATCTATAAATGGCATGGTGTATGTTCGCGGCCATGCAAAAGATTTTGATGAATGGGAAGCACATGGCGCACAAGGCTGGAACTACCAAGCGTGCTTACCGTACTTCCAAAAGGCTGAATCTTTCTACCTAGGGAACGACGAATACCGAGGTGGCAATGGGCCATTAGGGGTTAACAATGGCAACGAAATGGCCAACCCTTTATACACCGCCTTTATAGAAGCAGGAAAAGAAGCGGGCTACGCTACAACGGCTGATTATAACGCCGCCCAGCAGGAAGGCTTTGGCCCTATGCACATGACCGTGAAAGACGGCGTGCGCAGTTCGGCCAGCCGTGAATACCTAGACCCGGTTAAATCGCGCAAAAACCTAACGCTTGTTACCGGTGCACTGGCTGAAAAAGTTATACTTGAAGGCAAAAAAGCGGTGGGTGTGCAGTACAGCGTAAACGGTAAACGTGTTACCGCAAAAGCCAATAAAGAAGTGGTGTTAAGCGCCGGTTCTATTGGCTCGCCACACCTTTTACAACTTTCTGGCATTGGCGACAGCGAAACGCTTAAAGCAGCAGGCGTTGACGTTAAGCACCATTTGCCAGGGGTAGGGCAGAACCTACAAGATCACTTGGAGTTTTACTTTCAATACAAGTGCAAACAGCCTATTACGCTTAACGGTAAATTAGGGCTGATTTCAAAAGGCTTAATTGGTGCACGTTGGATGTTTACCCGCAAAGGGTTAGGTGCCACCAACCATTTTGAGTCTTGCGCGTTTATTCGCTCGAAACCTGGTGTTGAATGGCCAGATATTCAATATCACTTCTTACCAGCGGCCATGCGTTACGACGGACGTAGTGCCTTTGATGGCCATGGTTTTCAAGTGCATGTTGGTCACAATAAGCCTAAAAGCCGTGGTGCCGTTACTATTAAAACGGCTAATCCTACCGACGCACCCAAAATTCAATTTAACTACTTGCAGCATCAAGACGACATTGAAGGCTTTCGTGCCTGCGTGCGTTTAACGCGTGAAATCATTGAACAAAGCGCGTTTGACGACTACCGAGAAGATGAAATTCAACCAGGTAAGCATATTCAAACCGATGAAGAAATTGACGCCTTTGTGCGCCAATCGGTTGAAAGCGCCTATCACCCGTCATGCTCGTGCAAAATGGGTGAAGATGCCATGGCCGTAGTGAACTCCAATACGCAAGTGCACGGTATTGAGAGGCTACGGGTGGTGGATTCTTCAATTTTCCCAACTGTACCTAACGGCAACTTAAACGCGCCCACTATTATGGTGGCAGAAAAAGCGGCTGACTTAATACTGGGCAAGCCAGCGCTAGCACATTCACCGGTTAGCGTTGCTACATCAACAAACTGGGAAACGGTTCAGCGTAATTCAACGATTTAATCTGAGCGGCCTACACGTACCAAAAAGGCATTTTTGGTACGTATGAAAAATATAACAACAGGAAGAAAGATGGAGCATTATCGTTTGTTTTGGGGAGGTAGTAATGACCTTATGGCTTAATGCTGGGATCATTTTCACCCTATTGGCCATTGTGGTTATTCTTGTTAAATGGGGAAATGTGAAGTGTATCGGTGTCACGCCGGTTAGGCTTTTCACTTTTATCGCCATTCTATTTACCTCGGGCCTAGACGTTGGCTTGATCATGTTTCCGCTTACCGAGTTCGGTGGCTATGCAAACATAGCAGCGAACCCTGAATACGCCTTTACTAACCCTATCGCGATTGAGTTTGGCTATTGGGGCTTTCTAATATGGGGCTTTTACTTTCTTACCTGTTTTTATTTTTGCGTGGTAGAGCCCAAGGTTAAGTTCTTCGAAATACCACTGGTTAAATTCATTAATAACGTGGTCATTATTGGTACCTGCGCCTTTACCGCGTTTTTACTGTTGTCGAATTTACCCTGGTATTTACCTGCTATCGGCGATGGTGAGTCCATCATACCTACTTTCTATTTCATCGTGTTCGCGGCTATCTGCTTTGCGGTTTACTCCAGCACCGACATTAAATATGTACGGTTATTAAGTATCTCTACAACATGGTTGTTTATCGCGTTAATCGGCTTCATGTGGGCGGGCGCCTTCTTGGGAAATGACAGCCAAATTGCCGCATTTACACATAATTTAGAGCTGATAGGCAGTTACTTTGGAAACATTGAACATTTTGTATTGCCGCTAAACGAATACCATGAGTTTTACTTATTTTGGTGGTTCGCATGGAGCATCATGATTGGGCAGTTTACCTCGCGTTTTGTAGGAGGTTTACGCACCTATCAAGTGCTAGGTGCCATGCTGATATTTCCTTCAATACCTATTGCGGTGTGGTTTAGCGTTATTTATCAATATCACGAAGCTGGCATACCCACCACAGGCTTGAAGAACTTTGCGATGGCCTTCGTAGGGGTTGTGTTTGTCATTAACTCATTAGATTCGCTTATTCGCTTGTATACAGACAACTTAAATTTAACCGTAAAACGCTTCGGAAGGGTTAAGTACATTGCTATGAATGTAGCCATGCTTTCCTTACTAACTCTGCTGTTTAAATTAGAGTTTTTACAAATTCAGTGGGTAGGTGCATTAGTCATCGGCCTATTTTTCAGCTGCGCATTTTTCATGTTTTACCGAAAACCAAAAACCGTAAAAAATATCGATAGTTCTCCTAAAGACAACGAAATAGATTTTACAAAAATAGATTCAGGCTCGTAAAAGCCTCAAATAAAAACATCACTATCTATCTAAAAACACAAAATAAAATAAAAAACACACAACGGGAGTTTTATGAACACTTATGTGCCAAAAAAGCGAAGCTTAATCGCTTTATCTGTACTTGCAGCGACGTCATTAACGTCAATGCATGCGTTAGCTCAAGAAGCTGAAGCGCAAGCAGCTGAAGAAGACAAAGACGTTGAATCAATATTAGTGACTGGGCGTAATGTTTCATACGCTAACAGTGCAACTTCAACAGAAATGAAAAAGCAACAGACCCCGATGACTAGCGCATTGGCACTTATCGACAATTTGCCAGGTGTATTGGTAACTGAAGGCGACCCGTTTGGTTCTGATGAATGGTCTACTACGATTTCAATTCGTGGTTTTCAGGTTAACCTTGACTCTCAGCAAATTGGGATGACCGTTGATGGCATTGCTAACGGTAACTCTAACTACGGTGGTGGTACTAAAGCCAGCCGATATATTGATACTGAAAACTTACGTGGCACGGTAGTTTCTCAGGGGACCGCTGATATTAGCTCTCGTTCGAATGAAGCCCTTGGCGGAACAATGGATTTTACTACCATTAGACCTGCGCTGGACGAGCAATTAACAGTAAGCACCACATTTGCAGAATACAACGCCAGTAAAGTTTATGTTCGTTACGATACAGGCGAGATTGCCCCAGATACGTTTGCATGGCTTTCGTTGTCTACTCAGCAAAATGATGATTACATGGATGGGTCAGTGACTAATACCCGTGACCATTTAGAAGGTAAAATCATCAGCACAATAGGTGAAGTAGACCTTACGGGCTTCGTGAGTTACGACGATGCACAAGAATACACTTATCAACGTGTTTATGGGTTAGCCCAGTATGCTCAAAACCCGGAATGGGATGGACTAACTGATACGTGGTCTGGTATTCCTTATCAAGATCAGGTTTTTCGCGAAGGGTGGGTTACCGAGCGCGAGAATTTCTTTACCTATCTAAAAGCCGATTTCACAGTGGGAAGTGTTGATTTTAGTACTAACGTTTATTATCACGAAAACGAAGGTGCAGGTAAGTGGAACCCATACTATATTGCCGATGTAACTGATGACGGCGCAGGAAATGCAAATTCTGAATTAAATACGTCAAGCACCGTAAACGGCGGCAGCACCTTAGGCCTAATCTACTTTGTTAATAGTGCTGGCGAAGCCCTTTCACCTATTGATAACTGTGTCAGTTCAATCAGTTCACCTTACGGTGGTGGTGGCGCTGAAGTTGATCCAAATTGCTATGAGCAAGGCGCTATTGCAGTAAGCTCTAATCGTCACACTCATTATAATAAGAAGCGCTACGGTATTAACGGCGATTTCGTATGGAACACAACCATTGCTGATATGGACAACGTAGTTCGTGGTGGTTTTTGGTATGAAGATTATCAGCGTGACGAATACCGCGATTGGCACAAAACCATTGATGCTTCAACAAGCGCTCGCTACGAAAACACCCCTTATTGGATTCAGTACGATCGAGAGTTTCCGGTTGAAACGCTTATGTACTATGTTGAAAACGAACTTGATGCAGGGTTTGCGAAAATTCGTTTAGGGGCAAAGCAGTTTAACGTTGATGTGTCTAAAGAAGACCAATTTACCCCTGAAAATAACTTAAACATATCCTCTGATTCTGATGTACTTATTTCAGCTGGTTTCGTTGCACCATTACCGGTTAACGGTTTAGAGCTTTTCGGTGGATATGCAGAGAACTTTGCAGCGGTTAAAGATGCGGTATTAGAGCGTGACGACACTGATATCAGTACGGTAGAGCCAGAAACCGCAGACAATATCGATTTCGGTTTGCGTTATTCAACGCCAGGATTTAATGCAAGTTTAACGTATTACACGATTGAATTTGAAAACCGCATTACCTTTGTAAGTAACGAAGACGTAAATGGTATCGACTTCTTAGAATCTGCTGCAGGCGGCTACATCAATGACGGTGGTATTGAATCAGATGGTATAGAAGCATCTATTGATTACAACATTACTGATTCATTAGGCATCTATGTTTCATATACTAAAAACGACTCGACTTACACTGACGAAGGCGTTAGCGGTAACACCGTAATCGGTTCACCAGAAGACATGGCCGTAGTTAGTTTTGATTACACCAAAGGTGATTTCTACGCTGGCTTTAGCACAAAATATGTAGGTGAGCGTTTCCTAGACCAAGCTAATACACAAGAAACTGACTCTTACATTGTAAGTGACCTGTATGTAGGTAAAACGGCTTACGACATTGGCGGCAGCATTGATAGCGTGGAGCTAAGCTTTACCGTAAACAATGTGTTCGATGAAGATTACCTTGGTTCCATTGCTGCAAACGCCGGATGGATTGGTGCCCCTCGCATCGCTTCTTTCAACGTACGCGTTGCTATGTAATTAAAGAGGTGTAAAAGCGTTATTCATAGCGCTTTACAATCGAAATAATAAGGCCGCAACCAGACGTACTGGCTGCGGCTTTATTCTTAAATGTTATCACACGGTTTACATACTAACGCGCTATTGTTGTCTTTTTCATGCGCCATTCACTCAAACGACTTGTATTACCACATAAGGTGTTTTTATGAAGCTTTCGACGCTAAGTCCTGCATTATTGGGTATTTCATTATTGGTATCGGGGAGTCTTTTATCCCATGTAAGTCATGCCTCGGTTAGTATCACAAAAGGGAAAACGGCCATTCCACATGGGAATGCTATTTCCAACGAAGATTTAACCATTCAAAACGATAAACTAGCATTCGCTATTGCAGTAGATTCAGCGCCGCCGTGGGGCGTAGCAAGAGGCTGTATAGTCGACATTGCTAATGTGAAAGAGGATGGAGCACTTAGCAACGATCGCGTTGCTTTTGCCGATTTCATCCCAAATAATTGGTCAAGCTGGCCTAATACTTACACCAAAATTGATATTCTTAAAGACAGTGCTCAAGAAGCGGTTGTTAACATTAAAAGAGACTTTGGCGAAGCTGAAATAAGTACAACCTACAGCCTTTCTGAGGGCGCAGATCTTATTCATGTTGAAACCACAATGACCAATAAAGGTGATAGCGATATCGAAGCGCTTTCAGGCTACACCTTATGGCCAGATTCCGGATACAAATTCGCTGTTCCTCGTAGACACACTATCGAAAAATCATCTGAGAATTTATGGTTATCAGACCGCTTCGTGGGTTATGACGAAGAATGGGCGATTGCATTGCACGCACCTTATATGCGCGAAACTAAAAATCAGTCACGTGATTTATACGCGGCACATACCCTTGGCCCTTCACAAAGTGTGACTTTCTCGGGTGACTATCAGGTGTTGCCACGTGGTAACTTAGCGCCCGTTGTGAGTGCCGAAATAAAGCGAAAAGCACTTAAAAGTGGAAAAATAGAAGCGCACGTAAGTACACAGGAAGGGCAAACCGTTGAGCAAGCCGCCATTGTAGTGTCGCAAAATGGTGTGCCTTATATGTGGGCCATGGGTAACGGCAAGAATGTGGATTTCACGCTGCCGGTAGGCGACTACGAAGTTTACGCTACGGGCAAACAACATTCAGACAGTAAAACGCGCCTGATTACCGTTGAAGAGAATGTGACTCAGAAACTCTCATTCGATGCACTTCGCGCCCCAGGTGCAATAAGCCTTAATATAACCGATGCGAAAAGTCAGAAGCCCATAGATGCAAAAATTACAATAGAGCAGGGCAATCAACCACTCATCGAATATTTAGGGGCACGAACCTTCTTCACCGACCTCGATAATATTGGCAACGCCGTATTTGGTTTGGCACCAGGGGAATACGAATTAAGCGTTTCACATGGTGCGGGCTTTAACGCCAAAAGTACGATGATCGCGACAAGCGTTAATGCAAATAAAATAACGACTGTAGCAACTGCAGTTGATGTGAAGGCGTATCCTACGATGCATGGTTGGTATGCAGGAGACCTGCACCATCATGCCGATGTGTTGGAAGGGTCAACAAACCCTACAAATTTGGTACGTTCTCAATTAGCTGCTGGGTTAAACGTATTATTTGTAAGTGATCATGATTCCACTAAAAATAACGACACCATTCAAAACCTGGCCGATGCACGCAATGTGCCCTTTATACCGTCTATTGAAGTGTCACCGTCTTGGGGGCATTTCAACGCATTTCCTATCGATAGTGGGGCGCAATTAACGGTCGATCCAGGTGTAGATGACATACACAGTATTATTGAAGATGTGCGGCGCATGGGCGCTACTGTTATTGCGTCAAATCACCCTTACATACCTTATGGCTATTTAAGCAGTTTAGATAAAGGCACTGCGCCAGGGGGCTTTAACCCTAGCATAGATTTATTTGAGCTAAGTGCCGTGGTGAATAACGAGCCAACAATTAATAAAGCGTACCAGTTTTGGAATGAAGGGGTACCGTATTATTTCACCGCAGGATCAGACACCCACGATGTGTTAAACCAAATCAGTGGTTTAAATCGGTTGTTTGTATATACCGGCAGCAAACCGACGGCAAAGGCCTTCGCACAAGCAGCAAAAGACGGTCATTCTTACGTATCTTTTGGCCCTGTGATTTACCCTGAAAACGTAATGTTTGGCGATACGTTGAAGATTGCAAAGGCACAACCGCAAACAATAAGTTTTGATTTGGTTGCTGTAAATGGACTTAAGTCGGTACAGTTGATTGGTAGTGATAGTAAAGCAATGAATAAGCAAAGTGCTGCTAGCAGCGTAGTACTTGAAGATAAAACGCTTGCCGGTGAGCGTGATGCCGTTAGCTTTGAAGTTCCACAAGCTTCGGGCTGGGTAGCGTTGGTCGTAGAAGATAATGAAGGCCGTAAAGCCTATACCAACCCTATATGGCTTGAGTTGGTTGATGAGAGCCAGTTTTAGTTAAAAATAACAAAGGGTGTCAGAGTACAACTGAGTCATAATCCTAGCTTGCCGAGTATCGGTGAGCCACTGCCGATTGCGCAATCCGTGAATTATCTAAAGTATCGTCCTGATGTGGCCAGTGCTGAAAGGAACTTGGCTGCAAATAATGCTCGAACTGGTGTCGCACTTCCTACATTTGATTAGTGTTTATCAGTCCTTTTGGGGAGAACTTGAATGGGGTTAAGGTAATAGCGAAATAGCTCCTTTCACAAAGGGCTGCTCACTTCATCATTCTCCCTGTGGCCGGTCCTTTAGAAAAGCTACCGTATCTGATTCTGTTAATCCTTCAATTTCATGTATGTCTAAAATCGGGCCCATTGTCTTTACGTGATAATCCAATTCATTGCGCTTGTTTAGCTTGTTCAATTCGTTTCAGGCAAGTTGTACGGTAATTTTTGTAAATACGACTACCTGCTTGCAACGGACATGACATGATTATTCCTAATTTTTCATAGTGCCTAACGCCGTCTTTTGACAATCCTGATAACTTTGCTAACTCTCCTGTGAGTATCCTCAATTAATCCTCTTGACTGTGGGTTTACCCTATAGATTACGTTACTTCATTTACGCATGTGGGTCGGTGGTGTCGCCTCTAAGGCCATCTCCCTCAGAGTATATGTAGAAGAAATGACGTTTGGACTTCCCAGCTTCATGTAAAGCTTGAAATATACTGTAAAGAACATTGTTTATACTCTTGCAACTTCGAGGTAGCAGCAAATTTATATTTGTTATATTTTTAACGTGACCATCCGTTCAAAACTTATGGCAGAGAAGACAATGACTTCTGACACCGACCAGTTCGCTACAATCGAGAAACATAGAGGGCTTAGGCCCGTTAAATACCAATTTGATGGGTTTTTGGTTGATCTCAACGGTCAAAATGTAAGTTATAACGGTCAACAATTGGAGGTCGGGGGACGAGCATTTGACATTTTAGTCGCGCTCTTGGAGCGCTCTGGTCAAGTTGTATCACAAGAAATATTAATATCTAGGGCATGGCCAAAACTTTTCGTTGAAGAGGCAAACCTTAGAGTCAATATCGCGTCTTTGAGAAAATTATTTCGCGAAAATGGTGCTGACACTGAATACATTAAAACCGTACAAAGGAGAGGTTATTTATTTACCGAGCCGGTAGAAATCATCAATCAAGCGTCACTGTTGACCCCAACTATGTCGAATCTACCAAAGCTTCTGTCCAAACTAATTGGGCGAGAAAGTGAAATTTCATCAGTGCAAGAGCTGCTATTGAAGAAACGGTTTGTGAGTATTACTGGTCCAGGTGGCGTGGGTAAAACTAGTTTGGCGTTGAACATTGCAAAATCGCTCGACGAAAAAATCTATGGGAATGTTTGTTTCGTGGAGCTGGCACTTGTGACCCGTGGAGATTTCATTGAAACGGCATTAGTGTCGTCTTTAGGAATATCTTTAAGAGGCCGGAATGCCGTTGCATCAATGGTTTCGCACTTAAAAGAGAAACAAACGCTAATATTGCTAGACAATTGTGAACATGTGATTGATGACGTGTCTTTTATTCTCAGAAAACTGTTTAGAGAAGTACCTCAGCTATTTCTCCTTACCACCAGTAGGGAAGCAATAAAGGTTGAAGGAGAGGAAGTTTTTACTTTAGGCTCTTTGAAAGTGCCACCACAAGAATCAGATCTAACAGCAAAAGAAATAACGAAGTGGCCAGCAGTTCAGCTTTTCATGGAGCGAGCGATTTCGAGTGGTTATCGTCGAGAACTCAGCGATGACGACGCTAAGTTAGTCGCAAAAATCTGCGAAAGTGTAGATGGAAATGCACTCGCAATTGAATTGGCTGGTAGTCGGGTAGGGCAACATGGTATTGACGGAACATCTATCTTAATTAACAGCAAAAAAAATATTCAGTTACCAGGTCGACGAGACGCTATCAACAGACATCAGTCGCTTAAGGCAATGGTTGAGTGGAGTTTTTTACTGCTAGAACGCCGAGATCGAATGGTAATAGTAAGGCTGTCTATATTCGTCGGAGCATTTACTCTTAACGCGGCGAAAAATGTAATTTGCGATGACCTGTTGAGTGAAGATGATGTTGAACTATCAATTGCAAGTCTGTGTGACAAGTCGTTAATCTCAAGATCCAATGGCGTTATAGAGGGGGGGTATCGGCTACTTATTACCACATTGCGCTATGTATCTGAAAAGCTGAGTGAGAGTGGCGAAATGCAAACCATAGAAATAAAGCATCGTCAGTACCTCATTGCTGTTTTAGCTAGGTCGAAAAATGATGGGTATGAGCGCAGTTTTGTGGCGAACAATGATCTAGCGGATGTACTTGGTAATATTAGTGCATCTATTGAGAGTAGCTTGCAAGACAATGCTAACAAAGCGTATGTATCCAAACTTGTTGCTTTGACAACCCCAGTGCTGCTAAGAAGGTCAATGCTAAAGGAATGCCTAAATTGGACTCAACAAGCCTTAAATTGCCTGGCAGCTGATGAACGAAACACAGAAGTCGAGCTAGCCCTTTGGGAGGGACTGGCGGTTTCAGTGATGTTTACCAAGGGGAACTCACAGCAAACACTGGAATCAATTAACAAGGGTATTGAACTGGCACGTGAGCTAGACAGCTTTGAGGCTGAGCTTAGACTTCTCGCTGGCTTACACATCTATAAATCTCGTACCGGCGAGTTTCAAGAGTTAATGGGGATTTCAGAACAAGCGATACGCGTTTCAGATAAAATTCATAGCGATTATTTTACTGCGATGGCGGAATGGATGATGGGTGTCGCCATACATTTGTGTGGCGATCAGACGCTTGCTCATGAGTATTGTGAAAAAGCAATGAGAAGGTCAACTACCGAAACATTCTATTTAGACGCTTTTGGGTTTGATCACCTTAGCCGAGGGTTAATTGTCTTGGCTCGTGTGCTTTGGCTACGGGGGAGGCCGTCTAAAGCTGAGCAGGTCTGTGAAGAGGCAATTCGTGTGGCTGAATCTAGGGACTACGGTGTTGCTTTATGTATCGCGTTAATGTCCACAGCGACTGTTTCTTTATGGTCTGGAGATATATCAACTGCCACCATTCGTATTACTCGGTTGATAAAAAACGCCAAAGAATTTTCTTTGGAACCCTATCTGGCTGTTGGTGTCAGTATGCGAGGATACTTGGCAGTGTTAAAGGGGGATCCGCGTGTCGGCATTGAAGATCTTCGAGCAGGACTGAATACGCTTTCAAAAGAGCAACATAGAGTTCTCTCCACTGAGTTCTTGCTCGTTCTTGCCCGTGCTTTGAGTACGGTCAATCTATGCGATGAAGCCTTGTCGATATTAGAAGAAGCTCACCAATTTTCACGAACCCAAGGCGAACAGTACCAGTTTGCTGAAGTTTGTCGTGTCCGAGGAATGATATATCAGGCAAATGGAGAGCCTATTGAGCAAGTTGAGCAAGAATACCGTAATGCACTAACGATAGCGCAGGAGCAAAGAGTTTTAGGATGGGAACTACGAGCAGCTACGTCGTTAGCTAAATTACTAATATTAGAAAAAAGAAAAAGAGAGGCAAGTGAAATACTTGAACAAACAATTAATAAATTTGGTAGAGAAGTTGGAACGCTTGATATGAAAGTTGCACTAGAATTAAAAAAGTCAATTTAGAGCGAAAGCCACTCTTATTCACAACACTTTCTAACCTAAATTCAAACAACCAGTTTTTGCGACCTATCACGAAGGGTTTATTGGCTCTTTCCGCGTGTTTTTTGTCAATGCCTCGTTGGTTGTTTAAGGTGCAATTTATGACTTTTTTTAGTGATTAAGGCAGGCTAGTGCACACAATTAAGTTGTTGAATTTCTATAGAGCCTTCTCCTCATTCCGTGCCCAACTTCACGGAATGAGGAGGGGAAGTTGTTGAGTAAAATGGAGCCACCTCCTCAATTAATAATTATTTTTCTAGGTGTGATTTTAATGCTTGTCCGGCTTGAAGTAATGAATCTTGAACAGTAGGTACATCTGCCAGAACGTTCAACATGCCGAAGTCATGGATCATGCCGTTATAACGAGTCACGGTTACCGTTACACCCGCATCATTTAACTTCCGACCATATGCTTCCGCTTCGTCACGCAGTACGTCTTTTTCCGCCGTTTGAATCAGCACTGGAGGTAAGCCAGCCAATTGCTCAGTAGTTGCTCGTAATGGCGAGGCATAGATCTCATTGCGTTCGATTTGATCAGTTGTGTAATTGTCCCAGAACCATTCCATCATTCCTTTAGTCAAGAAGTGATCATTGGCAAACTCTGAGTATGATGCATTATAAAAGCTTGCATCAGTCACTGGCCACAATAGCAACTGGAATTCAATATTAGGCGTACCAGCTTCTTTGGCTTTTAGAGCAACTACGGTAGCCATATTGCCACCTACACTGTTACCGGCAACAGCCAACCTTGAACCATCCACACCAATTTTACGGCCGTTTTCAGATACCCATTTGGTAGCAGCGTAGGCCTGATTAATTGCCGTTGGATACTTTGCTTCTGGTGACGGTGTATAGTCAACGTAAACCGCCGCAGCACCAGAATTAACAACCAGATCTCGAATCAATCGCTCATGTGTAGGGTAATCACCTAGAACCCACCCACCGCCATGAAAATACATAAAAACAGGTAGCGAGCCATGAGCGTTTTCTGGTTTAACAATCACCAAGTCGATGGCCTCTCCATCAACGTTTATGGTTTTGTGCATAACATCGGCAGCACGCAGAGTGGCTCCCTTTTGAGCGCCTGTCAGGACAGCTCGCGCATCTTTTGGAGAGAGCAATTCAAGTGGTGTTCCACCGCTTTGCTCTAACATTTCCAAGAATGCTTGCGTATTTTTTTCGGTGCCAGGTGAACCGGCGGCAAAAGAAACGCTAGATACCAAAAAAGTACTGGCGACCATCGCTGATAAAAGTAGCTTTTTCACTTTGATACTCCTCTTTCATTAAGCAATGGTTGTGGTCATGTCAATGTTGCCACGCGTTGCATTAGAATATGGACAAATGTGATGTGCATCTGCAACGAGTTTTTCAGCAACATCGTTGTCTAAGCTAGGCAATACAACATTCAGATTAGCGTTGATAGCAAAACCGGTACCGCGAGTATTTTCACCGATGCCTATTTTTGCTGTAACGGAAAGGTCATCTGGTAGTTGCAGTTTCTGCTGCGCAGCGACAAACTTCATCGCGCCAATAAAACAAGCAGAGTAGCCAGCGGCAAACAGTTGCTCTGGGTTTGTACCATCACCACCAAGGCCACCAAGCTCTTTGGGTGTACTAAGGGCAACGTCAAGTTTATTGTCGGAAGAGATTGAGCGGCCATCACGACCACCGGTAGAAGTAGCTGTTGCGGTATAAATAGCGTTCATAGGTTTGTCCTCCAGGACGTTCATTTCGCCTCTAAAAGGCGGGTAAAGTTATTACCATAATTATTGTGTGTAATTTGCGCTAAATGTAAATTTTCATCTATGCCCTTAGTTAAATTTCAAATCGACTTGAAAGCTAATTGGTATTTATTTACTAGAGGTAAACGAAAGTGTAGAGCTGAAATACGCTTCCTTATTTTACGGTTCTAAGAATTTAGCTTGGTTGCGATATTAGCCACGTGTTGGCCTTGAAATTTTGCCAGAGCTAATTCTTTCTCAGATGGCTGGCGGCTTCCATCCGACCCAGCTATGCAAGCGGCACCTAGTGGCGATCCTCCTTTCACTTCAGAAATATCGGTAAGTTCCTGAGCCGCGTAAGGCAGGCCAACTAGAACCATTCCATGATGGAAAAGCGTAGTATGGAAAGATTGGATTGTTGTTTCATTACCGCCTCCAGTTCCGGTAGAGGTAAAAACACTACCGACTTTTCCGATTAGCTTGCCCCCAAACCAAAGACCGCCTGTTTGATCTAGGAAGTTCCGCATCTGCGCCGCCATATTTCCGAATCGCGTAGGCGTTCCAAATATGATGGCATCATAGTCAGCAAGTTCTTCGGGAGAGGCGATATCAGCCTCTTGTTCTAACTTAATTCCTGCCTGCATGGCTGCGTCTTCCGGCACTAACTCAGGAACGCGCTTAGTTGTAACTGTAACGCCTTCAACAGATGACGCACCTGCTGAAACTGCATTGGCCATAGTTTCTACGTGACCATAACTTGAATAATAAAGGACTAAAATATTCGTCATTTTGATTCTCCTTAGAAAATTTGTAATTAAAAATTAAGACGGCACAGTCATTCCGCGTTGGACACCCGATCGATTACCAACAGCTTTTAGCCAACGTCTTAGTGATTCTTTATCTTTAAGGCTTGCTGCAAGCAGATCTCCTAAGAAGGTCGTTGCACTGTAAATCCATGGGTAACAAGCTATGTCAGTGATAGTGAAACTCTCTCCCGCAAGATAGGTGGTATCGCTTAATCGTTTATCCATCACTTTAAGTAAGCGGTCTACTTCAACTAAAAACCGGGCGCTGGCCAAAGGTGATTTCTCTTTTGAAAACTTCTCAAAAAATCCGAGCTGTCCCATCATTGGGCCTAGACCACCCATTTGCCAATGAAGCCATTCAATTGCTTTGTAGCGTTCTTCGCCAGATGGCGCTAGAAACTTCCCATACGTTTCTGCTAGATAAGTCAGAATGGCTCCACTCTCAAATACGGTAATAGGTTTACCAATTGGGTTTTCGTCGACAATTGCGGGAATTTTGTTGTTGGGGGAAATGCGCAGAAACTCTGGGGTAAATTGCTCACTTTTCGACAAGTTAATGGCATGTACTTGGTAAGGAACCTGAAGCTCTTCGAGCATTATCGATACCTTACGCCCATTCGGTGTTGACCACGTGTATAAATTAATCATCTTCATCTCCAATTAGCAACGAGCCCCCTTAAACTTGCGCTGCGCCACCATCAACAAATAATTCGATGCCATTTACAAAGCTGCTGTCATCTGAAGCCAGGAAGAGTGCAGCTTTTGCGATTTCTTCTGGTCGACCTAAGCGACCGATAGGTACCTGTGTAGCCAAGAAATCAAATAAGCCTTCTTGTTGACCTTCTGGCGCCAACCCACCTAAACCTGGCGTTCGAATAGGGCCAGGGCTGATAACGTTGACACGTATCGATTGTGGTTTAAGTTCCAACAACCAACTACGTGCAAAGTTTCGAACCGCCGCTTTACTGGCACTATAAACACTGAAGTTCTCAGTGCCTTTGCTTCCTGTTGTGGAGGACGTCAGAATGATGGAGCCACCATCCTTCATCAGAGGTAAGGCTTTTTGAACTGTAAAAAGTAAGCCTTTTACATTTGTATCGAAAATACTATCGAAGTGCTCTTCTGTAACCGTACCCAGCGGCAACATGTCACCACCACCGGCGTTCGCAAAAACAACATCAATGTGACCTGCTTGCTGAATGATTGTGTTCATCACAGAGTCTAAGTCGACCAAATTAGAGACATCTGCTTGAATTCCTATTGCACGAGGTCCACAAGTTGCAACGGCGTCATCTAGGGAACTTTTACGGCGTCCGGTGATAAACACTATCGCCCCTTGTGAAGTAAATTCTTTGGCTGAGGCTAGACCAATACCGCTGGTGCCACCTGTAATCAATATCACTTTATTAATAAGTCTGTAACTCATGCTTTGCTCCAAAATGGTTGAGGATTCTGCAATCAGGAATCGGCTACTGGCATCTCTTGATACACGGCCATGAACCTTTTACCTCAGACCAAGAATATAGGTGGATGGAATGAAGCTTCACGTAAAAACTTGAAAGTTACTGTAAAGAACATGGTTTAAGCTCTTGCAATTACGATGTGGCAACAAACTTATATTTGTTATGTTTTTAACGAGATCATCCGTTCAAAACTTATGGCAGAGAAGATAATGGCGTCTGACAAAGAGCAATTTGTAACGACCGAAAATGATGGTGGCCGTCGGCCCGTTAAATACCAATTTGCTGAAATTTGTCGTGTCCGAAGAATGATATTGCAGGCGAGTGGAGAATCCGGTGAGCAGGTTGAACAAGAATTCCTTAATGCACTAACGATAGCGCATGAGCAAAGAGTTTTGGGATGGTAGTTACGTGCAGCAACCACTCTAGCTAAATTACTAGTATCAGATAAACGGGGCCCAGGGGCATTAAAGTACTTGATGAAACTATTGAGAAGAATGGTAAAATTGCATTGGTACTTGAAGGTACTTGAAGGTACTTGAAGGTACTTGAAGGTACTTGAAGGTACTTGAAGGTACTTGAAGGTACTTGAAGGTACTT
>NZ_JAESDJ010000011.1:0-145364 GCF_019249255.1 Alteromonas lipotrueae | reverse complement strand
CGAATATGAATCGTCGTTGTGTGACACTCTTAATGAGTGCCCACACAGATTGTCTTGTTATAAATTGTTAAAGAACGAGGTGCAGAATCGCGACGCTTTCGGTCGGGACTTCTGCGCAAGGAGGACGCACATTACATATTGCAGTGCCGTTTCTCTTGCTGTGCCGATAAGTATTTTACCGACCTCACTATAAGCTCTCGCTTTCCGTGAGCGCTTCTCTTCGAAGCGGATGCGCATTTTACGCCATTTGTTTTTAGTGTCAACGTTTTTCGTAAATTTCTTTTCGAATCGTCATTTACTCCGAAGAGCCTCTAAAAACTGCTTTTTCGTCGTTGTTACCAACTCCTTGAAGCGAGGCGCGCATTCTACATCGTTAAGTTCCGATGTCAACCCTGTTTTCAAACTATTTAACCAGTCTTAAATCAGGGTTTAGCGCTATGTCTTGCGAGTGCCTGAAGCCCCTCAAAACGTGGAGCGCATTATAGATAGGTGGCGTAAAAGATCAACCGTTATTTGACAGTTATTTGTATTTAAAACCATTTTCACCTTTAAACGCTCATTTTTACATCATTTGGGTGTATTCCATTGGTCTTTAGGATAGTTCTTTCACATTTTATTGTTCTAATTGTTACAAATGAGTAAACTATGACCAGCCTTCATTATGATAATAAACACTAGAAAGGTAGGTATATGAAAGTAGGCTTTATTCAATGCACTGTTATTAGTGCTATCTTTGCAATCGCAGGATATCTGTTGTTTTCATCAGCTAGTATAGAGGCGCACGTGCCGTTAACGGTTTCAGCGTCTTTATTAGTAAGCGGTATATTAACTCCGTGGCTAGCTTCACTCCTTAACAATTCACCCTCTGAAAATGCTGCGCCCTCCACTAGCAGCACAACCACTGAAACACTCTATGTCGGTAATCTACCGTATCGTGCAAACGAATCTGCGGTTAAAGAGTATTTTGGTAGTTTTGTCGAAGTGCAATCTGTCCGACTCATGAAGGATAGAAAAACTGGCAAGCGAAAAGGTTATGGCTTTATTGAAGTGTTAACTAGCGATCTTGACCCAGTAATAGCGAAGACTAACGACTCAGTGTTCCAAGAGCGAACATTAAAAGTTAGGCCAGCTAAAGATAAAGTAGAACAAGCATAAATAAAAAACCTGGGTTTTAAGCCCAGGTTTTTTTCTTTATTCCGTAGCCGCTTGCTGTGGCATTGCGTTCAATAAGTTTTGATTAAACGTATGGAAGCGATTTATAGCTGATACTAAATCTGGTATTTGTACATCTTTCATTTCACTGATAATACCCGCAAGTAAGGTATTATAGTCATCTCCAGAGCTTAAAGTATTCTCAGCATTTTCGAATGTAGACATCATCTTTTCTAGATACTGTGCGATTGGGCTAACTACATTGCCATATTGGTTTTCAGCTTCACCTTCTTCACTATAATGCTTAACGTTCTCATAAGCCTTTACCATTTCGGTTTGTGTAGTGCGGTTTAACTGCAATGCATACCCAACTAACTCTTTATCATCGAAACCTAAATTCAACGCTTGTTCGAAGGCCTTATCCATATCGCCGCTATAGAATGTATCAGCTAAGTCCTGTGCTTCACCCACAAGGTCTGCAATAGCTGTCATTTCATCTTCATCGATTTCACCCTTTAACGAAAAGCTGATGCCACTTCGTTCAAAGTATTCATATTGAGAGGACTGTTGCACCACAACTGACCCCGTATTCGAACTAGACTCTTGGGTGTCGTCATTTGCGGGTATATACAATGACGTCTGGCTAGCAGCACTAAATTGTCTGATACTTTCAAAGCTAAGGTTTACTTCATCCCCATCTTTGGTTCGAATAAGCAAACTACCTGATTTAGCATCAGATGCAGATACCGCGTTAAGCTCGCTCACACTCACTGGATTAGGGTTGAAGATATTCTGTTCTAAATCGTCGATGCCGCCATCTATCATTTCACGGCTACGAGTAACACCTTCTTCAATCTCATCATTCATAAAGCCTTCGAGATCCTTTTCAGCCATAGCGAAGCCACGACTTACGCCTTCACGGGCCTGACCAAATAACCCTTTTAGGGTATCGTCATCAGCGCCACCGTCAGCAGCACCTTGAATGACACCGGTCACGAACCCAAGTACATTACGTGCGACTTTCTCGAAATCGAATAAGCTTTTATTTTCTTCGCCGTCTTCAGACTGCTTGCTTTCATTCGGGCGCTTGCCATCAATAACCACATTTTGACTTAAACTACCACTGAAGACCTTTAAGCCGATACTGGTTTGCGTGCTATTCACGGTGACCGTTGCTGAATGCTGTTTGGTAAACTCGGCTGCTTGTTGTAAACCCTCCTGTTGAAGCTGCTTCTTTATAGCTTCATTCGGGTGAACCGATGCCTTTTCATCCACTTTCTGGTCGCCCATGAAAGCCTTAATTTGACTCACGTTCATAATTTGATCCTCACTATCCTCAATCAAGTTATCGGCACCAATCACGTATTGTTTAATTTTAATACGAAATTTTTGGTTCTGTGAGTTTTATCCGTTGCACATATAATATAAGGCACTACAATTCGCAGCCTTATTTAAATGATGTTCGGAGAACCACATGACAACCACCACTGCAAAAGACTATCAAGCTCAACTCGATGAGAAAGTGGATCGGTTAGGTACTCTCCTAGCTCCGTTTAACGCCCCTACCCTGTCGGTGCATCCGTCTAAACCTGAAAATTACCGCATGCGAGCTGAATTTCGCGTATGGCACGACGGTGACGATCTTTATCACATCATGTTCGATCAAAGTTCTAAAGAGAAATATCGCGTAGATACGTTTCCACCAGCAAGTGAAACTATTAATAATGCAATGCTGCAATTAATAGACTATCTAAAACCAAACGAGCTGCTGCGCAAAAAACTTTTTCAAATTGATTATCTAACTGGGCTATCCGGCGAACTCGTTATTAGCTTGCTGTATCACAAGCCACTTGATGATGCTTGGGAAGCACAAGCTGAACTGCTTCGCACCTTTTTATCTACGCAATTTACCGCGGTAAGTATTATTGGACGTGCTAGAAAGCAAAAGCGCATTGTGGGTAACGACTTTATTATAGAGCGCTTACCTATTAATGGCCGTGAGTTTGAATTTAAACATATTGAAAATAGCTTTACCCAGCCTAATGCAGAAGTAAATTGCAGCATGATTGAATGGTCACTTGAATGCTCTGCTCCCCTAACCGGTGATTTACTAGAAATGTATTGTGGTGCAGGGAACTTCTCGATGCCATTGGCGGTTCATTTTGACAATGTGATAGGAACCGAAATAGCAAAGCCCTCGGTACAAGCAGCGCAATACAATATTGCGGCAAACCACTTAGATAACGTGAAAATTGTGAGATTGTCGGCAGAAGAGTTTACCGAAGCAATGAACGGGGAAAGAACCTTCTCTCGCTTAGAAGGTGTCAACTTAGCTGAATACAATTTTACCACTGTATTGGTTGACCCACCCCGTGCAGGGTTAGACGTAGATTCATTAAAAATGATTCAAGGGTACGATAATATAATCTATATTTCTTGTAATCCTGAAACTTTAGCTGAAAACTTAAGCCTGCTTTGTGATACTCATGAAGTCGCAAATGCCGCGCTATTCGATCAGTTTCCGTTTACCCATCATATTGAAGCGGGTGTGTTACTCACCAGAAAGTAACGCTTGGCCTTATTTGATTGGTTTTATCGATGCTTTTGAAACCTGCTTTGAAAAGTGTCAACGCTATTTAGGACGGCTCACAGCATATATAAATGGCTTGAGGGCTTCGAAGCAAGCTCAAATTCTAACGCTTAAGTTGGGTCAGGTGATGTCTCTGATGAAAGCTTCGACATTGCGCCCAATTGCACGAAACGTAATTGGGCTTTAACCCTTTCACCAATTTCCACCTTTAACTTAGTATCAGCCTCTAGCGCTTCTGCCCCTGCACTAAATACCAACCTAACCATCGCATCAGCTTGCAGCTGCGCAATATTGTACTCCACGCCTTGTTGCTCGATGATGTAATCGGTTAGCTCTTCAATAAAATGCTGAATTTCGCGAAAAACCGCCATTCGGTATGCCGCTGACGTACCCGTATGTTCCCGCAATAATAATCGAAACACATTTTTGTTTGCTGAAATGAACTCCATGAAGGTTTCAACTGACGTGTGAATTACGCCGCCACCTGAAGCTATTCTACGGCGAGCCTGGCGCATTAATTGGCGAAGGGCTAACCCAGCTTCATCTACCAGCGTTAACCCTAATTCATCCATATCTTTGAAGTGTCGATAGAAGGACGTTGGCGCAATGCCAGCCTCTCGCGCTACTTCACGTAAACTAATAGCAGACAAACTGCGATTTTCATCCAGTAATAGGAATGCCGCATGAATGATATTTTGGCGGGTTTTAAGCTTTTGTTCCTGACGAGTCACAATAGTACCAGTTTGTTAGTCTTCACTAGTCTATCCCATGAGTGCCTATGGGGAGAAGCTTAAATTAATTCGGCTCTAGGCATAAACAGTATTAGCACTTACTTAGTATTATCTCCATAGCGTTTTATAGTAACTGTTGTTACTGTACATTCAACTCTTAACAAGTTGTTAACCATGTAGCCGTTATTCTCCTGTAAGGCATTACTGGGACTTTATTAGAGTGCCTAGCCAGAATTAATTTATCTCATTATTTCCTGTGGGAATGCTGGACTATGGGGTTATAGGACTATCGGCCTACATGAACGAAAATAACTGATCCAATAATGAAAAAAAGTATTCAGCCCTACGTGCTACGATTCATTTCGAGTAACACGCTACTAAGTATTAAACGCCGCTATTATTCTAGTGCACGCCTTTTTAGGCGTGGTGTACCTAAATTAGAAATTTTCATAAAAGTAGATGACCCCTACTCATTCCTACTTGTTCAAGCATTACCGACACTAGAAAAAAAGTATCGCGTAGCCATTACAGCTCGCGTCATTATCAATTCAGATCCAGTGATGTTTCCTGAATTAACTATGTGGAATAAGCATTCAATTAATGATGCGATGCATTTAGCCCACGTCTACCATCTTCATTTTCCGTGCTCTGCTACTGAGATTACCCACCAAGCACGCTCAGTTTTTACTGCGTCCTGTGCCGTTCAGCAAAAAATAGATGAAGGCGCTTCATGGACAGCCATTGCTGAATTGCTACTTGCCTATTGGAAAGGTGATCATATTGATGCCTCGTCTAGCATTGATGAGGCGGCATTAGAAAAACGCTTTGAAGCACACCTACATCAGCTTTCCTCGAAAGGTCACTATCTGCCCGCCACGACTTTTTACGAAGGTGAATGGTATTGGGGTGTGGATAGGCTTGATCACTTAGAACGTCGACTTATTGATGAAGGCTATGGCATACAACCCAACACTCAAATCGAATTTGATAAAACCTACACTTCACTACTACAGCCTCTCAATTTTTCGATAGATACGAAAAAGTGCGCCGAACCTTTAACCCTGTTTTGGTCTGCCCGTAGCCCTTATTCTTATATTGCGTTGTTACAGGCCGTAAAACTAACCATTCACTACGGTATTCCCCTTGAAGTAAAACCTGTATTGCCGATGATGATGCGTGGGTTGTATGTTCCCCCTAAAAAAGCCATTTATATTTTTCTAGACACAAAACGCGAGGCACAGAAACTGGGGATTGAATATGGGTTTCTTGCCGATCCGTTAGGTGAAGGTGTAGAGCGATGCTATGCGTTACTAGCCTATGCTCGGGCGAATAATAAATATCTGGATTATTTACTCTCGTTTGCGAAGTCTGTAAATGCACACGGTGTTAGAGCAGATAAAGACAGCGGAATGAAAAAAATAGTGGAAGGCGCAGGGCTATCTTGGCAAGAGGCAAAGCGACACTTAGCCAACACTGACTGGAAAGAAGAGGTCACTGCAAACCAATCGGATATTTACCAAAAAGGCAGTTGGGGTGTGCCCGTTTTCAGATATAAAGATATTCAGGTATGGGGACAAGATAGGTTATTCGTAATGGAAGATGCCATTCGGCAAAACCTTAACCGCATAAAGGTGCAACAGTGATGGGTAGTGCATAACATTGGCCACTCCCCCAACTTGAAGCGCCTACCGATGTAAGTAATTCAATAATTTCGTTTATAAACACCGATAAGACTTCCTTAGCATAAAGTGTAGTAGGCAATTTCTTGAAGCTTACTATAATTAAAGTTTACACACGTAAGCAGAACTTCTGTCCATTCTGCTTGCCTGATGAGCAATAAAACGATAAATTAGCGCACAGTTGTAAGCTGAGTTGTAGAAAATGAAAAAACCACCTCTTATCCTGACGAATGTCTTAGTGTTCATTATTACCGGCGCCATCGCCTTTATTGGCGTACCTGTTTGGGTTATCAATCATGGAATTGATTGGGCGGAAATAGGCACTGCGATTTTCTTATTTTATTTCACTGGTATGTCAATTACTGCTGGTTACCATCGTCTGTGGTCACATAAAACCTATGATGCGAATATTGTCGTGCGCGTAGTACTTGCCATAGGTGGCGCAATGGCGCTGCAAAATAGTATTTTGCACTGGAGTTCAGATCACAGAATTCACCACCGTCATGTAGATGACAACGAAAAAGACCCTTATTCTGCAAAACGCGGTTTATGGTTTGCACACATTGGTTGGATGCTCCGCGAGTATCAGGAAAAACGATATGACGACTATAGAAACTGCAAAGACTTGCAGAAAGATAAAGTTGTTATGTGGCAACACAATTACTATTTACCTATCGTTCTTGCTGCTAACTTCGGCGTTACTGGCTTTTTGGGTTGGTTGAATGGCGACATTCTAGGCATGATTTTAGTGGCTGGCGTATTGCGCTTGGTACTTGTGCATCATGTAACCTTCTTTATCAATTCCTTAGCACATTTCTGGGGAAACCAGCCGTACACTGATTCAAACACGGCCAGAGACAACGGCGTGCTTGCGTTTTTTACCTTCGGCGAGGGTTATCACAATTACCATCATATTTTTGAATATGACTATCGCAACGGTATTCGTTGGTATCAATTCGATCCTACAAAATGGTTAATTCGCGGACTGTCTTACGTGGGTCTAACGCATAACCTACGTCGTGTACCTGAAGAGCGTATTGAAAAAGCGAGAGCTGCCATGCAACTGCAACGCGCTAGCGAACAAGTCTCTGTACTACCAAATGCAGAAGAGTTAATGCACACTATCGAGCAAGAGTATGAGTTACTTATGCAACGTATGTCTGACTACTATGCGGCGAAAAAACGCTTGATGAAGGTAAAACAAACATCACTCAAGCGCACCATAGAAGGCTTAGAGCTTACCTACAAGTACAAAGAGCTTAAGCATGCGTTAGCCCTACAGAAAGAAAAGTGGCTTCAATTACAAAGCCTTTCGCTGCAAGCCGCATAGAATTATTGGCTACACCCTAGTGTATTTTAAGAACCCACATGCGCCTTGCACATGTGGGTTTTGTTTATTTGGCGATTAGCACTAGAGTTAGTGTTACAAACCCAGTAACGTAGAATATTAGTAGAAATTATTTTACGACAAGCGCGGCCACTCAAAAATAGGATGTAGTTATGGCGACAAAGCAAAAAGACAAACCAGTAACCCCTTCTTACCAATACGATGCCATTGTTATTGGCACAGGACCTGGGGGCGAAGGTGTAGCCATGCAGTTGGCTAAAGCTGGCAAGAAAGTCGCCGTAGTAGAAAGGTACGAAGCGGTGGGAGGCGGATGTACGCATTGGGGTACTATTCCATCTAAAGCGTTAAGGCACTCAGTTAGCCGCTTAATTGAATACAATAGCTCTCCCCTTTTTGCTGATAACCATTTAAGCCGAAGCCTCACTTTTGCAGAAATTATGCATCATGCCAGTGGTGTCGTAAAAAGTCAGACCCGTCTTAGATCATCCTTTTATGATAGAAACCGTGTCAACTTGTATCATGGTGAAGCCAGCTTCCTAGATGCCAATACCTTACAAATTGTCCGTGATGATGGGTCGAAAGATATTTTAACAGCAGCACAAATTGCTATCGCCACCGGCTCACGCCCTTACACGCCTAAAGATATCGATTTTGATCATCCTAGAATTTACAATTCCGATACTATTTTATCTCTCGATCACGATCCTAAATCCATCATAATTTACGGTGCAGGTGTTATAGGGTCTGAATACGCCAGTATCTTTCGAGGAATGGGCGTAAAAGTCGACCTCGTGAATATGCGCGATAGGTTACTGTCTTTCCTTGATACCGAAATTTCAGATGCGCTAAGTTACCACCTGTGGAATAACGGCGTGCTTATTAGGCATAACGAAACCTATAAGTCGGTGGAGGGTAAAGAAGACAGTGTAGTATTGAACCTAGAGTCAGGTAAACGAATGAAAGCTGATTGCTTATTGTTTGCCAACGGCCGTACAGGTAACACTGACATGTTGGGTTTAGAGGCCATTGGTCTCAAAGCAGATAATCGCGGGCAACTCAGTGTGAATGAGAAATACCAAACCCAAGTGGACAACATCTTCGCTGTAGGAGACGTTATCGGATACCCAAGTTTGGCGTCTGCCGCATACAATCAGGGGCGATTTGCCGCTGAAGCAATGTTAGGGGCAACGACACACACCGCACTCGTGGCCGATATTCCCACTGGCATTTATACTATTCCTGAGATTAGTTCGGTTGGTAAAACCGAGCAAGAGCTTACTGCCGCAAAAGTCCCTTACGAAGTGGGTAGAGCTCAATTTAAACATTTGGCTCGCGCTCAGATTGCGTCAACACAAGTTGGTAGCTTGAAAATTCTATTCCATAGAGAGACTAAGAAGGTCTTGGGTATTCATTGTTTTGGAGAGCGTGCATCTGAAATTGTGCACATTGGGCAAGCTATTATGCAGCAAAAAGGTGATGGGAATACCATCGACTACTTTGTGAATACAACATTTAATTACCCCACCATGGCCGAAGCTTATCGCGTAGCAGCAATTAACGGGCTCAATAGAATATTTTAGGGAAATTTGGACACAAAAAAACCGGCACTGAGTGCCGGTTTTTTTAGTGCGATTAATCTCGGTAGGCAGCCAGAGTATTTAGCGCTGAAAGCGCATCTCTATGTGCTACGATATCGATCTGCATCTTTTCTTGGTCGAACGTCATTGTTGCAGTTGCGTAGTCTCCAAGACTTTCGCTGGCAACATTTACCAAATCAGTTTGTGCATCACGGAAATGAATGTTGTTGTTGATGTTCTCAGCTATACATTCATTATTCAATTCGAACGATTTTGCGTCCATACAATCGAAAAGCTGGTTTTCGCCAGAGCCCGCATGCGCAATACCAAAGACGGACATTAAGGTTAATCCTAGTACTACTTTACGCATGGTTTTTCTCCTGTTCAGCAGTTCATTACTGCGATGATCTAATAATAATGTATATACGTTTTAATGTCAAATCGGATCACGGAAATGTGACAGCAATATTACAAAGTGAAATATTATGAGCAATTCAGCAATTAATTTTGAGGATTTAGTCAAAGAGGCAAAACAGTGTTCAATGTGTATTGAACACCTCCCCTATGGCGTAAACCCAATTTTCTCAATTGGGCCACAGGCGAAGGTTGTGCTAATTGGTCAAGCGCCCGGCCTAATCGCACATCAAAAGACAAAAGCCTTCAGTGATAAAAGTGGTGAAAGGCTAAGGCAGTGGTTACACATCGATATTACAACGTTTTATGATGAAAACAAATTAGCGATTATGCCTATGGGGTTTTGCTTTCCGGGCTACAAAAATGGGGCCGATGCGCCGCCTAGAAAAGAATGTGCTCCCACCTGGCACGATAAGATGTTAGACGCCATTCAACCAGAACTAATTCTTCTTGTAGGTAGATATGCCCAGCAGTATTACTTGCCCAAGCACCGCACACTAACAAACGCTATAAAAAACAACAGTGATAACAAGTTTGCCGTGCTGCCCCACCCTTCTGGTAGAAATAACCGCTGGCTCGCACAGCATCCTTGGTTTGAAACTGAATATTTACCCCATGTGGTAGCACGCTTAACGCCACTACTTGAGTGAACCGTTAGCTCGCGTTTTTTTGGGATACAAGGTAATCCATCAATTCATTAAATGGCATGGGCTTAGCGTAAAAGAAACCTTGCGCTTCGTTACAACCCAGTTTAATCATATACTCAGCTTGCTCCTTGGTTTCAATCCCTTCAGCAATAGTGAGTAGTCCTAATTTGTTTCCTAAGGTCACAATGGTCTCAGCAAGCACTGCGCTCTTACCGGGTTCAATATCTCGAATAAACGAGCGATCTACTTTTAAGCGATCTAATGGAAGTTGCTGCAAGTAACTCATAGACGAAAATCCCGTACCGAAGTCATCTATTGCTATGGCAACACCATGCTCTTTTAACGTTCTAAGGGCATCTATCACAATTTGCGGTTCATCCATTACCACACTTTCTGTTATTTCTAACTCGAGTAAACTTGGATCGCATTTAGATGTGCTAATAGTGCCAAGCACTTTATTAACAAACGACCTATCTCTAAATTGAGGCATTGATATATTTACCGCCACCCTTAAGTCGCCGAAATTAGCCTCTTTTAAATCTTTCAATCGGTGGCAGGCTTCTTCGAGTACCCACTCACCAATATCAACAATAAGACCTGAATACTCAGCCAGAGGCACAAACACAGCGGGGGAAATATAGCCGTTTTTCCCATCAGGCCAACGTAGCAAACCTTCCATGCCTACCACTTTCTCGCTACCTAAGTCTACTTGCGGTTGGAACCATAACTCTAGCTTACGTGCCATGAAGTCGCTGCGTAAGCGGCGGATCATTTCAAGGCGCCACGTAGTTTTGTCTTCAATATCTTTAGCAAAATACTCGAAGTTATCGCTGATATTTTTTTTCGCGCGGTTTAACGCAATATTAATGCGTTTTAAAATTTCTAAGCCAATATTTCGTTTGTCGTCAAGTTGACATAGCCCCATCGTCACGCTGACAGGCAAGGTATGGTCGCTCACCTTAAACGACGATTGAAACAATGAGTTGATGTTGTCGGGGTTAACCACATTCGAAGGGCCAATAAGCCCGAACACATCCGCACCAATGCGCCCAATTTTTACTGAGTCATTGAAGCACGCTTGAAACCTATCACTGATAGCACGCAATAGCTCATTTCCAGCTTCTTGACCTAAACCATCGTTGATGTCTGAAAAATGATTTACATCAATAAGCGCAACTGAGCAGTTTTCGCATGCAAAAATATGCGGCTTATCGAGCATATTGATAAATTCATTACGGTTGGGAAGTCTCGTAAGCCAATCCCTAAAGGCAGCGTTTCTTAGTTGGTGAAACAAGTTTACGTTTTCATAGCCTACCGAAATACTGGATAAAAACACTTCTAACAAGCTTTTATCTAGGCTAGTAATTTCACTTACCATATTCACGTAAACGGCCGCTTCAAACCCGGAGCGGTTAATATACAGCACAGATGAATCAGATTCGAAAATATGGCGTTTGAGGCGAAGACAACGAACTACTTGCTCGGCAATTTCGCTGTTATTAATGTTATCGATAGACTCATTAATAAAAGAAGCATATTCGCCAGCGGCTCCTAAGATATACACACCGTTGTCGTCTTTATCGAGAACCGAACCAGCCCTTGCGCAAACTAGCCCTTCAGCATCCAATCCAATCAACGAACTAATCTGGGTGACAACCCCTTCGCAAAACCCTTTTACCGAATGCTCTTCAAACAAATTGGCCGACGAGGTAATGATTTTCTCTAAGCCAACGCGGTTTTGATTGATTGTCATAATTTGCTGATACGAGCGCAGAGAAGAGATAACCGTGGTCATCAGCTTGGCGCGGGTAAGCTCAGTCTTTGTTTTGTAATCGTTAATGTCGTAGAGCTTAATGACCTCTTCTTCAGGTGCATAACCAGGTTGCCCTGTTCTTAAGACAATACGTGGCTCGGTTAGCCCCATAGATTCGCGAATATAACGCACAACATCGAAACCGGCGTCGTCAGTTTCCATTACAACATCCAGTAGAATGATAGCAATGGTTTTGCCGTAATCATGCAACAGGGTTTTGGCTTCTTTAGCCGAATAAGCATGAAGGAAATTAAGTTTTCTGTCATTGACAATAAGGTCGGAGAGCGCGAGTCGCGTAACGGTATGAATCTCCTCGTCGTCATCAACGATGAGAATATTCCATTCCTTATAGATTGTAGTGTCGATATCAGAACTTCCATCATCATCTAAGAAGATAAGTTCATCATTATCGTAATCCGTTGCCGACATAACTGCTTAAACCCTCGTCACTGATTCATACATACTTTTTTGTCTGTATGCTGTTTATCAGAATTGCTAAATCGATACTGCAATGCAATAGTGGTAATCTATTGTTTATGCTTTTAATGGCAATCTACATATTAAAATGAAGATAACCCCTGATCCTTATACCAGCTCACTTCCTAAGACCAAGCGCCCTACTGAACCATCGCCGGCTAGCCGTAACGAAAATTCAAACCAAAGTGCCACTCAAAACGTGCAGCAAGATACACCGACGCACTTTGTACGGCAAAAGATACTCTCTTGGTTCTCTCGTGTCGGTATTTCTCCATCAATGGCGAAAGATCCAAAAAGCCAACGAAACACGTTAGAACGAAGAAAGCAGATAATTGAACTACAAAAAGCCGCAAACCTCCAGGCTGTCTTAAATATAGCACTAAATGTAACTATAACCGAATCAGAAAATGATGGGCTTGATCCAGATTGGTTTTTTGCCTTTAGCAACATGGCAGAAGAGATCCACAGCCCAGGAATGCAGGAACTTTGGGGCAAGATTTTTGCCGTTGAGGTAAGTAAACCCGGCAGCTTTTCTCTTCGCAGCTTACAGATGTTGAAATTGCTTACTCACAGAGACGCAAAAGTCTTTGCGAAGGCCGTCAGTATAGCCAGTAGAAGGCAACACGATACCATCCCTCGTATATTAGTCGGTTTTCATAGAAAAAAAGGCATACTTTCATTTTTCAAACGTGCGGTTCCAGAACAGTTAAATTTAGCCTCTGTCGGCCTTTCCTATCCTGATTTACTGGCGCTCCAAGATATGAAACTACTTTATGCCAGTGAGATAGAAAGCGGTGAATATGCAGAGGGCCAACAAACAAAATGGCGCTGTGGTGCCGAGCAGTTCACTTTGGAAAGTAAGCAGCCAGGTGTGGCCCTAGTGTATTTTAAATTTACCGCGGTAGGAAGCGAGCTTTATAAGCTCGTACCAAGAAAACAAAACCCAGCTTACCTATCGGCACTTAAGGGCGTATTAAGCGAAGTCTTCAACATCCATTAACCCGCTATTTAAGCCCCGCCTTTTTCAGTAAGCTAAGCGAGCGAGGTGACATGTTAGATACCGTCACCGAACTCGTGTAACCCACACTCACGCTTAAGCCCGAAGAAGCGAGTATCTTGTTCACTCATGCCTTCCTGCAAAGATTGTGTGGTATGCCAATCGCCAATAGATACATAACCTTCATCCCATAAAGGATGGTATGACAAACCATGCTCTTTTAGATAATAGTGCAGGTCTTTGTTGCTCCAATCAATTATAGGGTAAAGCTTAAACTGATTACCCACCTTTTGAAGCACTGGTAACTTGCCGCGGGTATCAGACTGGCTGCGGCGTAGACCCGCAAACCATGTTCCAGCATTAAGGTCTTTTAGGGCACGTTGCATAGGTTCAACCTTGTTCATTCGGTTGTACTGCTCAATACCTTCAACACCTTGCTCCCACAATCGACCAAAGCGAGCTTCCTGCCACGCAGATGAAATATCTGCGCTATACACGTGCAAGTTCAAATTCAATGCGCTTTTAAGCTCATCAATAAACTTGTAGGTTTCAGGAAACAAATAACCAGTATCCGTTAAAACTACGGGAATATCTGGCTTAGCTTGGGTAAGCATGTGCAGCATAACCGCAGATTGCGCACCAAAGCTTGATGACACAATGTGACTGTCAGGTAAGTTTTCAAGCGCCCACGCAACACGGTCTTGAGCACTCATTTCTTCCAGTTCAACATTGATATCGGCAAGGGATTCCTTGCTGATATCAAGTGTTAACGGACTGCTATTAAGTCGCGTCGAATTACTCATAAAAGTCTCTAGCTGAATCGACAACGGGTGCGACAATTTCAGCGCGAATAACATAATCACCAAACGATTCGTTACCGTTACGCTCTTTCGCCCACTTGCCAATTAATGAATCAAGTTCCGCCATAATTTCTTCTTCACTGATGTTTTCACGATACATTTTAGGAATACGCGTTCCTTCACGATCGCCACCTAAGTGGAAATTATATTTACCAGGGCCTTTACCCACTAAACCGACTTCGGCCAACATGGCACGACCACACCCATTAGGGCATCCCGTTACACGGAAAATAATACTGTCGTCAGCTAAACCATGCTTCGCTAGCAAGCCTTCCAGTTCCGTTACCGCATCAGGCAAATAGCGTTCTGCTTCTGCCATTGCTAATGGGCAGGTAGGCAGTGCAACACAAGCCATTGAATCAAGGCGCTGGTTTGAAATTTCTGGCGCAATAAGGCCATGCTCACGAGCCAAGGCTTCAATCTTTTCTTTATCTTCTGCCGGTACACCTGCAACAATCAGGTTTTGATTCGCGGTTAAGCGGAAGTCGCCAGTATGAATTTTTGCAATTTTAGCACACCCTGTTTTCAAGGTTTTGCCCGGATAATCTAAAATTCGGCCGTTTTCAATAAATAACGTTAAGTGGTATTTACCGTCAATACCTTCAACCCAACCGAAGCTATCGCCACGGGTTGTGAATTCATATGGACGAGTGTCGCCAAAGGTCACGCCGGCACGCTTCTCTACTTCGGCTTTAAAGTTATCTACGCCAACTCGTTCTAACGTGTATTTGGTTTTAGCGTTTTTACGGTTAACACGGTTACCCCAATCACGCTGAGTAGTTACCACTGCTGCAGCAACGGCTAATGTGTCATCCAAACCAATAAAACCAAAGTCACTGGCTTTACGTGGGAAAGTGCTCTTATCGCCATGCGTCATGGCAAGGCCGCCGCCCACGAGTACGTTAAAACCAATCAGCTTGCCGTTTTCGGCAATAGCCACAAAGTTAAGATCGTTCGCGTGAACATCTACATCGTTTTGTGGTGGAATAACCACGGTGGTTTTAAACTTACGGGGTAAGTAATTGTCACCTAAGATTGGCTCGACTGGCTTTTCAGTAGTTTCCACTCTTTCACCGTCTAACCAAATTTCAGCATAAGCACGGGTTTTTGGAAGTAAGTGCTCGCTTATCTTCTTAGCCCACGAATATGCTTCAACGTGTAAGGCAGACTCAACCGGATTAGAGGTACAAAGTACGTTTCGGTTTACGTCACCAGCGGTGGCAATAGAGTCGATTCCTGCTTTATTCAGCATTTGGTGCATCGACTTGATTTTCGGCTTTAATACACCGTGAAACTGGAACGTTTGACGAGTAGTAAGACGAATGCTGCCGTACATAGTGTGATCGGCAGCGAATTTGTCGATAGCTAACCATTGGTCAGGGGTAATAACGCCACCCGGTAAACGGGCACGTAGCATTACGTTGTGCAATGGCTCTAGTTTTTGCTTAGCACGCTCGGCGCGAATATCGCGGTCGTCTTGCTGATACATACCGTGGAAGCGAATAAGTTGGAAGTTATCCGCCGTGAACCCACCGGTTAAATCGTCTTTTAAATCGGTTTCGATAGTGCCGCGTAAGTTGTTACTTTCACGTTTTAAACGCTCGTTGTCAGCCAGTTTGCCCTCAACGATAAATGGTGATTTTTCATTGCTCATTAATAGACATCCTTCTGGTAACGTTTCGCTTTGCGTAATTCAACTAAGTACGCTTTAGCATCGGCTTCTGATTTTTCGCCGTACTGTTGCACAATACTGATAAGTGCATTTTCCACATCTTTTGCCATGTAGGTTGCATCGCCACACACATAAAAATGTGCACCTTGCTGAAGCCATTCGTACACTTCTTTACCATGCTCAAGCAAACGGTGTTGCACATAAACTTTCTCTTCTTGGTCGCGAGAGAAAGCCAAAGTAATTTTATCTAGTAGGCCGTCTTTCACGTAACCTTGCCATTCCACTTGATACAAGAAGTCTTGCGTGAAATGCGGGTTACCGAAGAACAACCAGTTCTTACCTTCAGCCTCTTGTGCATCACGCTCTTGCATAAAGGCTCTAAAAGGGGCAATACCCGTACCTGGGCCAACCATGATAACCGGTGTATTTCCATCTTCAGGTAAACGGAAGTGATCGTTGTTTTCAACAAACACGTCTACTTCACCGTTTTCTTCTAAATATTCACATAAAAAACCAGATGCCCCGCCTTGGTGGCGATGACCAAAGGCTTCATAGTCTACGTGAGCTACCGTTAGGTGAACTTCGTCTTCAACTTCGGTTTGACTAGACGCAATAGAGTATAAACGCGGTGTTAGGGGTCGAAACGCTTCAACCAGTTGTTGCGCCGTTAAGCTGCCCGGATGGTCGCGCACAATATCAATCAATTGACGCTCTGCCATGTAGGTGCGCAATTTCGCTTTATCTTCCATCATCGCGGCTAAGCTTTCAGAGCCAGTAGCTGCTTGATAGGCTTTAATGAAGTTAGGGTAACTAAGCGTTAGCTCAAGCTTGCTGGTTAATGCTTCACGCAACGTCAACGTTGCGTCAGCAACCTTCACTTCTGCATCGCCATCAAGAGAAAGTGTATCTATAAATGCATTAACAAGACTTGGCGCATTTTTAAACCACACGCCTAATGCATCACCCGCTTTGTAAGTAATACCAGAATCTTCAAGGCTAATTTCAATATGGCGAATGTCTTTTACTGAATCACGGCCTGTAATTTTCTGAGCATCAAGCAAGGTTGCCGTAAAAGGTGCTTTTTTGGTATACGCTTGTTCAGGTGCGCCTTGCACGGCTGAGCCGGTTTGCAGTGCTTGGGCAACAGGCGCTGAAGCAGTAAAGTCATCCTTAAGAGAAGCGATTAAGTCATTCAACCACGTTTCAGCTTGCGCTTCATAATCAACATCGCAATCGGCACGCGCAACTAACTCGGTACCACCAAGTTTGCCTAAGCGTTCATCGAAGTCTTTGCCCGTTTGGCAGAAGAATTCGTAGCTACTATCACCTAACCCTAACACCGCGTACTTGGTGTTGCTTAATTTAGGTGCTTTCTTGCCGCTAACAAATTCATGCAGCTCGATTGCATCATCTGGCGCATCGCCTTCACCATGGGTGCTAACAAAAAGCGCAACATGGGTTTCAGCTTTAAGCGAACGAGGCTTGTAATCTGCCATGCTAACTAACTTTGAGTTAAAGCCCGCTTCTTCCGCTTTAGCCTGACACTGTTGAGCCACACCTTTCGCATTACCGGTTTGCGAACCGAATAAAATAGTAAGTGTAGGGGCATCAGTCTGCGCTGGTGCTACTGCACCGGCAGCGGTTGGCGCAACGGCGCCGCCTTGTGCAGCCGCCATACCCGCAGCATAGCCACTGATCCAAGTCAGTTGATCACGGTTTAACCCAGAAATTGCTTGGGTAATTGCATTGAACTGTTGTTCATTTAATACGGCACCAGTAGCCGATGGATTGTTCGATTGTTGTGACATAATTCTTTAGCCTTAATTCGATGGGCATAAGGCTAACGACTTTCTACAAGAAGAGAAAAGAATAAATGAAACTTTTTTATTACTGAAAGTGATTAAGAGTGAGTATTGAATTATAAACAGGGCTATTTTCTGTGGGCTGCACAACAGGTTGATAGTATTTATCTGCTTTCCTACCCATAATTGATAAATTATAAAACAAAAAAATAAGCATTAATAAAGAGGTTTTAAGCAACCACGAGCTCGACTCACACATTCTATTAGCTAAATGTAAAAATATCTAAGCACTTAATAAATAAGTTAATTTAAGTATAAAACCACTAAGACTACGACGGCAAAACATGCTGTAATTACCCAAACTTTTCAATTGCTGCATTACGTCTCTATTTTCATTTTTTAGATCAACCGCCTCGTTAACCATTCTGTTCTTTCTTAGCGCAATTTCATCTAGTCATGCCGACACAGTTAAGTATTCAGATGTGCAATTGAATCAAGAGTGGCATAAAGATGAGCATGACGAACATTAATTCCATCACGATGAAGTTGAAAAATCCTGATTCAAGCGTCTGGTTTTGGGCGCATCGCCGATGCAGGAATAAGAGTTAAATTTGGCCACTAGCGCAACGGTACAGACATGAAAAAACAAAAAACCGACGCATGTCGGTTTTTTGTTTAATAGCTAGATGTTGGCAACAATTAGAAGTGGACTTCTAACCCTGCAAACGCGCCATCAAATTCCATGTCTGCGTAGATATCGTCTAGATCTTCAATATCCATTGTCACTTTGCGATAGCCCACCTGAAGGGTCATATCAACCGCGATACTTTCGATAAACGAGTAAGTCACTGCCACTTGATAATCACTCAGTTCATGATCGTCAAACGATAAATAGCTACCTTCAGCATAAGCCGCTAAGCCCGTAAACGGCAAGCCAACTTGTACTTTGGAATACACCATTGGTATCACACCAGAAAAATCACCTGAGCCCTGTGTGTCGCTAGCGGTATCGTAAACTGAGAACGCGCCGTCAATATACTTAGCATTCAAGCCCACATCGAAACTAATTAGGTCGTTGTCGAACAGTTCGTAATACAAAATAATGTCAGTCGCATCTAACTCAACAATAGTATCTACTTGGCTCTCTGCGGTGTACAGATCACCATCGAAGGTAAAGTTAGTATTTAGCGTAGTCGTGCCCGAGTTATCAAGGGTGGTATGCCCTATCTTAACGTTAGGCACAAATGGCAACGGGTGCTCAAATGCAACGTATAACGCGGTATTTGTTTCATCATCAAAATTAAAATCAGCGGTAGACGAACTATCGGCAAAACCACCACTGGTATCCGTTTGCCAAACTTGTGCACCTGCGTACACCCCTGCAATTGTGTCTGCATGTGAAGATGCGGAGAAAAGAGCACAACCTACTAAGGTTGCCAAAAGACACTTTTTCATTTGTTATCCTTGACTGAGAAGTTCTGAAAGTTCAATTAAAGCAGCGTTAGCGCGAGAAATATAGTTCGCCATCACTAAAGAATGGTTAGCCAGCATACCAAAGCCACTGCCATTTAGAATAACAGGACTGAACACAGACTGCTGAGTTGCTTCAAGCTCACGAATTATCTGCTGTAAGCTAACCAACGCGTTTTTATCTTCTAATACATCGTAAAATTCAACTTCTACCGCTTTAAGAAAGTGTAGTAGCGCCCATGTCGCGCCGCGCGCTTCATGAAAATTATTGTCTAGCTTGAACCAACTGGTTTTAACCGTGCGCTGCTGCGCTACCGATGTAGACCGCTTCGCTTTAGAATCGCCCGCTAAATCTGTATTAATTCTTGCAGAACCAACACTGGCACTTAAACGCTGAGAGTAGCTGCCTAAACGCTTTTCAACTTGCTTAAGCCACTCACGTAAATTATCAGCACGGGTATAAAATTGACTGTCGGAATTTTGCGGGTTCGCAAGCTGATCGCGATAAAGCTTTAGAAGTTCTATGCCGTCTCGGTAACTAGACTCAGACGACGGAAACATCCAACTTTTATGATCCATGTTAAATTTAGGATGCGCTTTAGTGAGATAAGGGTTTTCTAACGATTGAGATTGCGAACGGCTAAAGTCTTTACGCATAGAAAGCGCAAGGTCACGAATCATTTCCAGCGCGCCAAATTCAAAAGAAGGCATATTGTCTAAGAAAACACCCGGCGGCATCACATCGTTCGACAGGTAACCGCCAGGTTTATCTAGCAAGGTTTCAGAGACATCAATCATGGTTGCAGTAAGCGTATAGCCAGCCACGTCTTCTGGATTAATATTTTGTGCTTGCTGTGCCACCCGCTTTTTAACGTCATAGGCGTCTGGTGCCATGCTCCAATACAAACCTATTAACCAAAAAATCAGAAACAACACTGCAATGACAAGGGCTACTCGTTTTGTGCTAATTGATTTTCTCATATCAATGCCAACCTTCCTTTCAAATGACACAAAGCCGGACTTAACCGGCAATGTATAACTAATTATAAATACGCGAGAATTACTAAACCTTTATGACGGTTGCAGTTATATCACCATTTAACGGCCTAATAACACAACTTAAATAAACTTATAATCATCATACAGGACGATTTAGGTGTTGATCGCGCTTGGATTTGTCCTTAAATGCATAGATAAGTATAGCAAGAACGACGATTGGCCAAAACGCGCCAATGCCTGCAGCAAGTAACGCCAAGAACACCGCGCCTACAGCCAACAATAGCGTGCCAAGAACACTGACTGCTACGACAAAACCCACTACTGCTAAAAGAACCCCTATGACAGATAGCGCAGCAAGGTTTTCCCAAGGGCTAAGTAATTCATCTGACATTACGATATGCATACCAAACCAATCGTCAATGACACTGCCTAAACAATTGACCAGAATCACAGCTAACACAATGGCGATAAGAAAATTTTTCATTACACTGCCCTTGGTAATAGCATGACTGCTGCGAAATAAGAAACCACGGCGATAGCTGGCATAAAGATAAGCGCCGTTGCTGCACCTACGCGAACCCAAATGGGATCTACCTCTAAGTGTCGTGCAACACCCGCGCAAACACCTGAAATAACCGCGCTGTCTAAATCTCTATAAATACGTTTTTGTGATGGCATTTTCATTTTCATTTCCTCAAATTCATTTCAGATTTGCTTAGGGTTGTACGGTGAGAGTGCGCAGGTAATAACCTACGCCACGCTCTACTCGATATTTATGCGACCTTCTGCTTCTTCAGAGCTGCGAGTTCATTCTCTATCGTTTCATCTGCTTCTAGGGCGTCGAACTCAGCGGCCAACGAGGTAGCATTGCTGCTGTCTTTCGTTAGGTCATACGCATCAACCTGCGCTTCTAATGAGTCGATGCGCTGTTCGTAATGCTCAAAACGCATCATGGCATCATCAATTTTATTACTGTTATCTACACTTTTTACTTTAAGGCGCGTTTCTAACGTTTGTTTGCGGCTAACAAGCGATTTTTGCTTTTGCTTTGCTTCACTTAGCTTGCTATTTAAACGCCCTGTATCAACTTGAATCTTCTCGATAATTTCAGCTAGCTGTACCTGCTGCTGCTCTAACTGGTTGAGCTTGGCAACATACTTCTGCTTTTCTACCAAAGCGGCTTTAGCCAACCCTTCTTTGTCGTTATTCATGGCAAGCTGTGCTTTGTCCTGCCAACCATTGATATCCTTTTCTGCTGACGCCATATGCCGAGCTAAGGTTTTCTGGTCGGCTAAGTAACGTGCTGCATCAGTGCGTACTTCAACCAAGGTCTCTTCCATTTCTTGGATAATAAGACGGATGATTTTTTCTGGATCTTCAGCCTTATCTAACATGGCATTTAAGTTTGCTTGCACGATGTCGTTTATTCTTGAAAACATACCCATTGTTATTGCTCCGTTTCAGTGTGATTAATAACGTAGACTAGGCAGTAGCCATACTACGGTTGGCGATTAACTATGCTGACGCCAATCTTGTCGCTTACATCTCTTTGCTTACTATATTCATTACAATTGGCGTGCCAAATAAGTAAGCAGCTGTTTTATATAAATAAATCGTAAATTTATAATTTACTAATGCATCGCACCATCCATATAAACTAACTATTTAGTAAATTTAACCACTTACATTTCGTCAATTTAACCACTTATAAAATCAGCGCTACGTTCTAAATTTAAGGCAAAAAAAACGACCTTATTAGGTCGCTTTTCATAAATAGGGTAAAACCGGTGATGGCTTACTCAGCACGGGGGTTCGCTTCTTCAATATCGGCAGTTGATGCCGCTGCGATATCGGTAACCTGTACTTTACCTGTTGTAGCTTCACCTTCTAATTCAAAGTGGTAAGCCGTATTCGCCACCGTTTGATACACATTTGCTTTTACTTCATTGGTCGTGATACTCACGGCGTGATCAACCATATTCGTCAATATTGACTGAAGGATTGATTCTTGCGCATTGGCGCCAGCGCTAAATAAAGTGATAGAAACGATTGATGCTGCTAAAAGTGAAGTTTTCATAATTTCCCTTGATGGTAATCACTGCAACAGCACTTCGCTATTGCTTTGATTAATAGATAGCTAAACTCGTGCCATCTAGAAAAATTATAGGTAAATAATTGAATTTAATTGAGATATTAGAACGTACCACGTCCGCGACATTTCGACCAAATTTCGTACAACACCAAGGTTTAGTCAAACTCATTAAGTAGATTAGTGTATTTGACCACTCGGTGCCTGACCACTCATTTAGGAAATATTATTCGCCGCCTTTTGCGCATTGTAGTCATTGATTTCTTGCTGTGCTGACTCAACAGCTTCAAGCGCATTCATTAATAAATGAGGATCCGGAGACTTTCCGGTACCATTTTGGCTTAAATAACGACGCCAAATTCGCCCACCAGCTTGTCCTTGATACAAACCGAGCATATGTCTAGCCACATGCCAGGGCTTAAAGTAAGGATCGTCTTGCCGCGCAATACATAGCTCTATGTATTGCTGCATGTTAAGTACTACATCACGACGGCTAATAGGCTGCACCGAATTGTCGCCAAAAATCTCGGCATCAACACTAGACAGAATGTAGGGGTTGGCATAAACCTCTCTGCCCATCATCACGCCATCAACGTATTTCAACTGTTCTTGAGTATCGGCTAACGTTTTAACACCGCCATTAATACTAATAGAAAGCCCAGGATGAGCCTCTTTTAGCATATGCACTCTAGGGTAATTCAGCGGTGGAATATCTCTGTTCTCTTTTGGGCTTAGCCCTTGTAGCCAAGCTTTGCGCGCGTGAACAATAAAGGTATCGCAACCAGCGTTGGCGACGATGTCAACAAAACGGGCGAAGTCTTCATACTCATCCATGTCGTCGATACCAATCCGGCATTTCACCGTAACAGGAATATCTACAACCGCTTGCATGGCCTTAACGTTCTCAGCCACCACTTCTGGCTGAGCCATTAAGCAAGCACCAAAGCTGCCGTTTTTCACCCTATCAGAAGGACAGCCCACATTGATGTTAACTTCGTCGTAACCCCGATCCTGCGCAAGTACCGCACATTTAGCCATATGCTCTGGGTTGCTGCCACCAAGCTGCAGCGCTACAGGGTGTTCTTCTTGGTTAAATCCAAGGTAGTCGCCTTTGCCATAAATAATCGCCCCCGTAGTTACCATTTCGGTATAAAGCAAAGAATGCTTTGACAGCAACCGAAGAAAATAACGGCAATGGCGATCGGTCCAATCCAGCATTGGCGCGATAGAGAATTTACGATTTAGCGGAGCGAAAGACAAAAAGTCACCTCAATATTATATAGATAAGTAGCGTTTCCTTGTTTTAAAGACTAATACTTAAGTCTATAAACACTTCGCTGAATGACATTATTTTACTACTGTAACGGTAAAGGTTAAAGCTCATCGGTCATATTAGCGGCGTGCGTTGGCGCGAAAGTAAAAAACACATTTAGAACTAATGTGTTATTTCCAATCTCGCCTTTACGCGTTATGGTAGGAAAAAGAATAAAAAACATCCTATTTTTCAATTTAATGGGCTTATCTGATACGCCCATTTCAGAGGTTTGATGTGAACGCAGTTATGTTTATGCCTAAGGGAGATTTTTTGCATGGCAAATAAACCATCTAAAAACGTGGAAGCCAAAGCCGACGTTACACAAGCGGGTGATGAGCTTACTCAGTTGAGAGAGATACTTTTTGGTCAAACTAATCGAGCATTCAAGGCAGATTTAGCCAGCTTAGAATCTCGCATAAATGACAACTTTGCGACCTTAAATAACCAGTTAGAAGTTCAGTTCAACGACATTAGAAAGCTCATCGATAACCAAGTTCAAGATTTATCACATCGACTTGAAGGGGCGAATAGCTCAAACAGCAATGTACAGAATCAACTTCAAGCCACTACAGATAAATTACAATCAGAACTTGAAATAGCCGAAACCTCTGCCAAAAACGATAACGATGCCCTAGAAGCACATGTAGTGAAAGAACTAGATGCTTTAGAAAGTGTATTTAGTAAACGTCATCAAGAGCTACTCGCGCGTCTGCAGCAGGTGACAAGTGAACTATCAGAAACGAAAACTGATAGAAAAACGCTGGCGAACTTGCTTTCCACTATGGCTTCGAACTTAGCGACTGACCAGTAGCCATTAATGGAAGACAACGGGCTTTCTCCTGAGTCAAAAGATAATTCTCTAGATCAAATCAGAGCGTTAATACTTGGCCGGGACGACAAATATATACAAGAAATCGTAAAACGCGATGCCAAAGAAGTGGTAGGTGGTATTGTTTCTGAAGCATTACATGAAAGAGAAAATAAAGACGGCTCGGTGAATAAAGTGCTGGTGCCGCTGGTTGAAAAATCACTGCATCGCTCAATTGAAGCAAACAGCGATAAAATCGTAGGGACACTATACCCTCTTGTCGGCACCTTAGTTCGCAAAGCGGTATCGTCATTTTTAGTCGATTTTGTAGAAAGAACCAACGCACTTATCGAAAACAGCCTTAGCCCTAAAAGCGTTTCGTGGCGTTTTAAAGCGTGGCAATCTGGTGTTAGGTATTCTGATTACGTTGCTTCTCAAGTCTATCAATACCAAGTTCAGCAGCTTTTTGTCATTCACCGAGAAACCGGTACACTGCTACATACCATTTCCTCTGATCCTGAACGCAGCAAAGACGCAGATCTTATTTCATCCATGCTGGTTGCTATCAATGATTTTGTTGCTGATGCATTTCAGTCGCAAGAGTATGAGACCGAAAACGAATTAGGTGAAATTAAAACTGGCGACTTCACACTGCTTATAAAAATAGGTCCACAGGCCATTTTAGTTGCCGCGGTCGTCGGTAGTGTTCCACCGGATATTAGAAGCCGACTACAGCAAGCATTAGAAGAATTCCACCAGTTCTACCAGGTGCCATTGCAGGAGTATCAGGGCGACAGCACACCTTTTGCGGGTTGCGAAACGTTGCTGAATGACTGTTTAATTAGCGCGAAAAAAGAGGAAGCGAAAGGTAAGAAAAAAAGACTCATCGGTGGTGGTGTTATCGGCATCGTACTGCTGCTTTTAGCTTATCTTGCATTTTTACGAATAGATTTGTCGATACTGCAAAGCACGATAAGAGATTTATCTCCCCCAGCTGGCGTTGTGCTTACTGACACGGCCGTAAAAGATGGAAAGGTGCAAGTCCGCTTACTGCGCGATCCTCATATGCAATCATCTCTCTCATGGTTAGAAAGCCAAGAAATTAACACTAGCAAAGTGATTATTCACGAAGCGCCGTTTGTGTCGCTACAAAAAAATGTAGTTATCGACAAAGTATCATCCTTAGTCGTAACCATTAACGGACTGACAGCCATTTATGATGAAAATGATGCATTATTTCTGAGCGGCTCAATGACAATTGATGCATTACGTGCATTCACACGTGAACTTCGTGCAATACCCGGTATTTCTCAATTGAAACCTAATCTTTCTGGCATCGATATTGTTGATGAGGTGCGTGCCAATACTGAAGAACTTGATAACGCGGTAATCAACGACCTTGTGGCGAGAATTTCTTCTACGCATTTACCGTTTGCAATTGCGCAAGAGAACCTTGATTCTGAGCAATTGGAAGTATTAGAGCGCTTAGGCCAAGAGTTGTATCAGTTGCAGCTACTTGCGAAGCAGCTTAATCTGTCAGTTGCTGTCTTTATTTTGGGCGCAAGTGATAATTCGGGTAGCCCTTCACGCAATCTTGCTTTAAGCAAATTAAGAGCTAACAACGTGAAAGAAGCGCTGCTACCCATGAAGGTTGACCCTAGCATTCTTTTTCCAATAGGGCTTGGCCAGTTATCTTTAAGTGAGGGTTCAATGGGACGAACTGTATTTTTAAATGTTTTGCTATCTGACCCAAAGACATCAGAGGTAAATACACAGTGATTCAAAAAAAGGTATGTATCTTAGGTCCTACCGGTGTTGGGAAAACGAGCCTTGTTAAACAATTTGTCGAAAGTATTTTCTCTGAAAAATATAAAACGACAATCGGTGTGAAAATCGATAAAAAACAAGTTAACAAAGATGGCCGAGGGGTCCAGTTGCTGCTTTGGGATCTTGAAGGTATCGATAGATACTGCGGTTTCAATCCACGCTATTTACGTGGCGCAAGTGCCTATATCATCGTGGTCGATCAAACCCGCTCGCAGTCGTTATTAGAAGGTATAGAAATCCTAGAAATGGCTAGAGAACATTATCCTGATATTCCTGCTTTCTTCGTGGTCAATAAAACCGACCTCCCTTCAAGCTGGCACTGGAGTGAAGAAGAACTTGATTCCTATGCAAAGAAGTTTACATCACTAACTAAAACCAGTGCAAAGACCGGCGAGAATGTCGAAAATCTCTTCAGTACAATTGCGTTTTGGTAGGAGCAACGTATGGATATACACCTTCTTAATGCGCTAGGAATTACAGACTGCGCTATCTTTAAAAGCACAACGAGCCTTCAATGCCTAACGCCTGATGTTTCGTGGCTACATAAGATCGCCACCCTCGATGAAGATAACAAGGTTAATCCAGATACCTTTTCCTCCATTTTTCTAGACGACTTTATGACGGATGCCAATGATATTTGGCAAAATGACAGCGTATTTACCCTATCTTCAGGTTTTTGGACTGAAGAAGACGAGAACGAGTCCCTCCATTTAGAAGCACTCGCGATTAATAGCGGCGAAGGTGAGCATTTCTTAGTTATAAAGAATGTCGAAAGCCAATACGAAGAAAAACAAAAAACCCTACAAGCCGCACGAGAGCTACTTTTAAGCCATCACGAAATAGTAGGTCAGCACGAATACATCCGCCAGCGTCTAGATAAAACACTACTTAAAAACAAAAATTATGAAAAGCTAGTCCCCCCGATAAAACAAGCTATCCACCACCTAGAAACTGGGGTAGTTATTTTAAATAAAGACCGTGAAACGGTGTTAGACAATAAATCTGCTAGGCAGCTGCTTTCCTGTAGCCGATCAAATGATAGTGCCAATAGGCTTGAACACTTACTTGAAGATGTCAGCGTTCCAGACACCTTCCTCCCAACACTCATTGAAAAACGTTCAGCATGGCAAGGGGAGCTTTATTGGAAGCCTACCGATAATTATGAAATATGGTTACAAGTGACCATTCACCCGGTTATTCATGATAATGAACTCACCCACTGGGTATATCTTCTTACCGATATCAGTCACATTCGAAATAAAGAAGAAAGCGTACTATCTGCCACAGGAATGGACTCTTTAACCAAAATTGCAAACCGCAATTTTTTCAATAGCTATGTTCAGAAGTTGGTTCAAGAGGACGTTAAATTTGCTCTGTTTATTATAGATATACGAGAGTTTAAGAAAATTAACGAAAAGCTTGGCTATCATTCAGGTGATGAGATACTCAAGTCTTTTGCATCAAGATTACAAGGATTTGTTGGCAACAGCGGGTTTATTGCCAGAATAGGGAGTAACGAATTTGCCATTGTAAAACGCACCGATACCTTCAGTGGCGTTAACCCATTAGACTATGCGCAAGCTATGAAGAAGAAGCTGGTTAATACCTATACTTCACTTCATGGTGCCGAATCCAATCTTGGCATTAACATTGGCATCGCGAGTTATCCCGAACATGGAGATCAAGCGAATGTACTACTGCGTCATGCAGATATCGCGCTCCAAATTGCGAAGTTTCAAGGTAAAAACGTTATTCTTGAATACAGCGAAATGTTGCATCGCCAACATCAGAGTATGTCTGAGTTAGAGAGTAAACTTCGCACCGCCATTGAAAACAAGCAATTAGCGCTTTTCTTACAACCTATCGTTGATTTAGAAACCGGTAAAATTGTTAAGTGCGAAGCATTAGCGCGGTGGAAGACAGAAGACGGAAGCTACATTCCACCAGATGTTTTTATTCCAATTGCAGAACGTACAGAGCTGATATTCCCATTTGGTGAATGGTTAGTAGAAGAAGCCTGTAATGCTATCGATAAGCTTACAGAGGCTAATTTAGATATTCGTTTGGCGATTAATATCTCTGGCCGACAAGTTACCGATCTTGTGCTGCTTCATCAAATACAATCATCCTTAAAGCGCCGAGCCATCGACCCAAGGCATTTATCGATAGAACTCACCGAGAGTGTGTTCATCGACAGTTTAGACACTGTCTCCGTGTTGCTGAACGAACTTAGAGCCATGGGCATTACCATCTCAATTGATGACTTTGGAACTGGCTTCAGCTCTTTGGTTTACCTTAAAAAGCTGCCTATTGATGAACTCAAAATAGACCGTTCTTTTGTGAGCGATTTAGAAGCGAATACCGACGACCAGGCTATTATTCAAGCTATTCTGGGTTTGGCTAAAAATTTAAATATTAGCATTATCGCGGAGGGGGTTGAGACGCAAGATCAACAGGCGTTTTTGGTGAATAACGCGTGTACTTATGCCCAAGGTTATTACTTTGACAGACCCATGTCGATTGGCGACTTCGTAGAAAAGCTGCGTTAGAAAGCTGCACGTTATCAGGCAACTAACTAACGCATGTAAAATGGGGCACTGTCGCTTAAATAAGGCCTAGATGCCCAGCATGAAACTCTAGGTGCTCATCAATAAACGACGCTATAAAAAAGTAACTGTGATCGTAACCTTCATGCATGTTCAGCGTTAATTGTGTATCTGTTTGCTGAGCCGCTTGCACAAGTGCCAGTGGTTTTAATTGCTCTGACAGAAATTCATCGCTATTACCCTGCTCAACCAATAATGGAATTGCGTGGTTCTTACTAGCAATAATCTTTGCAGCATCGTATTCATCCCAGGCTGATTTCTCATCACCTAAATACTGACCCAATGCCTTTTGGCCCCATGGGCAATCAGAAGGGTTCGCCACTGGGCTAAACGCAGAAACAGATACATAGCGATTTGGATTACGTAAACCAGCGATTAGCGCGCCATGGCCGCCCATTGAGTGACCGCTAATTGCGCGCTCTTTTGTCACAGGGAAGTGTTGCTCAACAACACTAGGCAATTCATCGGTGACGTAGCTATACATTTGATAATGCTCATTCCATGGCGCTTGTGTTGCATCCACATAAAAACCAGCACCTAGCCCAAAATCATAAGCGCCATTTTCGTCATCAGGAACACCATCACCGCGAGGGCTGGTATCTGGCGCAACAATCGCCATTCCTAGCTCTGCTGCTAGTTTCATCGCCCCTGCTTTTTGCATAAAGTTTTGGTCGTTACAAGTAAGCCCAGACAGCCAGTATAAAACCGGCACTGGTTTTTCAGCGGAGGCAAACGGTGGTAAATAAATTGCAAATGTCATACTGCAATTGGTGCTCTTTGCATCGTGACTGTAGCGTAAATGCCTACCGCCAAATGCACGATTTTCACTAATAAGCTCCATAATGACTCCTGTACACTAATAAATTTAGAAAAATAACCACTTTGCTGTAGCAAACAGTAAAGGGTCTATCGGATTTTAAATCAAGTTCGTTTACACTAAGTGCCTAATTTTTGAGGTAAGTACGATGATAAGAAGCCTAATGCATCATCTGGTTGGCACCATTTCAGTAATTTTTTATTTTTTAAATACAGTTTTATGGGCAACGCCCATCATTATTTTGTCTTTTTTCAAACTTATTCCGCTTGCGCCTTGGAGACGATTTATATCGTATATCTTGGACGCGTGCGCAACCGCATGGATTACGATTAATAATCTTAATCAACGAGTGAGTAGTAGAACAAAATGGGATGTTACCGGCCTTGATCAACTTACCCGCAAAGACTGGTATTTAGTGATTGCCAACCATCAATCTTGGGTCGATATCTTAGTTTTACAACGTGTATTCAACCGAAAAATCCCATTTTTAAAGTTCTTCCTTAAAAAGGAACTTATTTACGTCCCTATCTTAGGCCTCGCCTGGTGGGCTCTCGATTTTCCCTTTATGCGTCGATACTCAAAATCTTTCTTGGCGAAGAACCCACACCTGAAAGGCAAAGACATGGAAACTACTCGCAAAGCATGCGAAAAGTTTCGTACCAAGCCGGTAAGTATTATGAACTTTGTGGAAGGAACACGCTTTACCCAAGAAAAACACGACCGACAGAACTCACCGTTTAGCCACCTGCTGAAACCTAAAGCGGGCGGCGTAGCGTTTGTGCTTTCAGCGATGGGCTCTCAGTTGCACAAGCTCATTGACGTAACGATTGATTACCCTGGCGGCGTTCCCTCATTTTGGGATTTCGTCAGCGGGAAGGTACGTGATATTCGCGTCAGTATAAAAGTAACCCCCATCACGGATATTACCGAAAATGGCTACTTTAATGATAATTACTTTGACGATCCACAAGTAAGAAGCCAATTTCAGCGTTGGTTAAATAGCCGCTGGCAAGATAAAAACGACCAATTAGAATCGATTAACGCAACTCAGAAGCCACTATGATCCGTACCTTGTTTTCTCCTGTAACTTTCGTTGTCCACACGGCGCTTCAAGTAGCCAACCTTGCGCTATGGGGAGGGCTGATCATCTTGTTCGGCGTCATTAAACTGATACTCCCTTCAGGTAAAGTTACCGAAGCGTGGAATAGCGTCATGCACGCTTGCTTGTTTAGTTTTGGACGGGTAAGCGTATTGCTTATTCGCCTCTTTAACAATGTAAACATTGAGTGTGCGGTTCATGGTGAATTGTCGAAAGATAGATGGTATTTGATTATCGCCAACCATCTTAGTTACCTTGATATTGTGCTACTTATTGAATTTGCGACTCATCGTATACCTGCGCCAAAGTTCTTTCTCAAAAAGGAATTAATTTGGCTTCCTTTTGTAGGATTAGGTGCTTGGGCCTTAGATATGCCTTTTATGCACAGATACACTAAGGCCTATTTAGAAAAGTACCCAGAGAAAAAAGGCAAAGATTTGGAAACAACAAGAGCATCTTGTGAAAAATTTCGTACGGTGCCCACCACTGTCATCAACTTTGTTGAAGGCACACGATTTACCACACAAAAACACCATCAGAAGCAAAGCCCTTATGAAACCTTGCTTCCACCTAAAGCGGGAGGCGTTTCCTTTACACTGGCTGCAATGGGTGAGTTGTTTACTAATGTGCTCGATATTTCTTTGCTATATCCAGAAAATAAGCGCCACCCAATGATGGCTATGCTAAGTGGCACAATGACCAAAATCATAATCGATGTTAATGTGATGCCTGTGCCAGCACTTCAGCAACACTCTTCAATGAGTGAACCTGAGTTTCGCACCACTTTCCAAGATTGGTTAAATGCCATGTGGAAAAATAAAGATAGCCGTATCAAACGTCTTTTGGAGTCGTAATTGTGGAAGTAAGTTCGACTGTACGTGATAGCTTCATGCATTTAGTGAAGGATTTCTTTCCATCACTGACTATGCACGACCCGCTATATAATGCGCTAGCATTGGGCACCATATTGACGATAGCGATTGTCATTTATATATTTGCAAGGTTGATTGTTCGCCCTGAAATAGCGAGATGGGTATCGAAGACCACCAACATTTGGGATAACGCATTACAAGAACATGGCTTCTTCCGCCGTCTTATGCATTTATTCCCTGCTCTTTTTATATTTCTTGCCACTCCAGTACTTATTGAAGAAGCCTCTGTGCTGTACGGCTTATTAATAAAAAGCGCGTTGTTGTATATGCTTTACAGTGGACTGTTGGGTATTTACGCCATTTTGAGTACGGTGGAAGATGTATACAACGCCTCTGCATTATCTAAACGTGCACCTATTACTGGCTTTATTCAAGTCACCAAGCTTGGCTTTGCCATTCTTACCATTTTGTTCAGCATCTCGTTAATTGTAGATAAAAGCCCCTTACTCTTAGTGTCTGGCTTAACGGCTATTGCCGCCGTACTGCTATTAATTTTCCGCGATACCATATTGGGCTTTGTGGCAGGTATTCAAATTGCGGCTAACCGCATGTTTAACACCGGTGATTGGATCACCATGCAAAAATACGAAGTAGATGGTGAAATTAAAGAAATAGGTTTAACCAACGTAAAAGTGCAGAACTGGGATAAAACCATTTCAACTCTGCCTACCTATAATTTGACTACCGAGGCAGTTAAGAACTGGCGAGGCATGCAAGAATCTGGTGGCCGAAGAATAAAGCGCTCGGTGTATATCGATGTTCATTCTATTAAATTGTGTGACAACGAAATGTTAGAACGCTTCTCAAAAATTCGCTATATCAGTGAGTATATAGAGAAGAAAACAAATGAACTGCGTGCTTATCACAGAGACTATTCTATTGATGAATCTGACTTATTAAATAGCCGCAAATTAACCAACATTGGTACCTTCAGAGCTTATCTTGAGTCTTATTTGCGTAAACACCCTAGTGTGAACCAGGAAATGACCTTGATGGTGCGCCAACTGCCACCTAACGAAATTGGCCTGCCACTGGAGCTATATTGTTTTAGTATTGAGAAAGACTGGGTGAAATACGAAAAGGTTCAAGCGGATATATTTGACCATGTGATGGCCATGTTATCTTTGTTTGACCTCGTTGCTTACCAGCGTGACGGCCACTTAGGTTACTTATCCAGTGCAATGGAAATAAGCCAGAGCGAACAAGACTAGTTCTTGCAGTGACCAAAAAATGTAAACGATAGACATAAAAAAACCGGCTTAAGCCGGTTTTTTTATGTCTATCATTACTTAAGCCAACGCATAACCCATTAGCAAGCAAACCACTAGCCCAGACACGCCAAAGAAACCATACTCGATTTTTTCTTGCATGCCTTTTGCGCCAGTTTCAGCTGTCATGAAACCCATTACGATGCTGCTAAGCCCCAGAGTGAAGGCAATTAGCGCAACACCAAATACAATTGCGTTAATCCAATCAGTCATTCTCTAAACCCTTTAATTTTTCTGGCATTATTATGCACGAAATCAATCTGGATGAACATGCCTCAAAAAACATTAAATGCAAGTAATGTGCTCTTTTCCTCACCCCTTTGATCTTAGTCAAAAATGCTAAATAGTTAAGCTAATTGCTAACTTTTCGTAAATAGTCAATGTCACATCCTTTCTATAAAACCTTAAGACATTGAAATAAATGTATTTATTAAAATGGCACTGAGGTTGCAATAACAATAACTAGTGTAACAACTAGTGCAATCACTAGGCTATAAAACAGCGTGACCACAACACAGAGTTCATAACACTAGACGGTCTTCGCGACAGCATCATGGTTAATAGGATTTCAGAAAATGAAAATTAAACAATTACTTCCACTCGCCTTAGTATCTTCATCTTTACTTAGCGTGCCAGCGTTTGCTTTTGAGACTAGCTGCGACATCGAATTAGATGGCCATCTTCAATACCACCAGGGCCTAATTACTGTCGACATGCAAAACGGTTCTACCATGTCGATTGATGACACTTACCATTTGGTGATTAACGGTGAGAGTGTGACGTTGAACAACGAACAACAACAATGGGTCAATACCTATTACGACCGTATCGATACTGCTATTCCCATGACTCTTAACATCGCAAGTGAAGGGTTAGAAATTGCCAGTGTCGCCGTTTCAGAAGTATTCGGTGAACTGCTTGGCGGCGATAATGAGCTTACTGAAGATTTCGATACCATGTTCACTTCGCTTAACGAAAAGTTAGCAACGTCTTTTTACGACGACAACGGCAATATCAAAGTGGATACAGCTAAGTTTGACGAGCCAGGCTTTTTCGACGAAAGCTGGGAAGACGAATTTGAAGCGCAATTCGAGTCGCTCATAACTGAATCAATGGGCCGTATTTTGATTGCTGTGGGCACCCAAATGCTATGGAACGGCGGCGATATGGAAGCCTTCGAGGAAAAAATGGAACGCTTTGGTGAGACTATTGAACACCGTGTTGAATCACAGGCCGCAGCACTTGAAGAAAAAGGCGATGCCCTATGTGAAGTGTTGCAAGAAGCTAATTATGCCGAAAACAAAATGCAAGCCAGCATTCCTGGGTTAGGTGGCTTAGACTTAATTGATATGCGCAGTGGCGAAATGAAAATGTAATTGTGTTTTTATTCGTGCAGTGACTGCCCCCACTACATTCAAACCACGTTCAATTTACATTTAATAACCTTACAACGCTAGCTTTCCCGCTAGCGTTTTTTTATAACCAAATTGATTTTAATAGCTTTTCTCCCTCATCGGTTAGCGCTTTGCACCTTATCCTCAGAACTATGCACCTAACACCCAGCATTTGTGTACCTGGTATTTACCACACAGAACCAATCCGTTTTGCGCCTTACCGCGTATTTTTGATACTTTTACTTTCACCCTCTTTTTCTCATCTAGAAGACGTTATGAATAATAAGCTAGTTATCTGCGGTTACGGTTGGCTTGGTGGCTACTTAGGCGAAGCCATGTCAGCTACCCATGCAATTATTGCTACCACGCGAAGCAAAGAAAAAGCGTTGAAAATAAGCGATAAGCACATTAAAGGCTTGGTTTTTAGTTTGGGTGACGACACCACCGCACTATGTAAAGAACTTAACGATGCAACACTTGTGCTAAACATTCCACCTGGCCGTCGTAATACCCAGTTAGATGACTTCACCAATAACATGCTTGCTCTTATTGATAATGCAGTGGCGGCCAGAGTAGCTCGTATTATTTTCATGAGTACCACCTCGGTATACGGCGATAATAGAAGTGATGTGTTGAATGAACACACCAGCACCCAGCCTGAAACCGCATCGGCAAAAGCGCATGTTGCCATAGAGCAGCACGTGTTAAAATTAAAAACGAATGCCAAGGTAGACGCTAAAATAGTACGCCTTGCTGGGTTAACAGGCCCAGATCGCCACCCTGTAAATTCCTTAAGCGGAAGAAGCCTGAATGCGGGCAATAAACGAATTAACTTAGTACATGTTCATGATGTTATTGCCGCGTTAAAGGCACTGATTTTGGCCGAAACTAGCAAGGGTGACAGCACCGATTTATATCATTTATGTAGTTTACAACACCCGAAAAGAGGCGATTACTATACCCAAGCGGCACTGAAAAAAGGCATACCGGCTCCCACCTTTAGTGAGTCAGAGTTGGCCCCTACGGGTAAGGCGATTGATGCAAAAGCGAGTTGGAATTTGCTGGGAATACTTCCTGACTATGCCAACCCTGATGACATGATTTAGTTAAATAGGATGTTGTGAAGGACATTCATTTATAAAAAGTGCAGTTTTATAAAAAGAGCAGGCTTATAAATAAAGTACAGAATTACAAATAGATAAGGCGCTCACATTTGAGCGCCTTATCGTTGGTATCTCTATTACAACAAGTTTAGTAAGCGACTAGCCAAACAGGCTAACGCCGAAGTATTTAACCGCCACGGTATTGATGAAAATAACTAACAAGATGGCAGGGATAAACGTTTTAAGCGATACATCGACATACTTTTCAAACCATCCACCGCGATAGCCTGAACTCCCCTCTTCAAGGGATGCGTTGAAGTTTGCACTTTTCCAACGATAAATAACAAAGATACAAATCAAGAAGCCGTTTAATGGCAAAATAGTCTCGTAAAATACGTCAATAATAACGTCGAACAGCGACTTATCTACACCCGCGTAGCTGGCGAACTGCGTAAGTGCATCAACTTTACCAAATGACAAAGTACACAGTACCGCTAGTACAAGCATCACGCTACCAAGTGACGCTAACGCCCACTTCCTGCTTACCCCTTTCTCGTCCATTAGCGCCGCTACTGGCACTTCAAAAATAGACACTAAAGACGTGATGGCAGCAAAGAACACTAATAAGAAGAACAGGCTTGCCACGATAGACGCCCCCACATACCCAATAGAGCTTTGCAGCGCTAAAAATATATTAGGTAAATAGGTGAAAATCATACTCACCGATGACTCACTAAGTTCATCAGGATTAATATCAGGGTTGAAAGAGAATATCGCAGGTAGAATCATTAAGCCTGCTGTGAAGGCCACTGCGGTATCTGTTATTGCCACTAACTTTGCCGACGTAGGCACATCCGCTCTCTTGTCGATATAACTGCCGTAGGTAATCAAAATCCCCATACCTAACGAGAGGGAGAAAAACGCTTGTGCGAGCGCACCATTCACCACACTTGCTGTCAGCTTTGAGAAGTCAGGAATGATATAAAACTTCACCCCTGCCATAGCATTCTCGCGGGTGAGTACGAACAACACTAAGCCAATTAACATAACAAAAAGGGCTGGCATCAGCAGCTTAGCTGCTTTTTCAATCCCCTCTTTAACACCGCCTTGCAGAATGAGATAGACCACACCAACAACCACGGCCATATAAGCGAAAATAGACGATGAATTAATAAATAACCCAAATGTATCTGGGTTAGCTAAGGTGTCTAAATTACCGCTGACGGTTTCAAAAAGATAACCGAAAATCCACACCGTTATCACCATGTAGAACACGGCAATCATAAATGGCGTAGCAATGGCTAACCAACCGGCGATTTTCCACTTTGCTGAATTGCCACTGATTGCGCTGTATGCGCCTAATGGATCCTTTTTGGCATGACGCCCCACTGACATTTCCGCTAACATCACAGGTAAGCAAATAGCGAATACAAAAATGGCATACATCAATAAAAATGCACCACCGCCATTTTTTGCTGCGCCAACAGGAAAACCCACTAGGTTACCAATACCTACTGCCGATCCTGCCGCTGCTAGAATAAAACCTATGCGCGATCCGAACTGTTCTCTGGCCCCGCTCATATCCCTTCCTCTTGTTGAGTTTATTTTTATGTTTTCTGGGATGGCGATAACTTATGATTATTTCATCGTGCTAATGGCGTCGACTACGTCGTATTGCTCGCCTTTTTTAAGCGAGTCAAAACACTGCACCATTCCCTAAAATGCATGGTAACAGCAGTGTAATAAAAAGTCTTGATATTGGGCTTACAGAAAGCGGCAATTGGCGTATCACCAAGTTACCACCTTACCGTCCCAGTCAATGAAGTGGCAGCTTTCGTCGCGATTTGAATGCCGAGAAGCGCTCAGTGTCGACAAATGGGTAAGCAGTTGTTTAGCGGTAAATTCCGGTGTGAATAGCTTATTTGCTTTTACGTTTTTCTGAAATGGCGCTGATAAACCAGTATCGACAGTGCCTGGGTGGTAACAGATTAAAAGTGGATCTTTTAGTCGCCGTGTATACTCTACCGAGGCTGTTTTTACCAACATATTAAGCGCGGCTTTTGAAGCTCGATATCCATACCAGCCCCCCAGTTTATTATCTGAAATACTGCCCACCCGCGCGCTTATGCATACAATAGACGGGCTCTCTTTCACCATCACAGTCACCAAGTACTTCATCCATAAAGCGGGCATCGTACTATTGATTGCAAAGTAGGTTGCTAGCGCTTCTTCACTGATATCTTCCAGCCGCTTTTCCGGGCGGAGCCCCAACGTTTCGTTATTGAGCACACCTGTGGCGACAATCGCTAACTTCACGCGCAGACCTTTGGCTTTTAAGTCTTTAACAAACGCCTCTATATTGCGTTCATTGTGTTCCGGCAAGCTAAATGCCGTTACATTATCAGGCCAAGTGGCGTCTTTATAACCAGTGCGGCTAAGCGCGATTACCTTATTGGGATTATCACCTTCATGGGCCTCAGCGCTTGCCAATAGATGAACCAGTGCCTTACCGATCCCTCCTGACGCCCCTATCACAAGAGTGACCGTATTAGCGCTCTGCTCAGCAGTATTTTGCTCAGTTTTGGGGTTATCTGCCACTGTCGCCACCTTTGCCTTTTGTGCTTTCGGTATTCGTAATATGTTCCGCCCCAGCGGAGCTTCTAGTATTCGCCGTGCTGGGTAATTTTTGTTGCATATCACCTGGTACACATCGGTCACAAGTACGCTTTTTACCGGTCAATAAATACGAAATGGTATAGCGGTGTTTAGCGAATTTAAGGTAACACCAATCGGCAATAATACGAATACCTGGCCAGCGCAGGGGGGCGTATAGCCAACCTACACCCACAGCTTTCCACGCCTGGTGGGTTACATCTAGCCCAGTAATCAGTGTACCATCGGGTAATACCCCGTGAATTCTGGCGTTGAGTGCATGCCAATCTAATTCAGGGTATTTAGCAGCAAACTCTGGAGTTTGAATATCAACAAGGGTTAATGCACCTTGCTTATCCCGTTTTTGTAAATGGCGCATTTCTGTTTTGCACAACGGGCAGTAGCCATCGTAAAAAATTATCAATGTAGTCACCTCTGACTTAGCCGTAGCTTTCTGTGTGTTCTGTGCTTTCTGTGTTCTGGGCTTTTTATTTATTATGCTTTTATACGCTAAAAAAATGCACTTGGATGACTTGAGTTTAACCGCGCTCACACCCACACTGATGTCATACGTTTTTTCTGAGGTAACGCAATGGCAAATTTACAAGTAACCACCCTAGCAGGCGGGTGTTTTTGGTGTATTGAATCAGCATTTAATACTGTTGAAGGTGTTGAAAAAGCGGTATCTGGGTATGCAGGTGGCGAAGATCCCTTACCAACTTATGAATCGGTTTGTGGTGGCGGTACTGGTCACGCTGAAGTGGTTCAAGTTACCTATGATGCAGATAACATCAGTTATCGAGAGATATTAGAAATTTTCTTTGCACTGCACGATCCTACGCAATTGAACCGTCAAGGTAACGATGTGGGCACGCAATACCGTAGTGCGGTTTTCTATCATGACGATGCGCAAAAAGACGCAGCCAAGGCCATTATAGAAGAAATCACCACGGAAGAGATTTGGCCTGATCCGGTTGTCACCGAAGTAGTGCCGATTAATAACTACCATCAGGCTGAAGGCTACCATCAAGATTACTTTAAAAATAATCCGCAGAACCAATACTGTTCAATGGTAGTAGCACCTAAACTAGCAAAGTTTAAAAAGACATTTGCATCCCGTATACGCCCAGAAGCATAAGTAGCCTTATTAAGTATCGCTTGGTTTGAACAGCCTGACAAAAAGTGCGGTTGCAGCGTAAAATCTGCAACCGCATTTTTTATTTCTATCGATAGCCAATAAGTTTGAAGATCAGTACTTTTGAAGCTCAATGCTTTCTAAAAACAAAGCTAATTAAACTTAGCGCGATTGCAGGTTAGTGCTACTGAAACCAGGCTCTATCTAGAGGCACTGAGAACAACAAGGGTGCCATAGCCTCATAACGCGCAGTTTCTGCCTCACATTTGATGTTCTTCAAGTAGTTCACTTTCCACGGGTCGTTAATTAGCCACAAGGTATCTTCTACCACAACGAGTCCTTCAATTGAGGCGTTATCCATTACATATTCGCCACAGTCGTTATCTGCATTCACGTTAAACTGCATGGAGATACGTTTAGTTTCAGCCTTACCAGCAACATCAATTACCCAAACCTCGTTGTCATTTCGGGCAGCGGCTAATAAGTAACTATTACCGCTATCAGCGGCATTATAAAGTGCTAAACCATTGATAGGGTGACTACCCGCATCAAACGTAGGCACCGACAAATCAGGTTCATCTACCACAGCGAAATCAGCACTTTTCCAAAAGTCATCTGTCATGTTTAACGAGAAAATACGCGGCTGCCCCGCTTTGTCTTTCTCAAGACCTAAGTACAAGGTGCCATCTTTTGCCATGGCCATGCCCTCAATACCGTCGTTAGGAAAGTTACCCACTTCAAATTTGGTAGGAAACTGCAAAGGGCGAACATGGGTCATTGTCACAGTATTGTCTTCATCTCGCGCTAATCGAACCAATAAGGTGGGATAATCGGTCGAGCCCGTATCTTGATATTTCTTTTCGCAACGGGTAGAAAGCGTTCCTGTGCGGGTAGCATCTTCGGTTACGGTATAAATCACATTCGGGTTATGAGGATCGCTAGCAAGCGCTTCTAAATCTGGTGCATTGGTTAAATAGTCACTAAAACAACTTCTGCGCACGCGTGTGGCTAGTTTAAATGCATTACTTGATGTGGTCAGTGTTGCCGTTTCTTTATCAAGAAAGTGCAGTTTTCTTTGCTGCTCAAAGGCGGCACTACCATCTGCTATGGTGACTAATTGACCATTAATTTCAATTAGCCCCGAGGTTTGAGGGTCTTGCATTACCTCGCTGGTGTCGGTGGATATCCAGCGCCCAACAGAGGTTAAAACCGAACTTGTTGTGGCACTAGGTACTTCTTCGTTAAATGCGGCATCTTTGCTCTCGCTACAGCCTGCCATAACACTACTTAACGCGACAACAATACACGCGGCAACCGGCCAATTATTCAACATATCTTTCATTTCCTTCAACGTTAAGATGCCCCTATAACTCACGCCTAGCAAAAGCTGCAAGCACTAGCTTATAATTCTACTGCTCACCAAATCCACGATACCGGCTGCATTTTGACCTGCATTTTGAACAGTTAGGCAGAAGCAAATTTATGGGCGAAAACCGTCACGAGTAAAGCCCATTAGGGTAAAAAATGTAAGCGAGTATATCTACCATACCGTTTAAAGCCAAAAAAGAGTAAGGTACATTTTTCTTCTTGTTGCTTTTGGTAGGAGCATATTATTTCTAAGCAGTGTATTCCTGCGGTGGTTGCGGGCCCAATCGTTAGGCGAGTCACACAAAGTGCGTGTCATATTTGGTTAGTCACGTCAGAGGCTAAGGCCCCAACATTTACGCTTTCACAAAATGATGCGAAGCTTGACGCAGAGGTGGCAAGCACCTGCGTGCAAGTAGGTAAGCACGCCTTCATTCATTTATTATCTGCCACTGTAGATGAAAGCTTTACCGCTAATATACCCATTTACTACCAACTCACCTTTACAGCGACTGAATGCCAAGAAAAGTGGCAAAAAGAGCAAGCAGACTTACTTTATGCTAATCAAACTGCATTGAGCTTTTGCTGGACAAACAAGCCTGAAACCCTATTGCATGGCTCATGTCGAAAGCCTCATTTTGATGGAGATGACGCTCTAGCCCAAGTTGATAATTTACTCGATAATGCCATTGCATCAAATAGCCCTCGCCCTGATGTGCTTATGATGACAGGCGATCAGGTATACACCGATGATGTAGCCGGCCCTACTTTGCAAGCCATTCACCACGTCATTGCATTACTCGGGCTTTTTGAAGAGCCCCTTGAGGGCGCGGTTTTAGAAAATTCCGCAGAACTCCCTACTCACCTGCATGGTTTTTATGAACGTGAGCAGTTACTGCCTCAAACGGAGACGAATACCGCACTTTCATCACTCTTCTTTGGCGCCAAAAGAAAACCCATTTTCACCTCGGTGAATGCGCAAAATCACTTAATAAGCTGCGCCGAAGTGGTGGCCATGTATTTCTTGGTGTGGTCACCTGCCCTGTGGCGAAACGTGACTTTTCAAGTGAATGATATAGCCGTGCAACACAAACAGACCTTTGAAAAAGAACAACGCGCCATTGAAGGTTTTGTGAGCAAGTTGCCAAAAGTCCGTCGTGCACTGGCGCATATCCCCGTTTATATGATTTTTGACGACCACGATGTCACCGACGACTGGAATTTAACCCGGGGTTGGGAGCAAGAAGTTTATGGAAACCCTTTTTCTAAACGTATGATTGGTAATGCCCTTACCGGTTACCTACTTTGCCAAGGCTGGGGCAATGCGCCACAAAAATGCGCGCCGTTGATTGCTAAAGCCAGTGAAACCTTTACCGAAAGTGGCATGGTGAAACAAGATGAACTCATCGATCAATTGTTAGACTTTGAACATTGGAATTATCGCTTAGACACCACGCCCCCTATTGAGGTATTGGATACCCGAACCCGTCGTTGGCGCTCAGAATCAAGTATGAAAAAGCCGTCTGGCTTGATGGATTGGGAAGCCTTGTGCGACTTTCAGCATAATATTATTGGAAAGGATGCCGTGATAGTGGTGTCGGCCGCCCCTATCTATGGGGTGAAGTTTATAGAAGCCATTCAAAAGACTTTTACCTTCTTTGGCAAAGCACTGACTGTGGACGCCGAAAACTGGATGGCGCACAAAGGCACGGCGAATGTCATGCTGAACATTTTTCGACATTACAAAACGCCACCTGAATTTATTATCTTATCTGGTGATGTTCACTACTCGTTTGTATACGATGTACGACTACGCTTTCGTCGCAACAGCCCTCACATTACCCAATTTACCTGTAGCGGATTAAAGAACGCCTTTCCAGAAGGCTTAATTCGCTGGTTAGATAGGCTTAACCGTGTTTTCTACGGGCCAAAATCTGTGCTGAACGTGTTCACGCGGCGCAGAAATATGTCAGTCACCGCCAGAGAGCCATCATCAGGATACGGTGAGCTATATAACGGCTGCGCCATTGGTATATTACAAATTTCACAAAATAGTACAGTTGTTGGCTGCAAAGCTTTGTTGAGCAATGGTAAAGAGGTAGAATTCCCGCCCATAAAAGATAATTAGTGTGTACGGAAAGAGGTTTTCATGAGTGATAATGCGCTGTCGATTGGCTTATTCTACGGTTCAACAACCTGTTATACGGAAATGGCAGCGGAAAAAATTCAGGCACAATTGAATAGCTTATTCGACGATAACATTGTAGATGTTCACAATATTAAAGATGTAAGTTTGAACAAAACTGCCGACTATGACGTTATTATCTTTGGTATTTCTACTTGGGACTTCGGTGAGCTGCAAGAAGATTGGGAGTCTCACTGGGAAGAAGCCCACCAGCTTAATTTGGAAGGTAAAATCGTAGCCTTATACGGCATGGGCGACCAACTTGGTTACGCTGATTGGTTTCAAGATGCCTTGGGTATGCTGCACGATGCTATCGCCCCTTCCAACTGCACTATCATTGGTTATTGGCCCAATGAGGGTTATGAGTTCACAGCGTCTAAAGCATTAACTGAAGACAAGTCACACTTTTTAGGCCTCTCGTTAGACGACGAGAACCAGTACGACAAATCAGATGAACGTATTGCTGCATGGTGTGAACAACTGCTTATATCGTTAGCGGGTTAGCTGTGACCCAAGGGCGCATACATCAAGACTTCTATCGTAATGGCCCAAGCCATAGAGATGGTGCCGATGTCACTTTTCAAGATATTCGCAAACTGTTTAATTTTTCGAGTATCACCATTGGAAAATGGGTAACCGCTGATGAACAGCAAATAGCGGCCAACTTATTCTTCGACGCCTTGTATGATCTGGCCACCATTTTAAACGTGAACGAACAAGTGCTGTCTTTAAACGGCACATTATCGCTAGCCTTTGGCAGTGGTGGTCAAAAAGGCGCCAGCGCACATTATAACAGCGCTCGAAGACAGCTCGCATTGGCTAAGAATGCCGGCGCAGGCGCATTAGCTCATGAGTGGTTTCATGCGTTTGATCATTATATTGCACCCAAAATGTTTGCCGATGTAGGTGTGGGTAGCTTTGCCTCGCAAGCGTGGTTAGATAATGCCCAACTCAACCCCCATCCACTCAATGAAAAACTGAGTAAATGCTTCTCTTCGTTGTTTTTAGACAACAATAATCGACCTAACGATTATTTTGTACGATCTGTAGAGGCGGATCGCGCATTAAAAATCTATTATTACGCAATGCCACAAGAAATGGCCGCCAGAGCCTTTGAAGCCTGCGTTCAAGACCATTTGATCAAAAATGCATTCTTGGTTCAAGGCACAAAAAGATCAACAGAGGCTAGACTTGGCATTTATCCTCATGGTAATTTGCGTATAGCGCTCAATGAGTCGTTGATGTTGTATTTTTACCAATTAGGCGTCGCCATTTCCCACAAACAATCTTAAGTTTGTTGTTTTACGATGGAAACTGAGCAATTTTTCAGCAACAAGTGTTAACGAGCACGCTGTTTTGTACAAAACCCTGTTTATTTTTGTTACAGGCAGTATACTAAAGCGCTCGAACGTAACAGAAAAAAGAAGACGAGATGAAAAGAAAAAAGCATACCTCGGCCGAAGACGAGGCTCAGATTGATATGACCCCCATGTTGGACATCGTGTTCATCATGTTGATTTTCTTCATCGTAACGACCTCGTTCGTGAAAGAAAAAGGGTTAGATACAAACCGCCCAGAAGACAATCAGGCTAAGAATGATCAGCCTTCTAAAGCGCTTTCTATTCGTATAGATGCCGATGGCACTATCATGATGGGTGGCCGTGAAGTTGATATCCGCCGTGTTGTTGCAAACACACAAACTTTTTTAGCGGAAAACAACACTGATTCAGCAGCTATACAAGCTGATGAAGATACTGAACACGGTACAGTGGTAGAAGTAATGAACCAGGTTAAAGTAGCTGGTATCGCTAAAGTGTCGGTACTGGTCAAGAAAGGCTAGTTCTTTCGAAAGTTTTAAAAAGCCGCCTCTAGGGCGGCTTTTTCGTTTTTACTCGTCCACCGATTTATAGACTCCCCATCAATGTATTTGGAAAACTTCACTTCGACCTCCAACATTTATGATTGCTCTTTTTTCCATCACTTATCATCTTTGTCACAATACTAAATAAGTTACTGATATTAAAAACGGTACCAAAAATACTGCCTACTGAGAGGGCGTACATGAGCCCAAGTGTTTCGGCGAGCAAGAAATATCGCCTGATTTTGTCTGTTTCTCTTAAGACAATTGAGCCTATCGTAAAAATGAGGGATGACGCATAGGCGATAAAAATGTTCCAGTCATGGTGCAGAATAAACCACTCATACAGCATGAATAGGATATTGGCGGCCACGAAAATAAACAGTACCCATCGGCTACGATGCTTTATAGCGATAAAATTACGCAACCCCGCTAAACATGTACCCACGCCAGCTGCCATGGCATCAAGCATAAAAAAATGCACACTTAAGCTCAGTAAAGCAAAGGCAGAGATAAATAAATAGCGCTCTACACTATTTTGCCTATAACCAATAAAATTAAGTACGACGGCAATAGCACCGAACGCTTCAGCTACAATCAACATGCCAAACTACCTTTGTTAAAAGCGTAAATAGAAATCGCGGCAAAGCGCTTTAAAACGACTTGAGTAATCTCCGCTTTCATCTCTAATCACCAGATTGTCAATGTCGCTCTTTTTGTGTTGTTTACTCATACAAAATACCGTCACATAAGGGGGGCGTTGGTCATTGTGCTGCACTCTTAGAATACGATTTGTGACTAAGCCTATTTCAGCAGCTATGCCTATAATTTCACTCTCCCGAGCAAAAGGATAAAGGCAATAGAACTCACCAGTACTGGTAAGTTGCTCAGTAACAAATGAAAATAGATGCGCTGGGGTAAGTGAAACAGTTTGCCGAGCCTGTTCTCTAGTGTCACTTTGCGACTTGTAGGCATGACTATGGCCTTTTACATGCTCGAAATAGGGCGGATTAGACACGATAAAGTCGAACGCGTTATCCGCAGCTAAGTCCGACAACTTATTATGCTGCACTGTTATTTTTGTTGGCCAAGGTGAGGCAGCTACGTTTAACCTCGCTTGTGATGCAGCCTTTTCATCAATATCGATAGCGGTGATTTTGGCTGATGGCGCAGACGTTTGCGCCATCATTAGCGCGAGAATACCGGTGCCCGTGCCTATATCAAGAATATGGCTACTTTGATTGGGCTTGGCCCAACTGCCTAATATCATACTGTCGGTATTTACTTTCATAGCACAATTGGTTTGATTAACCACAAACTGCTTACAGCGAAACATGGTAGCTCTCTTTATATTTTTGTTTTCTAGGGCGTTGTGCTCTGGCACTACCACTTCTGCCTTGTCATCATGTTTCTTGCTACATCGACAGCATGCACTGGGCGGTATTTTTTTAACGGCCCTTGCATCAATATTTTCCAAACTGGTGCGGTTTTCTGTGCCACATCTTCAAGGGTGCGAAATTCGCTTCGCGTTCCCAACAGAAGTGAAGGACGTACTGCTGCCGCATGAGGAAGCTGTGGCATGCGCATTATCGCGTTTTCTAACTCGCCTTTCACCCGTAAATAAAAGTTACTGCTTTTTGCATCTGCTCCAACCGACGAGATCCATACAAAACTGCCGGTGCGCTGTGCACGAGTAAGTTGAGCAGCAACATGTACGTATTCAAAATCCACCCGTCTAAACGCCGACTTAGAGCCCGCTTGTTTAAGTGTGGTCCCTAAACAGCAATATACGTGATCGACACCGAAGTACCCTTGGTAGTCTTGCAGGTTATCAAAATCAATAACCACGGGTTTAAGCCTATTGTGTGGATCGGCGAATTGATTAGACTGTAGCGGCTTTCTTACCAAACAGGTCACTTCGCTATAGCGGCGGTCCTGTAAAAGTATGTTTACCAACGTTCGTCCCACTAATCCGGTCGCTCCTAGCACCATTGCGGTTTTCATACTTAGTACCTTGTATCCTAAGACAGTTTCTCTACAATCAACTATTCGACAGTTAAAAATATGCAGATAAAAATGAAAAAAGCCCTTTTAATAGGAGCCGCTATGCTCTCTACCGCTGTACAGGCCGAACCGCTCGATATTGAGCGTATTTTCGCTTCTCCTTCCCTTGATGGCAATGCGCCTCGTGCACTTAAAGTTTCTCCTGATGGAGAAAGAGTTACGTTTCTAAAAGGAAAACAGACCGATTATGAACGTCTCGATTTATGGGAATACCATATAGACAGTGGCGAAACTCGCCTTCTATTCGACTCAAATGACCTTCAAAGTGGCGAAGAAGTATTGAGCGACGAAGAAAAAGCCCGTCGCGAACGCATGCGTTTATCGGGTAGCGGTATTGTCAGCTATCAATGGTCTGCCGACGGAAAAGCCCTTCTATTCCCACTAGGTGGCGATGTGTATTACCACAAGCTTGGCGAGAAAGGTGCAAAGCAACTTCTTGATACCGACGTATTTGAAACTGATATTAAGCTATCTCCGAAAGGAAATTACATTTCTTTCATTCGCGACCAAAACTTGTATGTAAAACATATTGAGTCGGGAAAAGAAACGGCCATTACAAAGGAAGGTGGCGACAACATTAAATTTGGTATGGCCGAATTCGTTGCTCAAGAAGAAATGGGCAGAATGACCGGTTACTGGTGGTCACCAGATGAAAGCTTCATTGCATTTACCAAAGTAGATGAAAGCCCTGTAGACGTCATTTCGCGTTCTGAAATCTACGCAGATGACATTAAAACCATTGAACAGAAATACCCTAAAGCAGGCACCAACAATGTACTTGTTGAACTTGCTATTCAAAACATCAATAACGGTGCACGCAGATGGGTAGACTTAGGCGAAGACAAAGACATATACCTTGCCCGCGGTAAATGGATGCCTAACAGTGAAACCTTCACGTATCAGTGGCAAACTCGCGACCAACAGACTCTTGAGCTGCGAGCGTATAACGTTCCAACAGAAAAACAGGAAGTATTGTTAAGCGAAACCAGTAGTACGTGGGTTAACTTGCATAACGATTTATACTTTTTGTCTGACTCAGACCAGTTTATCTGGGCCTCTGAACGAGATGGCTTTAAGCACCTTTACCTTTACGAGAATAGCGGTAAGTTAGTGCGTCAATTAACTCAAGGCGATTGGGTGGTTGATAACATCGAAGCGGTTGATGCCAAGAACAACCGAATTTATTTCGCGGGTCGTAAAGATACACCGCTTGAAAGCCACGCCTATTCGGTATCGTTAAACGGTGGCGATATTTCACGTATTACCAACGAAGGCGCTTATCACAGTGTGTCGTTCAGTAAAGATGCCTCCATCTTTATCGACCGTTTCTCTACCATTAACTCACCTGCCCAAGTAAGTTTAAATGATGCTTCTGGCAAGCGTATTACATGGCTTGAAGAAAACAAAGTTGAAGAAGGCCACCCGTTACATGCCTATATGGATAGCTGGACGAAGCCTGAGTTTGGCGACATTACTACCAAAGACGGCGCCACCTTAAAGTACCGTATTTACAAACCTGAAAACCTTGAAAAGAAACACCCTGTTATTGTGTACCTTTACGGTGGTCCACATGCGCAAGTTGTGACGAATAGCTGGGCAGGTAATCGCGGGTTACTGATGCAACATTGGGTAGATAAAGGCTATGTGGTGTTTACCCTTGATAACAGAGGCTCCAATTACCGTGGCAAAGCATTTGAAGATCCTATTTACAAGAAGATGGGCTTTATAGAAGTTGACGACCAAGTAGCGGGTGTTGAGTTCTTACGAACCCTACCTTATGTAGATGCTAAACGTATTGGTGTTCATGGCCACAGTTATGGCGGTTACATGACGCTAATGACCATGTTTAAAGCGGGCGACTACTTCCAAGCAGGTGTGTCTGGTGCTCCAGTTACCGACTGGCGCCTGTACGATACGCATTACACTGAACGCTATATGGGCAACCCTAAAACTGATGACGATGCATACACAGCCTCTTCCGTATTCCCTTACGCGAAAGACTTAAAAGGTGACTTGCTTATTTATCACGGAATGGCTGACGATAACGTATTGTTCACCCACTCTACGATGCTATACAAGCACCTTCAAGATTTGGCAATTCCATTTGAAACCATGGATTACCCGGGTAAGAAGCACAGTATTCGTGGTAAGCAAACGGGTATCCACTTGTACAAAACCATTACTAACTTTTTCGACAGAAATTTAACGCCTGAGCAATAAGGTTTTAAATTTTAGGCTTTGAAAAAAGCTGAGAACGAAAAACGGCGATGCTTTTAAAGCACCGCCGTTTTTATTTATACTTCCCATTCTTTATGTCAAACCGCCGTGAAATCTAAGCCGGCAATAAGTATAGAATTATGCAAACATCTGATTGGCTAAGTTCTTCTGTACATCTTGCGCAGATGCTTTACTTAACTCAATTTCGATAGCGTCACCTTTACCTGATAACCATATTTTTAGTTCTGCATCGGTATCGAAGTGTCCTGCCGTTTCTACCACAAACTGGGTAATAGACTTATAAGGAATGGAATGGTAATTAACCTTTCTGCCCGTTAGCCCTTGCTTATCAATAAGAATTAAACGCTTATTGGTAAATACGCTTAAATCTCTTACTAGTTTAAATGCTGCGGTGACGGTTTCATTTTCAGCCAATATGGGTGAGAGTTCTTCATTTACCGCTTCAGCACTGGTTTCACTAGCGTTACCTAGCAAGGTGTCAAATAAGCCCATTTTATTCTCCTAAACAGACACGAGTTTTGTCAGCCACTGTACGCGATGAGCAAGGGGCTTGGGCTTGTCTAAGGCAAAACCTTGACCATAGTCTACCTGTAGTGCCTTTAGTACATTTGCCGTTGCGGTATCTACCACAAACTCCGCCACCGTTTGCTTACCCATACTGTGAGCAATATTATTTATCGCAGTAACTGTAGCATGATCAATCGGATCGTGAACAATATTTCGAACGAAGGAGCCGTCAATTTTGACGTAATCAACATCCAAGTTTTTAAGGTAAGTGAACGACGACATTCCTGCACCAAAGTCGTCGAGGGCAAAGCTGCACCCTATTTCCCGAAGGGTGGAAATAAAATGTTTAGCCGCACTTAAGTTAGTGACTGCTGTGGTTTCTGTGATTTCAAAGCAAATTTTTTCTAGTGGTACTGTCGTACCTTGAAGCCGCTGGGTAATTTTTAACAAGGTGATTTCATCGCCGAGGGTAATTCCCGACAAGTTAATCGCTACTTTAGCCACATTGTCTACATGCAGTGGATTGGCCTCTAATGTCTTTAGTGTATTGTCTACCACCCAGTAGTCCACTTTGTTCATCAAGCCGTGACGTTCGGCAAGGGGTATAAACAAACCTGGACTAATAAGAGTGCCATCACTTCCGGTTAAGCGTAGTAGAATTTCATAGTGTTCAAGGCCGTTGGTATCGTCTTCAGTTATGCCATTAAGGGGCATAATGGCTTGGCTATATAATTCAAAACCATCGAACTGTAGCGCTTTGTGCAGCGTGTGTAACACATCATTTTCGCTGTTATCCATGTTCAGTTGTGCATCGTGAGCATGGTAAACAAAGTACCTATTTCTTCCTAAATGCTTGGCCTTATAGCAGGCATTATCAGCGGCCTTGATGAGTTCTGCGGCGTTATGCTCTTGCGGATTCATTTCAATTACACCAATGCTCGCCCCAACGAAAAATAGCTTATCTCCATACATAAACCGGTAAGTAGAGATAGCCTTTAACAGCTTATCGAGCTTAATTTTTACCTTATCAAGGGGCTGTTCATGATAAATAATACAAAATTCATCTCCGCCTATTCGGGCAAGCAAGTCTTTCTCACTAATGTGCTGCCTAAATATGGTAGACACTTCTTGAAGTAACTTATCGCCAGCGGGGTGCCCGCAACTGTCGTTTACTAACTTAAACCTGTCCATGTCGATAAAGCACATTACGCCAGGGTTAGTGCTATCATCCGAGTTTCGTGAAGGGTATATGGTAGTGACGTTGTCTCTTTCCACGTCTGTATTTTTATCAGGCGTATCGGCTGCATTCGCCTCTAAAATGTCACGGAGTTGTTTATCAAAAGCATACCGATTGAGTAGACCTGTAAGTTGGTCATGATTGGCCTGATAGGCGACTTCTTCTTGCAACGCCTGCTCTTTGGTTACATCTTTTGCAATACCTTCAACTGCGATTAGGGCACCAGACTCGTTCAAGATCGGCGTATCTGAAAACTCTAGTACCAATTCTTTTCCTTCACAGCTGGTGTAGTGAACCAAATATGGGTCGGGTTTTACCCCCTCCCCCGATTTCATTCGTATATCGAAAGTCTCGTCTGGTATTTTCCTTAACAGTCGCGATTCTTTCTCGATGAAATACTCTGGCGTAAACCCCAAAATAGTATTAATTCCAGCACTGACATAAATAAACTTATGTTCAGCGGTTTTGGTATAAACGAAGTGTCTATGCATGCCATCGACAAGCCTCCGATAGCGCTCTTCGCTATGTTTAAGTGCTTGCTGAGCTTTGAATCTTTCTGTGACATCCCTAGCGGTTAAGGCAATATTGTCTCCCGCTTTAACCACTTGTACCTTCAACCATTCAGGCGCAATTTTACTTTCCTTAATAGCGACGTACTCTTCAAAGGGCATGTTGTTTGTTGCCACCTCCTTGATACAGTCGAACAGTTCGGCTTTACCTAGAAACGCTAACTGGTCTTTCAGTGTTTTAGTGCTTAACTCTGAGCATGCTCCACGAAATAGAAAACGGCTGTAGCGGTTCGCTTCAACTAGCTCGTAATCACTGCCCTTGGGCCGATAAATGACTAACGCATCTAACGAGGCCTCGCTTGCCGTAAGGTAGCGCTTTTGACTGACCGATAGATTCACCGCACCTTTCATTTGCTTATGAAAAATCCAGCTGGCCAACGCCGACATTAAAAGCCCGATTACCGCGACTAATAGGCCAACGCTATAACGCCCCACTTGAGTTTGCATGGAAAGCGAAAACTGCCGACCAATAAATGAAAATGGCTCAGTAGTAATAACGGTTCCATCATTGACCAACTCACCATTGCTAAATAGGGTGTGCCCCGAGTCTCGAAGCACAAAATTAAACTGAGGACCTTCTAGTTCACCTAGCATAACGCCCAAAATCGTTTGTGCGTCAAAGCCCGCCAATAAGTACCCGTGATTGAGTTCTTGAGGGCTAATAGAACGGCCAACAATAATATGGTAATGACTCGTTACTGACGAATGTACCAACGTACTCGCCAGCGATTCAGCAAGCGCGGGAATAGTTAGCCCCACCGATACGAGTGGCTGGCCGATAAGTTGGTTCGATAGGCGAGTTTTCATTCCATGAGAGGGCGTAGCAACCCATTGAATAATGCCGTTTTGATCAGCAAACGTTAGTGAACTATAGCCGCGCTGCATCCCCATCAAAGACATTGCTTGCGCATTAAACCAATCTACCTGATTGGGCGCAAAGGTTGGCCAGTTACGCATTAAATTGTGGACGGCTTGGATGCGTTCGGTAGAGAATACTTCTAAGCTAATTTTTACCTGTTCAGCAACTGACTGGGCTTTTGAAATCCGCACCCGTTTGTCTTCTTTGTCGAGATAGACACCCGCTGAAACAAAAAGTATGGAAAGAAACACGAACAGCACTAAGGGGAGTCCGTAAATTCGGTGGGTAACTCTTGATTGCATTACAATGACCTCTCATTCGAGAGGCTGGGACTATAAACCTCGAATATGAAATTTTTATGAATTATCCTTTTAGAATTTAAATGGTAGGGTATACCTTTACATAATGATCACTGCGTTTAAATAAACGTATTTCTAATGAAGATACAAGGCGTTACTCATGCACCCTAATGAAACGGAACTCTCCTATTCGTCTATAACTCAAGCGTATGACAGAATAAAAGACCACGTAACGCGCACACCTATTATGGAGTCGAGTTTGTTAAATAGGTGGATGGGGCACCGTATTTTATTCAAAGCTGAATGCCTTCAAACCATAGGCGCGTTTAAGCTTCGCGGCGCACTGAACTTTTTAGGTCACCTTCACGAACAAGGTAAGTTACCAAAACAAGTCGTAGCGAATAGCTCGGGTAATCACGCACAAGCCGTGGCATACGCGGCGGCAAAGTATGGCATTCCCGCGACTATTTTCGCTAGCAAAACAATTTCTCCTATTAAAGCAGCGGCCACTGAAAGTTATGGGGCAACACTTAAGTTGTTCCCCACCCGCCAAGAAGCAGATATCGCCGTGGCTAATGCAGCCGAAGAAGAAAATACTGTGTGGATCCCACCATTTAACCATCCAGACATTGTGGCCGGTCAAGGCACCGCCGCAATGGAAGCCCTCGAAGATACAGGAAAGGTAGATGCTATCTTTGCCCCTTGTGGCGGTGGTGGACTGTTATCGGGTACTTTGCTTGCGGCTCGTGCGCTACAACCCGATGCGCTAGTGATTGGGGCTGAACCACTGGCTGCCAACGATGCATCTCAGTCATTGCAGCAAGGCGAGATTATTGCCCTTGATGCCCCACCGGTAACCCTTGCCGACGGCGCAGCAACGCCCTCGGTTGGCAATGTGACCTTTCCTCTATTACAAGAGCTTGATGATTTTTACGAAGTGGACGAATTGCAAATAGTCTACTGGACGCAGTGGCTACAGCACCTATTAAAACTTCATATAGAGCCCACTTGTGCCATGAGTATGGCAGCGGTTGCTGCTTGGGCTGCTAACACGCCACCTGGGCAAACGGCATTGGTGATGCTGTCAGGCGGCAATATAAGCCAAGCCTCTATGACCGAAATTTGGCAGCGCGACTTTTTACTACAACCCCCTATTATTAACACGGAAGAATAAGCATGCTAAAAATGCACGTTAATACGACAGAAATAGTAAGTGGAATTCCCCCTAATCAAAGTAACAGATACGGCATTAAGCGCTCCTTTCTTAAATTCGGTGGCGCCCTTGCTATAGCCACACTATCGGGTGTTGCGTGTGCAGCAACACTTTTTACCAACGTAAAAGGTTACACGCTGAATGATGATGCTGATTTAATATCGTTCACATCGATTCTTATCGACGAAGGCAAAGTGCTTTCTCTCGATATAAAAGTAGATGAGACCACTGCTCAAACGTTAAATATTTCCAACACCATTGATGGTAAAGGCCGCGTAATGTTGCCGGGGCTTATTGATGCGCACGGGCATTTATTGGGCTTAGGTGCCAACCTACTGGAAGTTGATTTACGTGAAAGTACCAGTGCTGCCGATGCCGCTGATAGCGTAGCAGAATATGCACTGGCGAATAGCACGCAACCATGGATTACTGGCCGAGGGTGGAACCAAGAGTTATGGTCTGATAGAGCCTTTCCAACCAGTGGTGATTTGGATAAAAAAGTGTCCGACCGGCCGGTATGGCTAACGCGTGTAGATGGCCATGCGGGTTGGGCTAATACCAAAACCCTTACCTTGGCCGGTATTACCAAAGACACCCCCACGCCCGTTGGCGGTGAGATAGTTAAAGATGCTAACGGCGAGCCGACTGGAGTATTAATTGACAATGCCATGGCATTAGTCGAACCCTATTTACCAACACAGAGCAATGCGGTTTATAAACGCCAACTTGATGCCGCAGGTAAGCACTTACTATCAAATGGTATTACGTCAATGCATGATGCGGGTGTCGGCCGTGGTGTGTACGACTTCTATATTAAACAAGCAGTTCAAGCTGAATTACCCATTCGAATATACGCCATGATAAGCGCCACTGACCCTGACTTAAGTAAACTACTTGGAAAAGGGCCAATACGAGACGCTAATGATTATTTGTACATTCGTTCAGTCAAAGCCTACGGTGACGGAGCCCTTGGCAGTAGAGGCGCAGCCTTATTAGCCCCCTACTCTGACGCCCCCCACCAGCATGGTTTATTACTCACTCAGCCTGAGGACATGACGCCGTTATTTACATCGGTCATCGGTGCTGGGTTTCAATTGAATTACCACGCTATTGGCGACAAAGCGAATCATGTTGCGCTTAATGAATTTGAAAAAACATTTGCTGCTATTGGCGGTAGTGAATTACGTAACCGAATAGAACATGCGCAAGTTATCGCGCCTGAAGATCTCGCTCGTTTTGCCGAATTAGATGTATTGCCATCCATGCAACCAACACATGCCACCAGCGATAAAAATATGGCTGAAGATCGTATTGGAAAAGACAGAATGGAAGGTGCTTATGCGTGGCAAACTTTACTTGAATCAGGCATTCCTTTGCCATTAGGCTCAGATTTTCCTGTCGAACTGGCAAACCCATTTTATGGTTTGCACGCTGCGGTAACCCGTCAAGACAGGGACAATCAACCGGTGAAAGGCTGGTATGCACACGAAGCGCTTACTATTGAGCAAGCCTTTAAAGGCTTTACATTAGATGCCGCTTACGCGGGACATATGGAAGATACACTTGGCACCCTTACACCGGGAAAATGGGCTGATTTTATACTGGTTGATCAAGATATCTTCACCATTGATAAAAAAGATATTTGGAAAACCCAAGTGCATGCTACCTACATAGCAGGCAAACAAGTGTTTTCGAAATAGCCGTTGTTGGGAGGCAGCACATTGGAAATTGTTATTATACCGGTTACGCCATTTGCTCAAAACTGTTCGCTTATTTGGGACGCAGGTAGTAAACAGGGGGCATTTGTTGACCCTGGCGGAGATATACAGAAACTTATCGGCGCGGCGTCGGATAATCAGGTCACTATTGAAAAAATCATTCTTACCCACGGTCATTTAGACCATGTAGGTGGCACCGTCGAACTGGCTAAACATTACGATGTGCCGATAATAGGGCCACATCTGGGGGACAAGTTTTGGCTAGATGCCCTTATGCAGCAAAGCCAAATGTTTGGCTTTCCACCTGCCACGCCCTTTGTGCCTAACCAATGGTTGAATGACAAAGATACCATTTCAGTTGGCGAGCTAACGCTTGAGGTGCTGCACTGTCCGGGACATACCCCTGGCCATGTGGTTCTGGTGGAGCGAACGAGTAACAAGGTTATTGTAGGTGATGTGATTTTTGCAGGCTCGATTGGGCGCACTGATTTCCCTCAGGGAAATCATCAACAGCTACTCGATTCAATAAACGCGAATATTTTAACGCTGCCTGACGATATGGTGATTTATCCTGGTCATGGCCCTACTACCACGGTAGCAAAAGAAAAAGCCAGCAACCCTTATGTTGCGGGGCAATGGGGTTAAGTGCTAATAGAAGTGCCAATACGGTAGCTTTCCTGCCCATTAAAAAAGGCGAGTGATCCACTCGCCTCTTACTATTATCAATGTCTAACGTTATAGCCATTGATGCCTGCTTCCTTTCCTATTGCCTTTACCTATTGGTAGGCACCGCTGGCGTAATGAAGTTCATAGCTGTGGCTATAAATTTCTAGAATGTTGCCAAACGGGTCTTCCATGTAAATCATGCGGTAAGGCTTCTCGCCTGGGTAGTAGTAACGCGGGGCTTTCATGCGTTTCTTACCACCCGCTTCTACAATTTTCTCTGCCAAGCCTTCAACATCAGGGTCTTGAACACAGAAATGGAACACGCCAGTCTTCCAGTATTCGAAGTTATTTTCAGGGTTTTCCTGATTTTTAAACTCGAAAATTTCTACACCCACACGGTCGCCCGTTGAAAGGTGAGCAATACGGAACTTATCCCAACCTGCACCAAATACGTCGGTACACATCTCGCCAATTGCTGAATCATCTTCAACAATCTCAGTGGGCTTCATAATTAAGTACCAGCCTAGTACTTCAGTGTAAAATTTAACGGCGGCATCAAGGTCTGGAACCGAAATACCAATGTGCGAAAACGTACGTGGATAAGGGGTGTTAACTGCTTCAGTCATCTTTATCTCCTCAATGTAAAGTATGCACGTATATTAACTAGACAAAGCAAACACTAGAAATTATGATTAATTCTCAAATCCATAATTTAAATTTATACCATGCTAAATCCACAGTGGCTTGATACGTTCAAAGTGCTAGTAGAAACGGGGAATTTTACCCGTACCGCAGAACAACGATTTATGACGCAGCCCGGTGTGAGCCAACACATAAAAAAATTGGAAGAAGCCTGTGGCTGTGAGTTACTCATTCGCCTAGGTAAAGGTGTAGAGCTAACTGAACAAGGGCAACGAGTTTACGACTATGCGCAAAGCTTGAGTAAGCATGAACAGGCACTCATAGAAAGCTTAAAGTTTGATGCGCCCTACGAAGGACAGTGTGTAATTGGTTGCTCGGGTGCGTTGGCTCAGCGTTTGTACCCTGTACTTGTTGAGCTACAGGTTGCCCATCCGAGTTTGAGTATACATTTAGAAGTTGCGCCCAACCGAACCATCCTCAATAGCATTCACGCTTCTAGCCTAGAGTTAGGCATCGTCACGCAACAACCTGATGAAGAGATGTTATCCTCTGAAAAAATCGGTAGCGAATCTTTGGGGCTTATATTGCCCAAAGGTGCTCTTGGTAATTTAAGTACGAATAGTGCTGATAATAGTGCTGACAATAGTGCAAGTAGCCAAGAAAAAGACATTGCCGATATCTTGCTATCGCTTGGGTTGATTAACCACCCCGACGCCATGCACTACCTAAAACTTTACTTTAGCCACTCGGGCGAGCAAGCGCTAATGCAATTAGATCCTAGTCGGTTGCCAAAGCGTGGTTACATTAATCAGCTGTCTCAAATTTTATTGCCCGTAAGCAAAGGGCTGGGCTTTACCGTACTGCCCATTAAAGTACTAGATAGCTTTGCCAACGCCACTGAAAGTTTAACGATATACCCTGCAACAAACGATGTTGCGGAGCCTCTTTACTTTGTGAAAACTCCCCACCGTTCGTTGCCACTACGCTATCAAAAAATTCAGTCGTTGATTGTAGAGGCCCTTAACAGCTAGTACCTTTACGCGTTAATAAACGCAATCACGCTTCTTTGACTAAAATTGATAGCTCAATTGCACATAACCGAAGCGGGTGGTGGAGGTAGGCAAACCCTCTTGCGCTCGTAACGACTCAAGGTAATTGCCCGCGAACAATAGCGAGAAACCTGCATCAAACATCCACGTTTTATCGTCTGTCCAAAAACGGATACGGGAATCGACTGTGTGGCCAATATCATCACCGCTTTGCCCTGACGGATCCTGATATTTACCAATAACAAAGCTATCCGTGTTTGACGACAAGGTAGCGGCAGAATAATGAATCCTTCCATCCCAGTTTGCATTTGGACGAAACTCAACGCGAACCCCTGTCGCGGTTAGGTTTGCAGGTGTTAACGGCCCATGAATAGAAGTATTGTTTAAGTCGGTGCGCCTGCCGCCAAATAACCGTTCAAACTGACCATAGCGGTTATCATTAGGGTTATCATCGCCACTGGTGTAATAGTGCTGAAAGGCTAAGTTAGGGTTTAGCCAGTGATTAAAGGTGTAACCCACACGGAACAATAACATGTTCGCACTTACGGCCAAATCATCGTTGTCTGTCACGTCACTGCTACTATGTCGACTGCCTTGTCGATGGGCAACTTCTATATCGAGGTTCCATTGTTGTGGTTTGTGTTTACGAAAAATCCGAAAACCCAAGGTGAGATAGTGACGATTCGGGGTTGGGGTATGGTGCCGGTCTTGTTCATCGAAGCCGTATACAAATGCTTCCGTCCATAAATTTGAAACGAGTGAAGGTAGTGTATCTGCGTGACGATAATGAATACCCCATATGCGTCGCCCCCATTGCTCTTTATCTGCTTGCCAATGATTAGATAGTACCTCATCTTTGTCATCGACCAATCGTTCAATCGGCACGACATAGAAGGCATGAAGTTCATTACTACTGTCGGTGGTCGTCTGGGAATAAATACCTGTGTAGCTTTTAATGACATTGGCGTAGCTTACCCGCTCTATTTGCCGCTTCGATCCAATAGACACCGTTTGTCTTCCTACAGTGAGTGTGTGCTGGGAATGCCTTTGCGGTTGTACATAGCTAAGCAGACTAGGCAGCCCCGAAAACGCCACATATGCTTGTAGGGCGTCAGCCGTATTCACAAAACTGCTAGACAAGGGAGTACTTTCATCTCCCAAATAACTGCGACTGTCTTGAATTTCTATGCCTATCGTGATGTTTTCATAACGGTACTTCCCATGGAGTAGAGTGCGAAAAAGTAGTACCTCGTCGCTCCCTTCCTCGCCGGCCCTAAATTGGCCGTCTAGGTTTTCATATCTGCCTCTAAGTTCACCTTCAACAGTAAACCCTTGGGCATGGCTGGTAAGTGGAACGATCGTGCATAATGAGGTAATGCCGAAAAGCACAACAAAAAATGCGCCGTAATTAAACCCTAACCACTTGTTCATACCCGTCCATTTATAATTGAAACATCATAGAACTGCGGAGCATTAACGTATGCCCCGGCAAGTCACATATGAAATTTATAATATATGAATGTTCAGATATGTAAGGATAGAAGTCAATTGCAGTACGGTGACAATTACGTGACAGTTGTGACTTACTAAGGGTTGAACTAGAGTGAGTTAGCGCTAGGATCAGGGCTCGGGCTTGTCATGGCCGCTTCAGATTTGTGCACAGGAACATCCACTTTACCGCTGGCAATCACCTCGCCTTGCTGCCATAGCTTCCATTCACCACGCTCGTAAATATCCCATTGTTCGTCATGGGTTAGTGGCGCAGTGGCAATGATACTCACCACATCGTTGGGTGTGGTTTCTGCAGCAAAATCAATCTCTACCTCCACGTCGCTGAGGCAAGCTGGGCCAAACGGGGCACGGCGGGTAATGCTCGCCATTTTGGTGCTACAAAATGAAAACAACCAGTCGCCATTGCTTAATAAACAATTGAATACGCCCTGCTCTGCGTAGCCTTTTGCGATATCCACCAGTGTATCGGCCAATTGTTGCGGCATCGCATCACGAGGCAAGTTCTCGCGCACCTGATTCATTAAGTCGCAGAACATGGCTTCGCTGTCAGTATCCCCAACGGCTTCATACATGCCTTCACGAGGTACAAAGTTAGGCAGCTGCCCATTGTGGGCAAACACCCAATACTTACCCCACATTTCACGGGTGAAAGGGTGGGTGTTAGCAAGGTTTATATTGCCTACATTAGCTTGGCGAATATGACAAATAGCCGTTTCGCTTTTAATCGGCAGGTGAGATACAAACTCTGCAATTTGAGACGTGGCACAGGGCTCTGGATCGTGAAAAAGGCGAATGCCCTTGCCTTCATAAAATGCCATGCCCCAGCCATCTTTGTGCGGGCCTGTCTCGCCACCACGTCGGGTGAGGCCAGTAAAGCTAAAACACAAATCAGTTGGCGTATTGGCACTCATGCCAAGCAGTTCACACACGATGTACCCTTTTTTAGAACGTTAATAATAACAGGCTTGAGCATAAACAAGCTTGGCGCGCTAAGCAACGCGCAATACGTCTAATTTACACCTATTTATTGTGCCTGTTTTGCAAGCTAGCTGGGCGATAAGGCGCATCTACACCAACATACGCTGGACCAAAGGTAGCTAAGCCCTTTGGGGTTAAAAATGCATCAGGCGCAGGCAAAATAATCACCGCTAACGATTGGCCAATTTCATAATGCGGATTGGTCACTGGCTCACCGGTATTCTCATCAATTACACAAATGAGATCTGGAATAGTCACATCCACTTCACCATCGTAGTAGCTGACCAGGTTTTCGTTCTTAACCCCTAACTGGTAGGTATGTCCTGCGTCATTCCCTTCATCATTGTCTGCGCCAGCTAAATCAACGGTTCCGACAGAAAAGCCACCTATGGTATCAAATTCAAAGGCTGTCACTTTGCCTCTAAAGGCAACAAAACCATTGCCAACGTCTGCAATCACTTTGGCAATATCCGCACCTTGCTGTTTGGCTGCCGACACTGCTTTACCTAGCGCCCACGCTTTTGAAATAGTTCCACCAATAAGGGCATGACGGATATCTTTTACCGGCATAGCGTGGTCGATAGCCGCAATGTCGTTGGCGCTAACTCGGCAAAGTGCACGCATAACGTGCTCGGCTCTTTGGTCATCATGCAACCCTTCACACACGAAGATTTCGCAAAAGCTATTGGCGGCAATAACAGGCGCGGCATCAAGTCCGTTTAGATAATAGGTTGAGTGGGTTATTTCAGGTACAGCCCGCCCAGCGGGATCACCGTCAATCACCACGCCACCATTTAACGCTGCGGTATAAAATGCCACAGCCGTATTGGAACCGCCCATTTCACAGCATACCGTGCCATAAAACTTTCTATCAAAATAAGACTCTATGCGGCTAAACGCGGCGCATATAGCTGGCTCAGCATTTCTGGGTAAGGCTTTGTATTCGTCGGCCTCTTTGGCCGTTAAATCGAGGGCGCCGAGCAAATAAGGCGTGCAAATCCATTCATCGTCGGGGGCTTCATCTAGCCCTACAAGCCGAAGTGGTAATCCTTTCTCTATCACTTCGTTAATTAATTCTAGGCCTTCACTCATTTCACCACCGCCCCCGGTGCCTAGCACAGTACAGCCTAGCAAAATGTCTTTCATATCTTGAAAGCTTAGTTCTTTCATAGGTTTTCTCTTTCGGTGGTGTCTTTGGTTGCGGTTATGGTTGCGGGTGTAGCGCTATTGGCACTGTTCTTTATGGCGGTCTTATTAGTAAGAACTCGCATTGCGCGGGATAAAAAAAGGTAGCTGGCTAAGGAAATAATTAAGGCGTCTATGGCTTCAATAGGGGTGATAAAAAGCCCAGTTTCAGCGCTCGAAAAGCTAAACAGGATACCGGTTATCCACGCGGCTATGGCGCAAATGTTAAACGCAGGAATAAAGTCACCCGCCCGGTACACAGCTTGTCGTCGCAGAATAAAAAGTCAGCGCAGTAGATAGCGGCAACAGGGGTAAACATGATGGACAAGGAGAAAAGGAATTCAGCGCGAAAAACAGTTCTAAATGTAGTAACTCGTGTGTTTAAGCCAACAGAAACCACCTTATGAAAAAGATTATTCATTTAGATAGTTACAATCAAAAAATATTGGCTATATTGCATTTGCAAGCAGACCTCACCAACGTGGAATTAGCGGGCCGAGTTAACCTTTCCCCTAGCGCCTGCTTTCAGCGAGTAAAAGCATTAAAAGAAGCCGGGTACTTTCGCACCTTTCACGCTGATGTGAATATTGAAGCCATGTGCGAACATGTTTTCGCGTATGTTGAATTTACCTTGCATGACAATAGTGCCCCATTTAAACGGCGCTTTATTGCTGCTATTCAAGAAATACCAGAGTTCATGGATTGCATGCAGATTACAGGAAAAGTGGATTATGTGTCGTTCAGTTGTTTTGCGAATATCGCCAAACTAAATGATGCCTGTACCTTGCTGAGTGACAGAGAAGAGCTTGGTATTAAGCGCATTGAAAATCGAATTATTTTATCAAGAGAAAAATTCTTTTTGGGCTATCCGCTGGCGCAATTAAAATGGTTAGATAAAGCGAAAATTTCTATGCTTACCGATAACTAAAAAAAGGAGCTGCTACTTAGCTGCTCCTTGTTTGTTTTTAAAAGTGGCTCTACGTGCTTCGACTAAGCGCCTTTGTATAATGTTGCAATCCACTTCTCTTCAGAAATGAAGCTCCATGCCCACTTATGCCATTTACTATCGAGCCCTGCTTCAGTAATTGCTTCAAGGCTCATGCCTTTTGCTTTCTGCGCTTTTACAAAGGCAAAAGTTTCTTCAATCATGGCAAGAAAATTGGTGTACTCGGTTTTATTGCTAAGTTCACCATGACCAGGAATGAGCACAGTATCGTCATTTATCTTCGCCAACACTTGCTTGACTGATTCGATGTAGCCTTTAACACTGCCGCCAGAATTTAAGTCGATGAATGGGAATAACCCATTAAAGAATAAATCACCCGTGTGCATGATATCCGGCTGTTCAAACCATACTATGCTATCGCCATCGGTGTGCCCTGATTCAAGATGCATAATGTGAATGGTTTCACCGTTAAAATGTAACTTAATGCCGTTTTCATAAGTGATAGCTGGTAGCGCATCTGGCGATACTTTTTCATCGTTGGCTAATCGAATGCGCACGTTATCGTGGGCTAATATAGTCGCGCCTTTGTGGCTGTGGAAAAATGCATTTGAGCCTGTATGGTCGCCGTGGTAATGGGTGTTAATCACATACTTGGGCTTATCGCTGCCAAGCTCGCCAAGTGCCGTCGCAATTTTTTCAGCTAGAGGTGCGAATTGATCGTCAATAATTAGAATGCCATCGTCACCCGCAGAAACGCCGATATTACCGCCCATCCCCGTCAACATATGCACAGAACCTTTAAGTGCTGTTGCCTCTATTTCAACCTTTTCGAAACGGTCTTGCGAAAAAGCGGCTGGAATGAAGGTGGTCGATACTAAACTTGCAGCAAGTAGAAAACTTCGGGTAAGTTTGTGCGTCATTAGGGTTCCCTTAAAGAGTGCTTATTATTAAATAGATCTAAGTACACTATGACTTAGTTTGCGGTTCAGATCATTTTTTCGTCGTTTGGGATCTCACCAATATAAGCAAATCGAGGGACTGACTTACCTTCTACCACCACCTCTTCTTGAAACATACTTAATGGACGAACCCACAGGGCTTTTTCGCCATAACATGGACGATATACCACTAAGGAAGACTCGTCTTCTGAATGTATCGCCACTTCGTAAACGTCGTAATCACTGCCTTTATAATGGCGGTATCGACCTGGGGTTTTAAGTTCTTGGGTTTTAGGTTCCGGGGTAGTCATGATGGTTCCTGCTTTTCACTTTTTTGTTAATTTGAATACGGTAAAATTCGGGCTCTGTTCATAAAGCGTCTGATAAGGTTTCCCGTACTTTGCGGCTATTCACCTATGTACACACCAGTCTACGCTCTTTACTACTCACTTTTCTACTCACCTTCTAGGGGCAAAGGGAGCTGATGTATGGTTTGTGCCTCACCAAGACCAATATGTAGCCCAACTAAGCGTATACCACGGCCTTTAGCGCGCTCGTAAGCTTCTTTTAGTAGGGTATCAAAGTAATGCGCATTTAACGAAGGGCATCGATGCTCAACCGTGGTTAGCTGGAAGTCTTGAAATTTAAGTTTCACCCCTTGAGTACGAATACGAACAGGTTTGCCTGTGCGCTTTTCATGCGCCTGAATGCGTTCCTGAAGCTTTTCCAGTAAATGAGGCATAAAGTCTCTACATTCTTCCATCGAATGAATATCGTTGCTTAGGGTGCGCTCTACGCCTATAGACTTACGCTCTCTTGATACTGACAGTTCTCGATCATCAATACCATGCGCACGCTCCCATAATACCGCACCAAATTTACCTAATTCCTTTTGTATGCGCTCAAAAGGATAACTGCGCACATCGTTACAGGTAGCTAAGCCTAATCGTTGTAGCTTTAGCATTGTCACCTTACCTACCCCTGGAATTTTTTTAAGAGGCATGCCCCTCACAAAACTATCTAATTTATCAGGAGTAATGACACAAATACCATTAGGCTTATTTTCATCGCTGGCCACTTTTGCTACGAACTTACAGGGTGCAACGCCCGCCGATGCGGTTAAGCCCAACTCTGACTCAATTCGACTTCTAATTTCTTCGGCTATTAACGTGGCACTGCCACCACAATATTGGCTATTGGTCACATCGAGGTAAGCTTCATCTAACGAAAGTGGCTCGATTAAATCGGTATAGTCGGCAAATATTTCGCGAATTCGTTGAGACTCTTTTACGTAAGCCTCCATGCGCCCTTTCACTAAGGTGAGATTTGGGCAAAGCTTGAATGCATAAGCGGTGGCCATGGCGGAACGAACGCCATATTTACGGGCGGGGTAATTACAGGTAGAAATAACCCCTCGATGCTGAGAGCTTCCACCAATGGCAATAGGGATATTGCGTAACGCAGGGTTGTCACGCATTTCAACCGCAGCATAAAAGCAGTCCATATCTACATGGATGATTTTTCGCATGGTGTATGCTCCCAAACTGCCCCTAAGCCGCCCCTAAGTTGCTAGCTCTTATTATACAAGCCTTTAAAAAAATGCTGTATGTAAAAACAGTATTCTAGAACATATCAGTTAGGCTTACCACTGTATACGATGAATAGTGAGCAACCACTTTGCGCGAACTATGAGTGAATGGGCAAAATAGGCGTATCGTTTTAGATAAAAAAAGCGCGGTAAGCTTGCAGCCTATCGCGCTTTTATCTAGGAACGGTTATTGCCGTATAGTGTGATCCAATGTTGTGAAAGGCTCTGTTTTATCAGCGCCTACTTACATCACTAGGTTAACTACATCATCAGATTAAAGGATCTGATTTTGTTTCCATTCATTCAATTTCTTTTCTCTCGCTTCTTCTTTTTCCATACGAGATTTTTTCCTGTCGCAAGGCTCGGGGCAATCACATGCTTTAGCGATACCTAATGCGCCTAGTCCACCGCAACTACCCGAAATAGTTTTGCGCTGCACCAGGTAGCCAACAGCCATGGCGAGTACCATAGTGAGGAAGAAACCGAATGCTAAAATAAACGTAGACATAGCCTACTCCTTAATTATTTACTTCTACCAGTTTATCAAATTCTGGCGTGGCATACTCTTCAAATCCGTCGGCTGTGCGACGAATGAGGAATACAGCAAGTTGCTCTTGCTCTGCAAGGTCGATTGCACGTTGCCACCCCATTACATTAAACGCTGTGGCTAAGCCATCAGCAATCATTGAAGATGGGTTTACCACCGTAACCGACACCAAATCATGGGTTATCGGTGCGCCGGTATTCGGATCAATCAAATGAGAATAACGTTTACCGTCTTCTTCGTAATAGTTACGGTAATCACCCGAAGTCGCTATAGCATTAGTGCCAATAGACACCACTTTTTGTACCGCGCGTTCTGTCGTTACCGGCTTTTCAATCGCAATTAGCCATTCATTGCCATCACCACGCTCGCCTTTAACCCGCATTTCACCGCCAATCTCTACAAGATAATGCTCTAAATCATGGGCATCTAAAATGGCCGCCACTTCATCAACACCATAACCTTTAGCAATCGTTGATAAATCAACATACAGCATGGGGTTTGCTTTCTTAAGGCCGGTTGGCGTAGTAGATAATTTCTCAAAACCTACGTAATCGCGAACTGCATCAATATCTGCTTGGGTTGGCACTTTTTCTGGCCGTTTATTCGGGCCAAATCCCCATAGATTGACCAAGGGCCCAACCGTAACATCTAGCACACCGTCACTCAAACGGGCCAAGCGAAGGGCTTCAGTAACCACGGTAAGTGTCTCTTGAGACACAGCAAAGTTATCTGAATATCGGTATTGGTTAAAACGAGACAACTCAGACGTTGTATCGTAAGTCGACATCATTTTATTAATGTTAACTAACTTAGCGTCAATTTCTTCCTGCAAACCTTCTACTGCCGCCTCACCTTCACCTAGTACGTACTTAACATTGTAAGTCGTGCCCATGGTTTGGCCTTGCAGATGTACTACCGAAAGGGGTTTTTCACTGCAACTGGCAATAAAGAGGATGCTCATAGCAATAACTGCTAATGCTATTCTGGCAAAGAATCGAATCACGTTATGGGTCCTTTAACTAAACAAAAAGGGGGCTTACGCCCCCTTTACTCACTTGTCGATTTTCGGATTAACCACCGAAGTCATCAAGCATAATGTTTTCGTCTTCAACACCTAGGTCTTTCAGCATGTTGATAACGGCTGCGTTCATCATAGGTGGTCCACACATGTAGAACTCACAATCTTCTGGCGCAGGGTGATCTTTCAGGTAGTTCTCAAGAAGAACTTGGTGAATGAACCCAGTGTAACCTTCCCAGTTGTCCTCAGGCTGAGGATCTGAAAGGGCAACGTGCCACTTGAAGTTATCGTTTTCTGCAGCTAACTCATCGAAGTCTTCTGTATAGAACATTTCGCGAAGTGAACGAGCACCGTACCAGAAACTCATCTTACGATCAGTTTTTAAGCGACGAAGTTGGTCGAAGATATGCGAACGCATTGGCGCCATACCCGCACCACCGCCAACAAATACCATTTCGTTTTCGGTTTCTTTTGCGAAGAATTCCCCAAATGGACCAGAGATCGTTGCTTTGTCGCCTTCTTTAAGGCTCCAGATGTACGATGACATTTTACCAGCAGGTAGGCTTAAGTTATTAGGTGGCGGCGTAGCGATACGCACGTTCAACATAATAATACCTTCTTCTTCCGGGTAGTTAGCCATTGAGTAAGCACGAATGGTTTCTTCATCTACTTTAGATTCGATATCGAAGAAGCCAAAGCGTTCCCAATCACCGCGATACTCATCAGGGATTTCAAACTCTTTATACTTAACATGATGCGCAGGGGCTTCAATTTGAATGTAACCACCAGCACGGAAAGGTACGCTTTCACCGTTAGGAATTTGAAGCTTAAGTTCTTTGATGAAGGTCGCTTTGTTGTCGTTAGAAATAACTTCACAATCCCACTTTTTAACACCAAATACTGACTCTTCAAGTTCGATTTCCATGTCTTGCTTAATCGCAACCTGACATGACAAACGGCAGCCTTCACGGGCTTCACCTTTAGTGATGTGATCAAGTTCAGTTGGAAGAATTTCACCACCACCTGAATGCACGTCTACACGGCACTGACCACAAGAACCACCACCACCACATGCTGAAGATACGAAGTATCCAGCATCTGCAAGTGCACCGAGAAGCTTGCCGCCTGGCTCAGTTTTGATTGCTTTGTCTGGGTCACCGTTAATAGTGATAGTTACATCACCGCTTGGTACCAGCTTCGACTTAGCAAACATGATGATAAATACTAGCGCCAATACAATGGCAATAAACATGCCGACGCCTAGGAAAATTTCTACTTGATTCATTTATATGCTCCCGAGCTCGATTACAGCTGAATACCAGTGAATGACTGGAAGCCAAGTGCCATAAGACCCGCAATCATGAACACAGAGCCCAGACCACGAATACCATCAGGCATATCGGCATATTTAAGCTTCTCACGTACAGCGGCCAACAGCACAATTGCAATTGCCCAGCCCATACCACTTCCTACGCCGTAAACGACACTTTCGGTCAAGTTATACTCACGTTGTACCGCGAATGCCACACCACCGAAGATAGCGCAGTTAACCGTAATTAGCGGAAGGAAGATACCAAGCGCGTTATAAAGCGCAGGGAAAAACTTATCTAAGCTCATTTCCAAAATTTGAACCAATGCCGCGATAACGCCGATAAAGGTTAAGAAATTCAGGAAGCTTAAATCTGCGTCAGGGAAACCAGCCCACGCTAGTGCACCTGGTGCAAGGATGTTCACATAAATGATTTGGTTAACCGGTACAGAAATACCCAGTACTACGATTACCGCAACACCAAGACCCATAGCAGTTTTAACTTTCTTCGATACCGCCAAGAAGGTACACATACCTAAGAAAAGTGATAACGCCATGTTCTCAACAAAAATTGAGCGAACAAATAACGACAAATAATGTTCCATGACTTACTCCTTAGGCTCTACTTGCTCGGGACGAAGGGTACGGATAACCCAAATCATACCGCCGATTAAGAAGAATGAGCTAAATGGTAGGATTAACAAACCATTACCCTGATACCAACCACCGTTTTGAACTAGTGGAAGAATTTCGAAGTTCAGAATAGTACCGAAACCGAATAGCTCTTTAATTGTACCAATAACAATGAGTACAAATGAGTAACCTAAACCGTTACCAATACCATCTAAAAAGCTCATCAGAGGTGGGCTCTTCATTGCATAGGCTTCAGCACGACCCATTACGATACAGTTAGTAATAATCAAACCAACGAATACCGACAGCTGCTTCGAAATTTCGTACGAATAAGCCTTCAATATTTGGTCAACTACGATTACCAACGACGCAATGATAGTCATTTGGATGATGATACGAACGCTTGATGGTATCTGGTTACGAATCATTGAAATAAACAAGTTCGAGAACGCTACAACCGTTGTTAGCGCTAAAGACATTACCAAGGCTGTTTCTAGCTTAGTGGTAATAGCCAGTGCTGAACAAATACCCAGAACCTGTAAGGCGATAGGGTTGTTGTCCATAATTGGCCCAAAGAGGGCCTTTTTCATTTCTTTAGTATCTGCCATGAGACTCCCCTTATGAACGCCATGCCTGAGTCTTCAGGAACTGGCCGAAGCCTTGCTCGCCTACCCAGTATTGAATAGTGTTTTCAACACCTTTACTGGTTAGGGTAGCACCTGAAAGCGCATCAATAGTGTGTGGATTGCTTGGGTTTGCATTTTTAACTACGCGGATAGCCACTTCGCCATCTTCAAATAGTTTCTTTCCATCCCATTTGTCCTGCCACGCTGGGTTTTGCACTTCGCCACCAAGTCCTGGTGTTTCTTTTTGTTGATAGTAAATCAACTCACGAACGGTTTCGCCATCGGCGTCAAGGGCAAGAAAACCGTACATAAGATCCCAAAGACCACTACCGTGCACTGGTAAGATAATGCGAGATACATCGCCAGCTTCATCACGTACCAAATAAACACTGGCAACATTAGGGCGACGTTGGAAGCCAACGTTGCTGCTAGTCACTTTTGTGCTGTATTCAGTTTGCTTGGCTGCTTTATACATATCGTAATCTGGCTCTGGCGCTTCTACAAACTCACCGCTTTCCAAATCAACATAGCGAGATTCAATCTTTTCGCTATATGTACTTTCGATGGTTTTACCCGTCATGCCTGTTTCGTAAAGCCCTGCTGCGTTCAAAATGTTGCTCTTTTTATCGAGCGACGCATTAGTTTGTTGTAACGAGCGCAAGCCTACAGCGGCGCCAGATACAACAATTGAACACACAAGACAAACGGCAACTACAACGCCAATCGTTTTTCCTAAAGATTCTTTCTTAGCCGACACGAGCTACCCTCCGCTTGATATTACTTTGTGCGACGAAATAGTCGAACAGTGGCGCCCAAAGGTTGGCAAAAAGAATGGCCAACATTACACCTTCTGGGAAGGCTGGGTTTAGCACACGTACAAGTACTGTCATAAAGCCGATGAAAATACCGTATGCCCACTTACCTTTGTTGGTAAACGATGCAGACACAGGGTCTGTGGCCATAAAGAACATACCAAAGGCAAGACCACCAATAACAAAGTGCCAATATGCAGGCATAGCAAACATGTAGTTGGTATCGCTACCAATCATATTCAGCAAGGTGGCAAACACGGCTACCCCAATCGCTACACCAGCAACAATTCGCCAGCTTGCAATACGCATGTACATAATGAACAAGCCACCAATTAAGATAGCTAATGCAGATACTTCACCCGCAGAACCTGCGATAGTTCCGAAGAAGCTATCAAACCAAAGGTCCATGTTAGCGTAATCAAGCGTGCCTGAAGCCGCTTGGCTTAATGATGTTGCACCTGAGTACCCATCAGCAGCAACCCAAACTTGGTCACCAGAGATTTGTGCAGGATATGCGAAGTATAAGAACGCGCGACCAGACAATGCAGGGTTTAGGAAGTTACGGCCAGTTCCACCGAAGACTTCTTTAGCGATAACCACACCAAAGGTAATACCTAATGCAACCTGCCAAAGCGGGATAGTTGCTGGTAACGTTAATGCGAAAAGTACCGAGGTAACGAAGAAACCTTCGTTAACTTCGTGCTTACGTACCGAAGCAAATAGTACTTCCCAGAAGCCACCAACAATAAAGGTAACTGCATAGATAGGTAGCCAGAAGCAGGCACCATAGAAGAATAACCCTAACAAACCGGAATTCGCTAAGTCTCCACCTAAGGCAGTGAATAAACCTGCTTGCCATGTGTCAGGCAGTGTACCGGCACCAGCAGCAATAGCTTCTTGCGCTTGGAAACCAATGTTGTACATACCGAAGAACATTGCTGGGAATGTTGCTAACCACACCAAAATCATGATGCGTTTAAGGTCAATGCTGTCACGCACGTGCGTGTTAGCTTTGTTTACTTTACCAGGAGTGTAGAAAATAGTTGCCGCTGCTTCATACAGTGCATACCATTTTTCGTGCTTTCCACCTGGCTCAAAGTTCGGTTCAATCTTTTCTAAATACGCTTTTAAACCCATGACTAACCCTCTTTCTCAATCGTGGTCAAACAGTCGCGTAAAATCGGGCCGTAGTTGTATTTGCCAGGGCATACATAGGTACACAATGCCAAATCTTCTTCGTCCAACTCTAAACAACCCAATGTCTGAGCACTGTCACAATCACCAGAAATCAGATCTCTAAGCAAAAGCGTAGGGATGATATCTAGGGGCATAACGCGTTCGTAATTACCAATTGGCACCATAGAGCGCTCAGAGCCATTGGTTGTTGTTGTCATATCAAACTTCTTGCTGCCACCTAAGTGGCCTAGATAAGCGCGCGTGACGGAATGCTTGTCTGAACCAGGTGTGATCCAGCCAAGGAATTTCTTCTCGCGACCTTCTTTAAGCAGTGATACTTGGGTGTGGAAACGACCTAAGAAGCCGTGAACACCTTGTGCTGTTACGCCGTTTAACACGGAACCCGAAACGACACGTACGTCACCGTCTTGTTGTTCGTTTGCTAGCAACTCTTCTAAATCAGCACCTATAGAGGTACGAACTAGACGAGGATTTTTAGCAGATGGACCACCAATAGCAATAACACGACGGGCATCTAGCTCACCCGTAGTAAGCAATGCACCAAAGGCCATTACATCTTGGTAGCTAATATGCCAAACCGTTTTATTCAAACCAGCAGAATCCAAATAATGGATATGTGTACCTGCTAAGCCGGCTGGGTGTGGTCCACCGAATTCTTCTACGTCTACTGCGGCATCGCCAGTGGCTACTGATGAGCCTGCAGCTTTACAAACGTAAACTTTGCCGCCACTTAACTGCGTTAACGCTTTTAAGCCGTTTACGAAGTCATCGTTGCGCTCAGCAATAATCACCGCTGGGTCCGCGGCTAGCGGATTGGTGTCCATTGCTGTAACAAAGATTGAATTTGGAATCGAGTCGAGGGCTGGAGATTTGCTAAATGGGCGCGTACGCAACGCTGTCCACATACCTGACTCAACTAGGATTGATTGGAGTTGCTCCCGCTCAGTACTCGCGATTTTGTCTGCAGCAATTTTATCAAAGCTAACAGCATCACTGCCATTAACCTTAACCACTACTGATTGCAAAACACGCTTTGCACCACGGTTTACCTCTACCACTTCACCCGCAGCTGGAGCAGTGAACTTAACGCCAGGATTCTTTTTGTCTTCAAAAAGCATCTGGCCTTTTTTCACTACATCGCCAACTTGGACGTGCATGGTAGGGCGCATACCCACATATTCTTCTCCCAGAATGGCAACGCGTGAAACAGCAGACCCTTCAGCGATCTCCTGCTTCGGCGCTCCCTCTATTGGGAGGTCGAGACCTTTCTTGATTTTTATCATATGTAATCGCACTACTCTAATAGAAATACTCTTTTGCATGACCGTAGACAATCCTGCTTATCAGCATGCAAAAGCGTACTATTGTTAAGGTGTTGAACACCTTTAATATTTAGATTGACGGAATTTTTTACTGTTACGGTCAGCCTGTTATGAAGCCGTAACTTATATTCCAAATGTATAAGCGACGTTATACGCCTTTTCTTTTATAGACCAACAGTGAAAATTCACACTTATTTTTGTTGTTGTATTACTGCTATCAACGCTGTTGTTGAGTAGGGGTAGAATAGACCCCTGCTTAATTTCGGGATTTTAGCATTAACCGAGCGGTTTGTGCCACGCAAATCATAGATAAAGAGCAACTTTTCTATAATTTAATGTAAACCCCATTTACGTTTAAGTGGTAAGTAAACAACGAAAAAGCCGTCTATTCGACGGCTCTACTCAATATTAGGCTTAACTAAGTATAGTAAACCTTTACCATTTCACGAGTGGGTCAATATCCTGTTCGTAATCAACACCTTCAATATCAAAACCAAACAGTTTTAAAAATTCGTGATGATAACCAGCGTAATCGCTTAGCTCATGAAAGTTCTCTTGGGTCACTTTGTCCCACAAGGCTTGAATTTTAGCTTGCGTAACGTCATTGGTTTCAATGCCGTCCATGCGATAGCGGTTTGCCTCATCTAATGTAGGTGTATCACCGAATAGGCAGGTAGAGAACAACCCATGTATTTGTTCAATACAGCCTTCATGGGTCCCGTCGCGCTTCATCACTTCCTGCATTAACGATATATAAAGCGGCATAACAGGAATGGCAGAACTGGCTTGTGTAACCAGAGCTTTCAACGAACTGACATTCGCTTCAACGAGTAACTCGGTGTTTTTACCAATGATAGCAGCAGCGGCTCTGTCTAAGTCTTCCTTCGCTTTTCCGATGGTCGCCTGGCCATAGATAGGCCACGTTAGGGCTTTTCCTATGTAGGTATACGCCGTGGTTTTGCAACCTTCAGCAAGTACGCCAGCTTCGCCCAGTTGATCCATCCAACGCTCCCAATCTTCTCCGCCCATGACTTTAATGGTGTTTAAGATTTCGTCGTCGTTTGCCGCCTCTAGGGTAACATCATGCACTTTGTCTTTGTCGGTATCGTAAGTTTTGGTGGTGTACTCACGCCCCACAGGTTTAAGCGTAGATTTATAGACTACGCCCGTATCTGGATCGGTTCTGCGCGGTGACGCCAAGCTATAAATCACAAGGTCGACCTTACCCATATTGGCTTTAATCTTATCTATTGTTTGCGCTTTAATTTCATCAGAAAACGCATCACCATTGATAGTCTCAGCATAAAGCCCTTTTTTAGCTGCCTGCTGATGGAAAGCAGCAGTATTGTACCAACCCGCAGTGCCAGTTTTACGTTCTGAAGGCGCTTTTTCGAAGCAAACGCCAAGGGTTTTTGCTCCATAACCAAATGCAGAAGTAATACGCGATGCCAAGCCATAACCCGTAGAACTACCTATGACTAGCACATTTTTAGGGCCATCACCCAAGCTGCCTTTCTCTTCAATATAGGCAATTTGTTGCTCTACTGACTTTGCACAACCCACAGGATGTGCGTTTGTACAGATAAAGCCTCTCACTTTAGGCTTGATAACCATATTCATTTTCCTTTTTTATGCGTGCGCCTATTGTAAACGTGCAAAGGCTGATAACAACTCGGAGCAGATGACATCAATATACACACCGAACACCTTATTCATCAAAAAGATACACATGTACAAATGGGTAGCCTAGTACGAAAACTGTTTTTAACGTCTATATCGAAAGAATATCTTGGAACGCTATAGAATGTATACGAAAACAAAAATGATTAACGACTATTACGCTAGAAGTTAATGTAAAACGAGGGTAGATGCTAATTTAAGAACGGACGTATAAGTCGAGCAAGGGAGAGAAAAGTGAAGTGTGAAGTGTGACGTTAAATGTGAAGTGAATAAAAAGGTGAGCCCCCACAAGAGCTCACCTTTTTGAGTGAATTAACCTAAGATATCAAGCAATTCAACATCAAAAATTAACGTGCTGTATGGTGCGATTGCTGCACCAGCTCCTTGCTCACCGTACGCAAGATCATGTGGTACGTATAAACGCAACTTAGCACCAACTTTCATAAGCTGTAGTGCTTCAGTCCAGCCTCTGATCACGCCACCAACTGGGAATTCAGCCGGTTGACCACGATCGTAAGAACTGTCAAAAACGTCACCTGAAGTAAGTGTGCCGTGGTAATGCACGCGAACCGTGCTATCTGCAGTTGGCGTTTCGCCATCGCCTTCAGCCAATACTTCGTATTGTAGGCCAGATTCAGTTACCTGAACTTCTTCACGCTTTGCGTTTTCTTCAAGGAACTTAACGCCTTCTTCGATAACCGCTTTGCTTGCTTCTTCTTTCTCAGCTTGCATACGCTTATGGATTTCGCCGAATGCATCACGTAGTGCGTCGTTATCAACCTGCGGAGCTTGACCCGCGAAAGCATCTTTTAACCCTGTCACTACCGCGTCAATAGCTAAACCTTCAAAAGGATTAGATTGCAATTGTTGACCCATTTGAAAACCAATGCCGTAACTTGCTTGGGTTTCCACTGTGTTGAATGTATCAGTCACAAGAACTCCTGAAATTAAATTACAAATGCAGTACAAATTTCAAACAAACCGCGTTTCACGAATATGTTTCTGCATTTTCCGATGCAAGAGTGTAGCACACCATAATTTATCTTGCTTTGAGCATTAAATAGATGGGGGCAAATGGAACAAAATATTGTAAATTATAACGCAAAGTGGTTTTACAACTTGTTAAGTACTTAGTATGGTGAAGGCCATATAATTGGGAGGATAGCATGCACACTCATTACGATGCTGAACTAAAAGATACAGTTAGATACCTTGGCAAAACGCTAGGTGAAACCATCAAAAACCAATTAGGCCAAGAGTGGCTTGATCGCATTGAGAAGATTCGAAAAGACGGCCGAGCGTCTTATCAGGGAGACACGAGTTGCAGTGATGAACTGAAAGAAACTTTCAAAACGATGACCGACAGCGACTTGTTGACGGTAGGCCGTGCTTTCGCACAGTTTTTAAACCTAGGGAATATTGCTGAGCAAGAATATAACAGTGCAATGAATGTTGACGCGTCTATTGATGCACTGTTTAAGCATCTAGATAAAGCCGACCTCACGGCTGATAAAGTGCAAGAAGCAGTCGGAAAGTTGAACATCGACTTAGTATTAACGGCTCACCCTACCGAAGTCACACGTCGCACCCTTATTCATAAACATAAAGAGTTAGCAGACTGCTTACAGGCTGTGCATCAAGAGTCTTTAACCGATACAGATAGAAGTAAGGTAGAGACTCGTGTTGCTGATTTAATTAGCCAAGCGTGGCACACAGAGGAAATTCGTTCTGTGCGCCCTACCCCTGTTGATGAAGCTCGTTGGGGGTTTTCAGTTATTGAAAATTCACTGTGGGAAGCTGTTCCCGATTTCCTGCGCGAGCTAGATGGCCGTTTGCAAGAAGACTACAGCGTGTCGCTTCCGCTAGATGCTTCACCGGTGCAATTTAGCTCTTGGATGGGCGGTGACCGCGACGGCAACCCGTTTGTAACCTCTAAAGTTACCGAGCAAGTATTACTATTGGCGCGTAAACGTGCCGCGAAGCTTTTTGCGCTTGACTTAGACCGCTTGCAAGTTGAACTGTCTATGTACGACTGCAATAACACACTGCGTGAAAAAGTAGGCGATGCGAACGAGCCTTACCGCGCTCTACTTCGCCCTTTACTAGACCGTTTTATCGCTACCCGAGATGGTATTGCTAATTATTTAGCCGGTAAAAACCCAGATACGTCTAACTGGATTGAAAGTAACGACGAACTGTTAGAAGCCCTACTACTTTGCCACCAGTCACTTATCGACTGTGGCATGGATGTAGTCGCTAGAGGGTTACTGCTAGATACCATTCGCCGTGCCCGCGTTTTTGGAATTCACCTACTTCGTTTAGATGTGCGCCAAGATTCAGAACGCCACGCTGATGTATTTAGTGAACTTACACGTTACCTTGGGTTAGGTGACTACTCACAATGGAGCGAAGAAGACAAACAAGCCTTCTTGCTACGTGAGCTTGGCTCAAAGCGCCCACTATTCCCTGCCCAATGGGGCGCATCGGAAGATGTGAAAGAAGTACTTGATACTTGTAAAGTAGTGGCTAAGCACAGCAAGCACGGTTTTGGTATTTACATTATCTCGATGGCGAGTGAGCCATCAGATGTACTTGCCGTTCAATTACTGCTTAAAGAAAGCGGTGTTGATTGGCCAATGCCAGTTGCACCTTTGTTCGAAACGCTAGACGATTTAAACAACTCGCCAAGTGTTATGCGTAAATTGCTTTCTATCGACTGGTATCGTGGCTATGTGAAAGGCCGTCAATTCGTGATGATTGGTTATTCAGATTCAGCTAAAGATGCCGGCGCACTTGCGGCAGGTTGGGCTCAGTATCAATCTCAAGAAGCGCTAGTGGCTATTGCTGAAGAGTTTAACTGTTCACTTACCTTGTTCCACGGTCGTGGCGGTACAATTGGCCGAGGTGGTTTACCTGCCCACGCTGCTATTTATTCGCAGCCTCCTGGCTCATTAGAAGGTGGATTCCGTGTTACTGAACAGGGCGAAACTATTCGATATAAGTTTGGTATGCCTAAACTGGCCAAACGAAGCCTAGGCATTTATGCCAGCGCGATAATTGAAGCCATGTTGTTCCCACCCCCGGCGCCAAAAGAAGAGTGGCGTGAACTAATTACCACGATGGCAGGTCAGGGTCGCGACAACTACCGCGCTACTGTGCGCCATGACGAAGACTTTGTGCCTTACTTTCGCGTGGCGACACCTGAACAAGAGCTTGGTAAGTTACCGTTAGGCAGCCGACCTTCTAAGCGTAAGCCACAAGGTGGTATCGAAAGTCTTCGTGCTATTCCTTGGATATTTGCGTGGGCGCAAACACGCCTAGTCTTGCCGTCATGGTTAGGTGTAATGCGTGCTATCGATAGCGTGAAAAATGCGGAAAATGAAAAAGTCGTGAATGAAATGTTTGCCGAATGGCCATTCTATCGTTCACGCTTATCGATGCTGGACATGGTATTCCATAAAGCGGATCCACGTATCAGTGAAGCCTACGATGAGCGCCTAGTACCGGAAGAGCTTAAGCATTTTGGTGCAGCCCTTCGAGAGGAACTTAAAGAAAGTATTGCTTCATTGCTAGCATTAACTGGCGAAGACGACATTATGAAAGCTGATCCATTGGGTAAAGAATCAATGGAAATTCGCGCCGCTTACTTGCAGCCGCTTCATTACCTACAAATCGAATTGCTAGATAGAATTCGTAAAGCGGGTGACAATGCGCAAAATACCGCACTAGAGCGTGCCATGATGGTGACCATTACTGGTATCGCAACAGGGATGCGTAATACAGGTTAGTACCTATCTTGATAGGTACGTAATCATACTATTTAACCAAATAGCACAAATAAAAAAGCCCGCTTGAAGCGGGCTTTTTAGTGAGTTTACATTACAAACTGAATGTTAAGCCTGTAATTCAAAGCGATCGGCATTCATCACTTTAGTCCAAGCTCTAACAAAGTCTTTAACGAACTTCTCTTTATTATCGTCTTGCGCATAAACCTCAGCGTAAGAACGTAATATAGAGTTTGAACCGAAGACTAAGTCAACACGAGTCGCTGAATAAACTTGCTCACCGGACACTCTATCTACAATGCCGTAAGTGTTTTTACTTGTGGGCTTCCACGTGTATTGCATATCGGTGATAGTCGTGAAAAAGTCGTTCGTTAGTGAGCCAGCACTACCTGTAAACACACCATGTGCAGTGCCTTGGTAATTTGTTCCCATTGCACGCATTCCACCTACTAACACCGTCATCTCTGCAGCCGTTAACCCAAGCAACTGAGCTTTGTCTAACAACAGCTCCTCTGGCTTAACCACGTAGTCTTTCGGCAAGTAGTTCCTGAAACCATCGGCCTGCGGCTCTAGTGGTGCAAAAGAATCAGCATCCGTCATATCATCAGTCGCATCACCACGACCTGCTGAAAAAGGCACATCAACGCTGAACCCTGCCGCTTCGATGGCTTTTTCGACACCTACATTACCTGCCAACACAATGGTATCTGCTAGACTTACACCGGCTGCCTCAGCAAGTGGTTTCAACACCGACAATACCTTAGCTAGCTTTTCCGGTTCGTTCGCTTCCCAGTCTTTCTGAGGCGCTAACTGAATGCGGGCACCATTTGCACCACCACGTAAGTCTGAACCACGGAAGGTTCTAGCACTGTCCCACGCAGTAGATACCATTTCACCAATTGTTAGGCCGGAATCCGCAATGCTGGCTTTTAATGCATTCACATCGTAGGACGTGCTGCCTGCAGGTACAGGGTCTTGCCAGATAAGCGTTTCTTGTGGCACTTCAGGACCGATATAACGTACTTTTGGCCCCAAATCACGGTGAGTCAATTTGAACCATGCTTTAGCAAATACTTCACTGAAATAATCTGGATTGTTGTAAAACTTCTCAGAAATTTCACGATAAATAGGATCCATCTTCATCGCCATATCCGCATCGGTCATGATAGGGTTATAACGTTTTGACGGATCTTCAACATCAACTGGCTTGTCTTCCTCTTTAATGTCGATAGGCTCCCATTGCTCAGCACCCGCTGGTGATTTTTTCAATTCCCAGTCGTAGTTTAGTAACAGTTCAAAGTAGCCGTTATCCCACTGAGTTGGGTTAGTCGTCCACGCACCTTCAATACCACTTGATACAGTATCGCGACCTATTCCACGTGATTCATGGTTAATCCAACCCAAACCCTGCTCGGCGATATCAGCGCCTTCTGGATCAGGACCTAAGTTTTCCGCACGTCCGTTACCATGGCATTTACCCACGGTGTGTCCACCTGCCGTAAGCGCAACGGTTTCTTCATCGTTCATGGCCATACGCGCAAAGGTTTCACGTACATGTAGTGCGGTTTTAAGCGGATCAGGTTTACCATTCACCCCTTCAGGGTTCACGTAGATTAGCCCCATTTGCACTGCAGCTAATGGATTTTCCATTGTTTCTGGGGTTTCAACGTCGTTATAACGCTCATCACTTGGCGCTAGCCATTCTTTCTCAGCCCCCCAATAGGTATCTTTTTCTGGGTGCCAAATATCGGCGCGGCCAAATGCGAAACCATAAGTTTTAAGCCCCATGCTTTCATAAGCTACTGTGCCGGCAAAAACTAAAAGATCCGCCCAGCTAAGCTTGTTGCCGTACTTTTTCTTGATTGGCCACAATAAGCGGCGCGCTTTATCAAGGTTAACGTTATCCGGCCATGAGTTTAGTGGCGCGAACCGTTGGTTGCCCGTAGATGCTCCACCACGCCCATCTGCAATACGATACGAACCGGCAGCGTGCCAAGACATCCTAATCATTAGGCCACCGTAGTGCCCCCAATCTGCCGGCCACCACGACTGAGAGTCTGTCATTAGCGCGATCATATCTTTTTTCAATTCATCAAAATCAAGCATTTTCACTGCTTCGCGATAGTTGAATTCGTCACCCATTGGATTGGTTTTTGTGTCGTGCTGATGCAATATGTCTAGGTTTAGCGCCTCAGGCCACCAATCCATATTTGTGCTGCCAGTAGCCGTAAGGCCACCATGCATGACGGGACACTTTCTATCTGAATCATTTACATCGCCTAGCTTCGCGTTACTCATATTTGTTACCTCTTGCTGTTCGACAAAGCACTTAATCAATCCAACCGATTGATTGACATGTTATTATTCTAGTTATTAGATTTATATTACTACAGTGAGTTTTTTCGATGCTGATGAATAGGTTTAACGATTAGGAAATCGTTGAACCTTACGATGAGAAAACAAGACCTTATAAAGCTATTCATCAACACTGACATGTAAAATTAATTAAAGAAAGCGTAGACAATATCAATGAATTTTCTATGCCTTTTATCTCGTTTTTTGTAAAAGCTTGTTGATAAATCATAGGGCAACAAACGATATTAGTAACTAATCCCTAGGCAGGAGGTCTTATTTGAACAGATCACTTATAAACCCGCCCCTCGCCTTTTTTGCGCTAATGCCTATAACACAATTTGAACGGTTTACTTTGCCCTCAGGACTCAAGGAAGGTGTGAGCGACTCTGACTATAACGATAAATTACTTCAGATAAATGAAAACGGGGAACACCGCTTTTTTGAGGCATACATTGGCAGTGCATTTCGTCATGGCTGGCGCCTACCGTTTGTTTTTATCTCCCTACATAGATACCGATTGCAAAGTAATAGAATCGACTACCGGTAAAAACAATAAACCTACCTTAAGTAGCACTTATCAATTAGATGATTAGCAGAACCAATCATCCGTTCGCAACTTTTTAAACGTGTACCGATATTCAATAGAAGCGTTAGCCAATACGGCTACTGGCGACATCTCTGCTCTGTGGGTGGGTATCATGCATATTAACAATACAAATGAACTCATCAGCCGTGTGATTTACCCAAATAAAAAGGCAGGGTTATTGAGGTCGTAACAAACTGTCGGCAGCATGAATGCTGTCTTACAAAAATGAAATCTATTGAGTGCGATGAGTGCGTGTTAGTAGATAAACGGTTTGAAATTAAATAGTAGCCCCTCCCTTGCTAAGGATGCGGTGGCGGAGCCTACAGAGAAGTATTTACGGCGAATTGATTATGTAGGTACCTCAAACAAAAAGGCAGAATTAGTAAGGTCGTAACAAACTGTCAGTAGCATGGATGCTACTGCCAAGCCTCCATGGATGGATACTCGGCGTGTTTGTGTAGAGCTTACTAATCCTGCCTTGTACATGGGAGCAGCGCTCCCATTATCCTAGCTTTAGCCAGTTACGAAATCTACGCCTAGCTTGATGTCGCCACGAAGGCCATCTAGCATGTCGTTTTTCGCTTTTTCTTCAAATGCGCTTAGCTCGCCATATGGCAAGATTTCTTCAACACCGTTAGCACCAAGGCGAACAGGGTGAGCGAAGAATGCAGCGTCGTCGCTGTCGTCAGTTTGAACGTAAGTGTATTCAACCACGTTCTCACCTTGCATTGCTGCAACCAAAGATAAGCAGAAACGTGCAGCTGCTTGACCCATTGAAAGGGTAGCAGAACCGCCGCCAGCTTTAGCTTCAACAACTTCAGTACCCGCATTTTGGATACGAGTAGTTAGGCTTGAAACTTCATCGTCAGAGAACTCAACACCTTCAACTTGCGAAAGCAAAGGAAGAATAGTTGTGCCTGAGTGACCACCGATTACTGGAACGTGTACAGAAGCAACGTCTACTTCTTTAAGCTCAGCAACGAAAGTCTCGGCGCGAATTACGTCAAGGGTAGTAACACCGAACAATTTGTTCTTGTTATAAACACCTTTCGCTTTAAGCGTCTCAGCAGCAATCGCCACTGTTGTATTAACTGGGTTAGTAATAATGCCAACACAAGCATCTGGACAATTGTCAGCAACACCTTCAATAAGGTTCTTAACAATACCAGCGTTAATGTTGAACAAGTCTGAACGATCCATGCCCGGCTTACGCGGAACACCAGCAGGAATAAGAACAACGTCTGTACCTGTTAATGCACCAGCTAGGTCATCTTTACCGTGACCGGTTACTTTTACTGCAGTTGGGATGTGGCTTAAATCAACAGCTACACCAGGAACAACTGGCGCTACATCATAAAGCGCTAGCTCAGAACCAGCTGGCAATTGTGTTTTTAACAACAAAGACAGCGCTTGGCCAATACCACCGGCAGCACCTAACACGGCTACTTTCATACCATTTCTCCTATGGGATTACTCACGTATTTAAACGGAACGTCACACTAATGCAACGCGGGGGAAAACTCAATCATCTGATGGTCTTAATACGGCCATTTAAGGCAATTTTATGTCGATATTCACTATCATGCATGATTATGCAATTAAATTGCGCAAAGGTCACCTGTAAGGCACAATATAAAATATACGATTATTTAACTTATTAACGTTAACAGATGTGCAGGATGCTATGGCCAACGCAAAACAAGAGCAACTGATTAAAGCCTTTAAAGAAATTTTGAAAGCGGAAAGCTATGGGTCTCAGGGTGAAATTGTCGATGCCCTTAAAACTCAAGGCCATGACAATATTAGCCAATCTAAAATTTCCCGCATGCTAAGTAAATTTGGCGCAGTTCGTACCCGCAATGCTCGCGGCGATATGGTGTACTGCCTACCGCCTGAACTGGGTATGCCTACTGCTAAAAGCCCGTTAAAGCAACTTGTTCTCGACATTGTGCATAATAATGTGATGGTGATTATTCGCACCAGCCCAGGTGCAGCGCAACTCATTGCACGCTTGCTTGACTCATTAAGCAAAAAAGATGGTGTGCTTGGTACCATTGCGGGCGACGATACCATTTTTATTGCCCCTGCTGACGTGACCCTTATTGAAGAATTACGCCAACGGGTAGAAGACTTATTCGAGAATGTATAAGGCCCGACTAAATTTTTAAGCAAAAAAAAACCGCCATAACAAGATGGCGGTTAAGAATTTGTACCAGGGAGATACAAAACAACTTGGTAGCTGTGCATTTAAATTATCATAGACTTAGAAAAGAATAAGGAAAGAAAAGTAAAGAATTCGAAAACCACAATTAAATGTTTTATACGTTATAGAATTAAATTTCACCACCAACCTTATAACATTAAAAAGCACATCCAACTATCCAAATTAAATTAAAAGCCACCTTACCTTTTACCACAACCTTTCCCCACAAAAAAATAAACGATAAATCAGAAAAAATCGCTTTTAATTTTTCAAATAATAGAACCTATTTTCATCTTCGATACAACACCCTCCCATTTTAAACTTCACATGATATTTAACTGCCCCGCGTCTACGCTACACCTGCGCCCCTAATACACAAGCCCTTCACTAAACCCGCACTAAACCCGCACTAAACCCGCACTATTTGCATGCTAAACCTGCACACTATCTACCTCTCACATTATTTTTAATTTCTATCCATGCAAACCTCGTTTTATTTTTAAACAAGCCAAAAAGATAAAAAGCATAAGAATTATTTTACAAATGTATAGGAGCGTAAAGGTTTCACCGCCCTGCGTATAATTAAAGTAAATTAAGTCTAAATAGAACAAATTATACACTTTGTAAATTGCCAAATAGCGCGACGAAGTGCTTAATTCTCCCGACAGAAAACATCTGTTCAAAATAAAAACTAATAAACGTCTTTGTAATTACTAAATGTAATCACCTTCGACAAGGGGAATTTAAATGTTTAACACGAATAAACTAAGCACCGCGATTAAGCGCAGCATTATGTTAGCGGGTTCTGCTAGCATAATGGCTTCGCCGATGGCATTCGCTCAAAGTGATGATGAAAACGCAGTAGAGCCTGTTGAAAAAATTCAGGTTACTGGTTCGCGTATTAAACGGGTTGACCTTGAATCGGTATCTCCCGTTACCGTCATTACTGCTGAATCTATCGCGTTATCTGGCGATACATCGGTTGCCCAAGTGTTACGTAACTCTTCGATTAACACTTTCGGTTCATTTCGCGGCCAATCTGGCTACGGCAGCGGCGCATCTGCGTCTAGTGAAGTAAACTTGCGTGGTCTGGGTGCAGGCGCAACGCTAGTGCTTATGGATGGCCGTCGCCTACCAGGTTTAGGGTACGACGGTGGCTCATCTTCTGATATGTCGATGATCCCAATGTCAATTGTAGAGCGCATTGAAATTCTTCGCGACGGAGCTTCCGCCATTTACGGGTCTGATGCCGTGGCAGGTGTAATTAACATTATTACTAAGAAGCAGTTTGATGGCGTAAATGTAGGTTATAGCTTTGAAGATCCAGGTGCTGACGGTGGCAACTCTAGCAAGTACAACTTTTCAGCCGGCGTAACCAATGACAAAGGTAGTATCGTTTTCATTGCTGAGCATGAAAACACTCAAGAAGTCACCGATGTAGCAGTTTCAGGCGAAAATGCACTAGATAGCTATTCAACCTACAGCCCTGTTGCCAATTTCTATGATACAAATACTAGTTCGTATCTTTATAACGAAGATTTGTGTGGCGATGTGGCTGACACATCGATTGAATCTGATCGTTGTGGTTATTACTACGGTAATACCACTTGGCTTTATGGCGCGTCTGAGAAAAACTCTTTAATGACTAAAATCGAGTACGAGTTAGCAGAGAACTTGCAACTTATTACTCGTTTCTCTGCACTACAGACATCTACAGACACTCGTTATGCTGCTACCCCAGTATCTACATCTTCGCTGACCATCGATGCGGATAACGCAATGAACCCTTATGGTCAAGATGGCGCTGTTTACTTCCGTACCGCTAGCTTGGGAACACGTGATACGAAAACCGAAAAAACCACGTTTGAAATGGTAACAGGGCTTGAAGGTTACACCGATATTGGTGGAAACGAGTGGGACTGGCAGGTTTATTACCAGCGCACATCGGCAAAAGAAGAGGTATTCAATTACAACTTAGTTAACGACACAGTTGTACAAGATTTAATTGATACTGAACAGTTGGATTTATTTAATGTTCAAGGTTTAAGTACCGACGACTGGTCTGCTTATAATGCAGAGCTATTAGCTAGCGCTGATCACACTGGCACCTACCAGTCTACACAGATGCGTGACATTATTGACGGCAGCATTTCTGGCGAAGTTTTCTCGAATAACTTCATGACAGTGAGTGCTGTTTTCGGCGCTGAGTACTCTTACCTTGATTTTGAGCAGATATCTGACCCTGAATCGGGCTTGGGTATTATTTCAGGCGGTTCGGGCGGTGACGACGTGTATGCGACTCGTGAGCGACAGTCTTACTATACTGAGTTTGCTATCGAACTACCCCATGAAGTGGAAGTATCTGCTGCACTTCGTTACGACGGGTACGAGCTTGAAGGGGATACAGGCGAAAGCATTTCAACCTCTGAGTTCTCAGATACCGTACCTAAGCTAGGTATCAGCTGGCGCCCAACTGAGTCACTGTTACTTCGTGCTAGCTGGGGAGAAGCTTTCCGTACACCTACAATGAGTGAAATGTTCGCAACCATTTCTTACGGCTTCCCAAGCGCGTACGATACCTATTACTGCGATACACTAGATAATCCTGGTAGCGACGATAGTTACTGCTCATCCGGTCAGCAACACCTAACCTATTACGGCGGTAACCCTGACCTTAGCCCAGAAAACTCTGAGTCGCTTACGCTTGGTGTGGTTTACGATGTCACTGATGATTTATCACTTGAAGTGTCTTACTACCAATATGACTACGAAAATAAAATTGAAGATATTGATGTAGATGACTTAATTGCCGCTGACTTAGATGGTACGTCTAGCAGTATCGTTCGTGATAGCGATGGTAAAATTACGTCTATTACCTCTGGTTACACAAACTACTCAGAAGTGAAGACCAACGGTTTTGATATTACCGCGAACTACGATCTGGCCACTGAAATTGGAGACTTCGGGGTTAACCTTGAATACTCTCACGTATTTAGTTACGAAGAAGAAGGTACTGAGTGGGCAGGTGAATTATTCTATCCTGATAATCGCGCTAACTTGACGGTAGATTGGACAGACGGTGATAAGTGGACAGCCTCATGGAGAACACTCTTCATCGGCGCCAATGGTGAAACCTATTACGATTACTACGATTATGCCGACAACTATTTTAAGCATAATGTGACGGTTTCATATCATGTGAACGATAATGTTAAGGTTTCTGCCGGAATTGCCAACATTACCGATGAACTTGAAGAGTATGCACCTGGGGAATGGCGCGGATATGATGACTCTTTGTATGACCCACTAGGTCGTACTATGAGCTTCAACGTTCAAGCGAGCTTCTAACATTTAACTTATAAAAAACGCCGCATTTCCTGTGTTCTATCTCTAATCTGTTTGAGATAGAACACAGTCAGCGGCGTTTTCTTATTTTCGTAATCATTAACGCTTTATAAACCCCTTATACCAGCTGTCAATTAGACAACACGGGCTAAGTGAGTAGTGTAAGTGCTTGAAGTACGCTACGAAAGTACCTTAATAAGCGTTTCTGCTGCGGGTCCTGATGATGCTGGGTTTTGCCCCGTCACCAAAAGACCATCAACACACACTTTAACGCCAAAGTCTTCGGTACTTTCATACTTACCGCCTTTACTGATAAGCGCATCTTCCACTAAATAAGGCACTACGTCGGTTAACCCCATTGCGTCTTCTTCACTATTTGAAAAGCCAGTAACGGTTTTGCCGTTAATAAAAAATTCACCATCGGCGCGTTTTACTTCTTTAAGTACGATAGGAGCATGGCAAACAGCGCCTACAGGCTTCTGGGCTTTCACCATATCTTCAATTAGCATTGTGGAGTGAGTATTGTCAGATAAGTCCCATAGCGGACCGTGGCCGCCCGGATAGAACACAGCATCAAACTCATCTGCACGAACATCTTCCAACACAATAGTTGAGGACATTGCGCTTCTTGCAACCTCATCTTTTGTGTAACGGATAGCATCGTCGGTCATGGCATCATCTGCCAAGCTGTTTGGGTCGATTGGCACTTGGCCGCCCATAGGTGAAGCTAAGGTGATGGTATACCCCGCATCTTTGAACGCGTAATACGGTGACGCGAACTCTTCCAGCCACATTCCTGTTTTCTTGCCTGTATCACCTAACAATTCATGTGAGGTCATTACCATTAATATATGTTTAGACATAAGTTCTCCATGTGAACAATTCATTTAGTTATTCGTTCGTATGGCAGTAATAGTTAGATCAGAAAAAGGCAGGGAATGCGATGAGAAACATTAGGAGAAGTTGATTTGCAAGATAAAAAAATGCCACTTCCAAAATTGGAAAGTGGCATTTAACACTACAACTGGTTTTTAAACTGTTGCTTAGAAGCGGTAGTCAATACCTACACGTACTTCCCAAAGCGATGCATCACCCTGACGGCTTTCAGGAGATGAAGTACCTAGAGAGGCTGTGTTGAAATTAACTTCTTCCAAAATACCCCAATCATCGTTGATGAAGTTGGTGAAGTTATCCATTACGAAGTAAACCTGAGCAGAGTGATCTTCACGGAACGCAGGAATGTTTTGTCTAACTGCGATATCCACTTTAACCCACCAAGGGCTAGTTTCATCATTACGCTCTGCGCCAATCGGTAATACGTTATTACCTTCAAGGTATGGCGTATAGCCATATACAGAGTTACCACTGATGGTGTAACTAAACGGACGACCAGACTGCGCTACTGCATAAGCAGAGAAGATAGTGCTGTAACCGTCGATAAGTTCAGTGGTGTAGCGAAGGTCAGCAGTAAAGCGGTGCTCGATATTCCAATCAGACACTGAAGATACTTCTTCGTTAATGTCGGTAAATGCTCTGTACTGGAAGTTAGAGAACGCTACTGAACTCGTCATTGGTTGTACATCTTCAGCGTGGCTGTAGTTATAACCACCGGTGAAAGTAATACCGTTGTCCCAAGACTTGTTCATGGTCGCTGTTAGTGAGTAAGACACTGAATCTTCATCAGAGTTAGTCAGTTCAAGTGAACCGTAACCTACTGAGTCATAATCAGGGTAACCTTCGTCAGTTGTGCCTACACGCTCAAGACCCACATATTTAATCATGGCTTGTTTCTGCGTCACACTTAAAAGGAAATCTAAGTTGAATACGTAATCTTCATCATTGATGTGAGTCATACCCGCAGAGATTTTCCATTCGCGAGGCATTACGAAGCCTGGATCTAGGTTGTTACTTTCAAAGTTACTACCTGCACCAGAAGACATTTCTTCGTCTAAATCAGAAGGTACTGAGTAACCAGGGCCAGCTGTTACGCCGTCTTCTGTATTAACCCATGTGATGCTGCCGTCAAATAAGTCAGCGTATTCACCATCAACTTCACCACCAATAACGTTAGTATTTTGATAGTTGTTTGTCATCCATACGTTCGGGTTACCGCCTGAGAACAAGCCAACACCACCACGTAATTCAGTTGAGTCACTTACTGTGTAGTTAAGGCCAACACGTGGTTGTAGTAAGCTAAGACCGTCTAGGTTAGCTGTGTTGTCATAACCGTTTCCAGCTACGAAATCAGCGTTTCCAACAGGCTCGTCTGACGTTGTGATCCAGTCATAACGTAAACCCGCAACCACTTTCAAATCATCAGTAAGATAGAACTCATCTTGTGCGTAAGTAGAGTGTGACGTGTAACCCCACTCAGCAGCACGATCTAATAGCTCGCCAGAATAAGCATAACCGTATTCGATTTCTGCATTAGTTCCGTTAGTGAAATCTTCTAAGCTTTCAAAAGTAATAGAGGTTTCAGAGTGCTGAACGAAAAGGTTGTAGATATCTAGTTTGTCGCTCTCGTAACCGAAAGTTAACGCATGGCCGTTGTCGAAGTAATAGTTACCACGGAACATTAGGCTTAACGCTTCGTAATCAAGCTCATTCGCTTGACGACTGTCATCAGAGCCTAAGAAAACGGTTAAGTCGTCATCAGAAGTATCTGTATCATTACCTAGCTCAATTTTGATTTCGCCGAAATCGTTGCCGCCTGGAGTGCCGTCACCGTACATAGAACGCTGAAGGTTATCTAGCTCGATAGATGAAACGCGAATTTCAGTCGAGAATTTGTCTGTCCAGTCTGAGTAAAGTACACCAACAAATGATTGTAGCTCTGCGCCACGCTCGTAGATGTGACTAGATAGTTCAAACTCATCTGCGTCGCCGTCAGATTCTGAGAAGTTGTTACCATCGTTATAGTTGTACGTGAACGCAAAACGGTGATTTTCGTTGATGTTCCAGTCTAACTTAACAAGAAGCTTTTCATCTTCATTAGGCATGCTAAGCGGCGTTGTACCGGCATCAAAGTTATATAGTGACTGAGATACAGACTGAATTTGTTCAAGCTGGGCTTGTGTAAGCGCTACTTCATTAATTGCGCCAGAACCGATAGCACCACGGTCAAACGTGTTTGCGCCTTCAAGTTTTTCGTAAGCTGCAAAAACAAACAACTTATCTTTAATTAGTGGAGCACCCACTGTGAAGCCGTAACGTTTTTCAGTGTAACTTCCAAGGTTGATATCATCACCTTCAAGAGAGTCACCACGTAGGCTATCGCTACCATAGTCATAGAACGCAGAACCGTGAACTTCGTTGGTACCTGTTTTACTTACCGCACTGATGTTACACGCAGAGAAACCGCCGTAGATTACATCAAAAGGAGCAATTTCTACTGACACACCTTCGATAGCGTCGAAAGAGAAAGGCATTCTTTCTGTAGGGTAACCGTTCGAGTTAAGACCGAAAAGGTCATTCATGCGAACGCCATCAACAGTTAAGCTGTTAAAACGTGGGCTTTTACCAACACACTGGATACCACCGCTACCGCCTTCATCTACGTAGATACGCGGGTCAATACGAACGATATCAGTGATATCACGGTTAATCGCTGGCGCTTGTTGAAGTGTCGCCAAATCAAAATTTGCTGAAGGGCCAGTTTGACCGAACGCCAAGCTACCTACTTGAGAGGCCGTTACTACGATATTCTCGTAATCGGCTGCAGACTCAAGAGTTCTTTGGATAGTTGCCGCTTCACCAAGCTCTAGGTAAATATCGCTGATCGTTTGATCTGCAAATTCATCTGAGTCGATTTCAACAGTGTAAGGACCACCTACACGTAAACCGCGAAGGTTAAATGTACCAGCACTATTTACTGTGACTGATTTAACCGCACCAGTTGGTACGTGAGTTACTTTAACTACGGTTCCAACAGCAGGGTTGCCGTTTGGCCCCACAATTTGGCCGTTCATATCTGAAGACGTTACTTGAGCCATTGCAGTCGTGGTTAGACCCACTGTTAGTGCAACTGCTGCAGCAACGCGGCTGAGCTTAGCTGATGAGTACATGTGTGTTTCCCTTTTTGTTTAAAATTCTTTTTTTTAGCGCAGAGGGAATTTATTCCCCTCTACGACCTCTGATATTGACTAAAAGACTTCTTTGAGTGGATGAAATTGTTATAGACCTTCGTGTCATATTTATTACAGTTTTGTATATTTCGTCAATTCTGCGTCAATTCCGTGACGTGATTTCATCTCATTTTTTGCACCACACACCTGACCATTTGGTCAAGTTATTTTACTTATCAAAACCAAGGTCGTCTGACTTGTTCTTGTGGTTTCTATTGATGACATATCATGGACTAATAAACAGCGTTTAATAAAATTCAGTCTGATTTGTAAAAAAACTTTATTTTTCATACTCATAATCAATTAAAATAAATTTACCTATTGCAATAAATAACCTTAGCTGATGAAATCAGCACATAAATCACTAACTCATTTGGTTATTTTTTTGCCAAAAGTCAGAATTATTGCTACCGGAAGGTGGCTCATACTCCTTATTGCCGCACTTGTTTGCGGTAGCGCTGGCTATTTTTCAAAGAAAATAGAATTTATTCCCGTGCCTCCTCAAACTGGTCGAACTTTAACCTGCCAAACAGAGTTACAAAACAATTTAGATATCTTTTCAGTGTATGTCACAGATGGTTCTATCGCGAATATGGCATTAGAACGTTTATGCGACAACAAAATCATCAAAAGGCAATTTGGCCAAGTCAGGGTCATCGTCGGGCAAAGCGACTATGATACCTTTCGGTATATAAACCACGGAGTGGTCGATTTAGCGCTAATTAAACGTAATGTAGTAGATGCTTTCGGTGCAGATCAAATTTATGGTTTAACCCTAATAGCATCGCACCCCAATTACAGCGCTTTCTTTATATCTCAGCGTGAAAAACCGCTACTTGAAAAAGAGTATTTACTTGGCAAACGAATTGGCTTGCTTGATTACCCTTCCAGCCGCTCAGGGCACATAGTTCCAAAAACCATACTTCAAAACCTTGGGTTAACTGAGAATAACGTGAACATTGTGTACTTCAATTCCCACAAAGACTTGCGCAGAGCATTGCTTGCTGGGGAAGTCGATATTATTTCATCGTATTGGGCCGAAGAAGATGAGCAAATATTATCTAAGAACTATGCAACGCCTTTATTAAAAAGTGTTAGCGGCATGCAATGGTTTTTGAAGATGCAAATGCAAAACACTGATTTACTCTGCGCCATGCAGTCTGTAGTGAAAGACATAGCCGATTCTCACGCACGTCCCTATTATAAAACCCTAGTTCTCGTGAATGGATGTAGTGAAGATGAGTAGTATGATGTCAACTGTTCGCCCATTTACCCTAATCTGTGCACTGATACTCTTTGCGGTACTTCAAATCATCAGTACGTTTGGTCAGATTATTGGTATCCAGTCTGCTCGCCATAATGCGAAAGACAATGTAGAAAGAAGAATAATATTGGACAGTGCGTTTCTTGATGTTGGGAATGCAACACTAAACACACCCGTAAACACCTATGCGGTGGGGCGCTATATCGCGACTATTAACGAAGATTTAGCGGCTGATAATTATCCTATTAGAGTCGCATCAATTCAGGGGGTAAGCGCTGATGTAACTTACCCTGAATACAGCTTATCCCATACACTTGTATTTGAAAACGCTGAGCAACAAATTACACTAACCATGCAATCGCTTCCCATGTATCAAAACCTAACGTTTAGTTGGTGGGCGTTAGTAATATCAGTATTGCTCGCGCCAGCGTTTGCAATCCCTAGACAGCGAAAGGCAAAACATACTGTCAGTGAAGAGTTAGTTGCCCCACCTAAGCCTAAACTGGTTATCAATTTACGAGATAAGACGTTAGGGAATAGCGTGAATGACACCGTTGTTATATTGCAAAACAAGCCTCTTTGCTTTTATACAGCGCTTGTCAAATATTGCACAGAGAACCCAGATCACCCGCTTCCCCCACATAAAGATGTACCTATTGAGCTTATTACACTCGCCAATAAAGCTTTTTCGCGATTAATTGAGTTAGGGCATACAAAACGTAAAAGGCCAGACTTTAACGCTAATTTAGACAAGACGTTAAGTGAAATCAGGGCATCACTTGATGAGGTGTTTGCTTTGTATCCTGAGGAGAAAGAACGTTATTATCCTCCACGTGCCCAAGGTGAAGGCTCTCGTTCAAAACAACACTCTTATGCGCTTACAAATTTATCTCCTGACGATGTCGAAATCATAGGGAATTAGCTATTTTTTAATCAACTATGACCGTAATATGAAAATAAATTAAGAAATGAAAACGCGCTCAAATTAAGCGAATGTTATTGATTCGGCTAGCAAATAGCGATCCATTTGACCAATTGGTATGAATATAACATTGATTCATAGAGGTTAAACGCGTATCTTTGCTCCAATAAAATCAGCTTTCTAAGATTATGCAATCGCCTTTAATTATTGCCATTTCTGGAGCTTCAGGCTCTGGAAAGTCACTGTTTACCGAAAATTTGTTTAACGGCTTCTCTGCTCAAGGAAGGCCTGTGCAAGTGCTTCGCGAAGATCATTACTATCGCGCACAAGACCACTTGCCCATGGAAGCACGAGAGAAAAACAATTACGATCACCCCAACGCCTTTGAGCATGAATTGCTTAAAGCGCATTTGCAGGCACTTAGAGATGGTCAGCCTATTGATTATCCTCACTACTGCTTTAAAACGCATACTCGCCTGCCGGACACCGAACGTTTGAACCCAGCGCCAGTCATTATTCTTGAAGGAATTATGCTGCTTGCCCGTGCAGATCTTCTGCCACTTTATGACGTTAAAATCTTTGTCGATACCCCACTCGATATTTGTCTTATGCGCCGCATGATACGAGATATTAAAGAGCGTGGGCGCACTATCGAGTCAGTTGCCAAACAGTACGAAGAAACGGTAAAACCCATGTATCACCAATTTATCGAGCCAAGTCGGTTCACTGCTGATGTAGTAGTTACACAAGGTGGTAAAAACCAAATTGCTCTAGATGTGATCAAATCTCACATACAGCAAGCGCTTCTATAAAGGATTGATATTATGGTGAGTTTACTGGGCATTGCAGTCCTTTTAGGTATTGCATTCGCGCTTTCGTCGGCGAAACGCAGCATTAGTTTGCGTACTGTCGGTGGCGCCTTTGCTATGCAAGCTTTAATCGGCGCATTTGTTCTGTATTCTGAGCCTGGCAAAGAAGTTCTGTTAGCAGCAACAGGGTTTGTTGCTAACATCATTGCCTACAGTCAAGATGGAATTAACTTTCTCTTTGGTCCTATTGGCGATAAGTCCATTGCATTTATATTCGCCTTTAATGTGTTGCCCGTTATCGTTTTCTTTTCATCACTTATTGCGGTGCTATATCACTTAAAAGTGATGGGCTTAATTATTAAAGTGATTGGTGGCTTCCTTCAAAAGGTATTAAGAACCAGTCGTCCTGAATCTATGTCAGCGGCAGCAAACATATTTGTAGGGCAGACAGAAGCCCCATTGGTAGTTCGCCCTTTCATACCTCATATGACGCGTTCTGAGCTATTTGCCGTGATGGTAGGTGGCCTAGCCTCTATTGCTGGTTCAGTAATGGCGGGTTATGCGGGTATGGGCGTAGACTTAAAATACTTACTCGCTGCAAGCTTTATGGCGGCGCCTGGCGGTATGTTGATGGCAAAAATTATTCTGCCAGAAACGGAAGAACCTAAAGACGGCTTAAGCGAAATAGACGCTGAAGACACCGGCTACGCCAATGTCTTCGATGCAGCTGCTAGCGGTGCTGCATCTGGGATGACACTCGCATTAAACGTGGGCGCTATGCTACTTGCATTCATCGCCCTAATTGCTATGTTCAACGGCCTAGTGGGTTGGACAGGGGGTTTATTAGGGTATGAAAACGTCACCTTTGAAGGGATTATGGGTTACATTCTTCAACCCTTAGCATGGGCAATTGGCGTTCCATGGGAAGAAGCGCAGATAGCAGGAAGCTTTATAGGTCAGAAAATGGTCGTTAACGAATTTGTGGCTTACCTTAACTACCTTGAGCACCAACCTAACCTGTCTGAATCAACGCAAGCTATTGTCACTTTTGCACTTTGTGGTTTTGCAAACTTGTCCTCTATTGCTATTTTGATGGGTGGCATTGGTGCTATGGCACCTACACGCCGAAAAGAAATTGCTCAGTTAGGCCTAAAAGCAGTTGTTGCGGCAACGCTATCAAACTTGATGAGCGCAGCGCTTGCAGGCTTTTACTTAACACTTGGCTAAACTGTCAGATTGAAGTACTAGATTAAGTTTTAGGCTAAGTTTTTGCCCAAATGTAGACTAAATGGTCTACATTGATTACATTAGGCTTCTTAGATGACGTTGATTGATTTAAGTCAACTACCAAAGCTTTTTTGGCGGCCCGTCTACCTTTATAATGCCGCAATCAAAATAAACGGGATAAAGTTATGCAATTAGTTGCTGTTGATTACACGGCGGAAAACGCCCAAGAAGAATTCGTTAAGTCACTACGAGAGACGGGCTTTGGGGTATTGAAAAACCACCCAATTCAACAATCACTCGTGCAAGGCATTTACGATAGCTGGCAAGGATTTTTCGATAGTGAAGAAAAAAATGACTACCTTTACAACAAAGGCAAGCAAGATGGATTCTTCCCTCAAAGTGTTTCAGAGGTAGCCAAAGGCTTCACGAAAAAAGATATTAAAGAGTACTTCCATTATTACCCTTGGGGTCAATGCCCTGACGAACTTCGTCCTTTACTATCGCAGTACTATTCAGAAGCAAACACGCTTGCTTCTGAGCTTTTAGGTTGGATTGAGAAACATTCGCCAGAAGAAGTCAGCGACAAATATAGCCAACCCTTAGGCGACATGATCAAAGATTCAGATCAGACCCTATTACGTGTACTTCACTACCCACCTTTAAGTGGCGAAGAAGAAGTGGATGCTATTCGCGCGGCGGCTCACGAAGACATTAATCTTATTACTATCCTTCCTGCTTCTAACGAACCTGGGTTACAAGTAAAAGCGCAAGACGGCAGTTGGTTAGACGTACCTTGCGATTTTGGTAGCCTGATTGTGAATATCGGTGACATGCTTCAAGAAGCTTCAGGTCACTACTTCCCATCAACCACTCACCGTGTTGTGAATCCAGATGGCGCAGACATGACCAAGTCGCGTATTTCATTACCACTGTTCTTACACCCTCGTCCGGATGTAAAGCTTTCAGAACGTCATACTGCAGGTACATATCTGCAAGAGCGTTTGAAAGAACTAGGTGTTATCTAGAGAGTGCTATTCTCTTAAAATAAAGCCACGTTTTAACGTGGCTTTTTTGCTAGTACGATTTATTGACACTTATGCCACTTTAAATAGGTAATCACCTATGCGTCGAGTAGCTAGTAATTGCGAGCAATCGTAGAAAGCTTGCTCATGTAACGATTCTCATCTTGCGAATTGGGCGCAAATTGAATAGCACGTTTTATATATCGTTCAGCGTTATTGATGTCACCTAGCTCGTAATATGATTTGGCCAACCCGAAGAGCACCTCGTGTCTTGTATTGTCTAAGCGAAGCGCCCGCTGGAAGTGTTCCAATGCGTCTGCAAACTCCCCGTCATCCAATGCTTGCTCCCCTAGAATGAAATGATAAAAGGGGTTTTCTTTTCGTTGCGCTTCTACCCTCGCTTTAATCTCTGCTGATTTATCAAATAGCCCTTGGTGGTAATACAAAATGGACAAGTTGTCCCATGCTGTCAGGTTCTTTTCATCGATATTTAAGGCGAAACGATAACTTTGCTCGGCGGCTTCAAATGCATCTACCATACGGTACAACACACCTAGATTAACCCAACTTTGTTGTAACTCTGGTGATAACACCGCAGCAGCCCTAAAGTAACTATATGCCCGAGTATAACTGTTCGCGATAAGCGCATCAGCGCCTTTATTGTTATAGAACATAGACAGCACAAGGCGCTTCGTAACGGGTACACGTGGGAAGTGCGTTCTAATCATTTGCGGGTCAAAATCAACATCTGCGCGACTTGGTCCGATGTTAGTCACTAACGGGTTTTTAGGTACATTTATGGTTAAGTTAACGTGACCATTTAAGAAACTGAAGCCGTCACGTCGGGTCCAATATTCGGGTATATCTACTTCATAGAATGTGGCATCGTAGCCCGCGTACTGAGCCATAGCATAAGTCATGATAGACAAAGAAAGGCAGTTCGCCGAACGATTATAAAACGTCTCACTAGCAATCGAATTCGCATTGCTGCGGTACAATAACCCCATTTCAGAATGATCAAAAATTGATGAGATCAGGCCTTTTACGTTGGTTGTCTTTCCTCCTGACTCAAAGACCGCCTCGTCTACAAATAACTGAGCATCTTCTTCTAGTGCAAAGACTTCCTCTTCCGTTTCAATCGGAAAAGACGCATAGCTTGGAAATAAATGATCGTGTAATGCTGGATAAGGATTCTTGGCAACAACAGGCGCAGTGCTAGCACAACCTAGCATAGCTGAACTGAATAAAACGAGTAGTGCGATAATAAGTTGTCGAAGTAACATAAAGCAGCCCTCCCCTATTAACACCTTAGAGAAGTATAGCGCAGCCAGTGAAATTTAACATTATATTTACATCCACACCTAACCTGTCTCTTTCTATTACGTAAACTTAATCATCATATTTGGTAGAGGGCACGTAACCATTCTCGCGACATCAATTTATTTTCTACCACAATTAAAGGAAGGTATTTATGGTTAAGTTAATCCCGTTGGTAATGATGAGCTTGATAAGTCTATCAGCATTTGCTGGGCATCATATGGAATCGAAGAAGGCAGATATCGTTGATACTGCAGCTAGTAAAGAGATGTTTTCTACCTTAGTGGCGGCAGTTAAAGCTGCGGATTTAGTTGATACATTAAAAGGTGATGGGCCTTTCACGGTATTCGCCCCAACAAACAAAGCGTTCTCTAAGCTACCAAAAGGCACTGTAGAGATGTTACTTATGCCTGAAAACAAGGCATTACTAGCACAAGTGCTTACTTATCATGTGGTGTCAGGTAACGTGATGGCTGAAGATGTTATGTCGTTAACCAGTGCCACTACCGTAGAAGGCACTGATGTTACTGTGGTTACCGCCATGGGAAAAGTGATGATTAACGACGCTACCGTGATTAAAGCCGATGTAAATACATCAAACGGTGTCATTCATGTTATCGATACCGTTTTACTTCCAGCTGAAGTTAAAAAAGCATTATAGTTCATTTTAGATAAGTAGCGGGCTTCCGCTACTTACCCCCTTTCATGTAAAACAACACTTCAAAACTCATCAGCACTGATGTTTTTGTAATCCATAACCTTCTTGTTATTCGTATACCCATCAATCAGCTTACAAGGAAGAAGTTATGTTCACTGTATACACCTACGCTATCGCGGGCCTTGCGGTAATCATTTTTACGGTATTAGTTCAAAATATCGTTGCCGCAGTCGCGCATCGTAAACAATCATCTTATGTACCAGGAAAAGTCGCAGAAGACTTGAGTCACAATAGCTTTGTGTTTAGAAGCCATAGAACGTTTCACAACTCACTTGAGAACGTAAATCAATTTATTATTCCAGCAATACTGTGCATGTTCGTTGGCGTGGCCCCACTTTATATGGCTATATTAGTCTGGGTGTATGGCTTATGTAGAATCGTTCATATGGCACTATACTATGCGGTAGCGACAGAGAGTAACCCAAGTCCAAGAACCTATTTTTATATGATTGGGCTGGTAATCAACCTAATATTGTATGTGCTTCTCTTTATGGCGTTAATATAGATATAAAAAAATGTTAATAATTAAACTTATGTTTAATGCATTTTTTACACACACCGCGCTACTCTGGGTTTAACGTTTCCAAATAGTTGAAAACGGCTGCGTTGTAGGTAAAGGACTCACATGTTTATTGAGCAAGTAAATAAACGAACATTATCGGACTGCCACTTATTAATTGTAGATGATCAAGCAAGCTCTCGAGTGATTTTAGAAGGCCTTCTTGGTGATATGGTAAGTTGTACATCAGTTTCTTCAGGTGGAACAGCGCTAGCTTATTGTGACGAAAACACGCCCGACCTGATTCTGATGGATGTTAATATGCCAGGCATGAATGGCCATCAGGTTGCAAAGACCTTGCTTGAGAACCCGAGTAAGTCTGACATTCCGATTATTTTCGTCACTGCCACAACCTCAGACGAAGCCCAATCAAAATGCTGGGATTCTGGCTGTGTAGATTTTGTGACCAAACCCTTTAATGCGTGTACGTTACGAAATCGTGTTAAAGCGCACCTCAATCATAAGCTCAAAAAAGACCTGTTAGAAAACCTCATTTATATCGATAGGCTAACAGGAGCATACAATAGGCATTATTTAGAAGACTACCTTCCGCGCTTTATGAAAGATGGCAAGCGGAGCCATAATTCCCTTTCTCTTGTACTTTTCGACGTTGATTATTTCAAACGTTACAACGACAGATACGGGCATATGGAGGGTGATAGCTGCTTATGGAAGCTTAGCAAAGCGGTTAAAGATAGCTTATTGCGCCCTATGGACAAACTAGTTCGGGTGGGCGGCGAAGAGTTTCTAGTTATTCTACCTTGCACCGATGAGGAAGGCGCAAAGTTGGTCGCTGATCGTATTTTGGCCACCGTGTTCAACTTGGATATCGCCCATGCTGACTCAAACCATGCAAGGGTTACCATTAGCGCTGGTATTGCGACAAAAAAACCAGACGACAGCAAAACCATCGACTTCACTATGCTTCGGGCTGACAAAAACTTATACGCCGCAAAAGGGCAAGGTAGGAATTGTGTCGTAAGTAGTGTGGAAACGGCTCACAATGTAATGGAGTAGGAAGCTTAAGTAATATGTTAAAGCCTAGTCTAGGATAATTTATTAAGGTTTAACCACCCCAAGTGTTTTCCTTCCGAGGGCTTTAGTGTGCGACAAGTCCGCCAAACAACTTTGTTGTGTTAGCCCCAATGACGCAAGCTGTGCATAACATAGGAGTAACGCTGCCATGGCATCTTCTAATGCGTTGTGTTGAGGCACCTCCGGTAAACCGGCCCTAAGTAAACATGCTCCTAGAGAAGCGCTATTAGGGGGAATGACTTCATGCTTTTTTTTCAATTCATACAAAGCAAGTTGCAAGGTGTCGATGTAGTAAACCTCTTGTGCTGGCAAGTTTAAGCGCCTGAATACCGCATCTAGCACCGCCAAATCTAAATTCGCATTATGGATAACTAAAACCTTCGAGGGTAACTGTGCGATAAATTCAGTCAGTACATCCTCTATTTTTTCGCCCTTTGCAATATTATCCTGAATAAGTCCATGGATAACGGGGCTTTGCCCTAAAGACGCATTGGTTTTCACAATGCTATAAGCGCTAGTCTCTAAAGCAATGCTACTATTTCGCCCACATACCCAGCCAAAAGAGGTAATTTCTGACTCATTGGCGTTTAAAGAGGTCAGCTCTAAATCAATAGACATCAGGGTAGTGTCTTGTAAGGTCGCGCCTTTAAACCTATCGAATGACGCTTGTCCACGCCCAGATAACCAATCACTTAACCATTGCAGCATACTTACGCCATACCGCCAGAGAAATTCATGATAATCGCTTTCTGTGCTCTTTCAATGGCTTGAAACGATGCCTTTAGTTGATGCCGTTCTATGGAAGATAAAGACGACACTGACACACTATTATCGGCCACGTTATGCTGAAGTTGATGCCGCCATCGTAAGCGATTTAAAAATATCCAAATATCCCGCAAATTCGCGGCATCCTTGGTTGAAAGCTCTGAATTTTCGGGCAGCAGAGATAGTCTCGCAAGCGTACCAGGTACCGATATACCTCCTGCTAAGGCATAAATACGCACAATATTGTTTATCAATGCCACCGCGCGTACTTTTAAATCAATCGTATCTTTTAGTTTCCCTCCCTTTTCATAAGTAAACTTTTGAAACATAGAAAGGGGCACAGAAACTTCATTTGCATGACGAGACAATGCAGCGAGAAACAAACTTTGTTTAAGCAAAGGCATACGTTGGTGTTGTAGCGTTTTAAACAAACCCACATCACCCGCAGCGCAGCGTGCATCGAGGAAGATATTAAAGTGCATAATGGCATCTTTGGTAGGCGCATTTACCCATTGCCGCGCTTGCTCAACCGCTTCTTCTAGCGATAACCGAAGCTCAGGGTTGCTCGCCATAATATTACCACTGCATAGTTTAATACCACATTTTGCCAACCCCTTGCAGACATAGTCAGCCATGGCAGCAAAGTAATCAGCTTGAGCTTTCGTGGGCGATTCAGCTAAAAGCAGCGCGTTGTCTTGATCAGATCCCATTGTCTGGTCTTCTCTCGCTTGTGAGCCATATACTAGCCACGAAAACATCATACCGGCTTTACCGTGATCTTGCTGAAAGAACCCAATCAGTTTTCGCGTCATAATATCGGTTGCCTGAGAAAGCACTTTACCCGCAATATCATAATCGCCAGCGTGTTTAGCGTGTGCAGAAAAGTAATGCGGTAGCTGCCACGCTAAACGTGTTAATTCGTACAAACTGCTCGCTTTCGACAATTCACCAATAATAAAAAGTACGCTGCCTCGTTGGTGGCGGACAATATCGCTGGCCGTGACCATACCTACGGGTTCCTGACTGTCTTTATCTAATATAGGTAAATGATGAATGTTTTTTTCGGTCATTAACGCCATGGCGTCAAATAACGTTAGGTTACTGGCAACATTAGCCGGCGACGAGGTCATAACACTGCTAACAGGGTTCGTCAAATCAACGCCAGCAGCAACCACTCGGGAACGTAAATCCCTGTCGGTAACGATACCGACTAGCTGCCCTGCTTCAGTGATTAAAAGGGAAGATACCCGGTTATCCGTCATCAACTGAGCCGCTTGTTGAATAGGGGTATTTACGTCTGTGCCAATGGGGGTTTTCTCTGTTAAGTCATAAAGTGGTTTATACAACCACATAGATTTAGACTCAGTAATGGCTTGATTTTGCAGCGCATCATGTCTCAAACCATTAAAAAAGGTAGCGATGCTATCGTAACGAAGAAGCGCTTTAAATGGTGCTTCATGGAAGCTATACACCAGACCAGGGCTCTCTACCGTCACCGCCATCGGATAATCACTACCATCCAAAATACGCTGAAAACCAAAATAGTCTCCTTCGCTGACATAACGCGGATTTTCTTGCCCTGCACTTACTGAAAACTGACCACTTTGAATGAGATAAATTCGGCGAGATTGCCCAATCAGGGTATCTAGATTTTCTTTTGTTACATAGAGCAATTCTGCCGAGGTAAGTAAATCAGTTAACGATTCCACATCGAGCGTGTCAAAGGGCGCAGAAGCAGCAACAAAATCTGCGACTTGCTGGGCAATAGCTGTCATATGTAATGCTCCTGAAACGATAAAAACCAACTCGCCTTTTAGAGTCTCCTCTTAGAACGAGTTGGTTTGGAAAAGGCTCGACCACGTGCCGAGCATCAGTTTGCTGTTTTACTATAGCTTCTAACAGTTAGTGTGCAGATGCCTCGCCCGCGCCTTTCGGATAGCGAATGCTCTCTACCAACTCTTGGATTTCTTCCGGCGCCTCATCGGTAAACTTAAACACGATGAAAGCAACAAGGAAGTTAACCATCATACCCAAGGTACCAATACCTTCTGGAGAAATACCAAACCACCAGTTTTCAGGTACATTTGCCGCAGGGTTCACAAACTTGAAGTAAATAATGTAGGCAGCAGTGAAAGCAATACCTGCAACCATGCCCGCAATTGCGCCTTTATCATTCATTCGTTTGCTAAAGATACCCATAATAATGGCAGGGAAGAAACTGGATGCCGCCAGACCGAACGCGAAGGCGACCACCTGCGCCACAAAGCCCGGTGGATTTATCCCAAAGTATCCCGCAATAACAATGGCTACACCCGCCGCAAGTCGTGCATAAAAAAGCTCGGACTTATCGGTAATATTGGGCGCAAAGTTGCGCTTCAACAAGTCATGAGACACAGATGTGGAGATAACAAGCAGTAAACCTGCGGAGGTAGACAGCGCTGCGGCAACACCACCTGCGGCAACTAATGCAATGACCCATGCCGGTAAATTCGCAATTTCTGGGTTAGCCAACACCATAATGTCACGGTCGACTTTCATTTCGTTGCGCTCATCACCAGAGTAAAACATCACACCATCACCGTTCTTATCGTTGAACTCGATAAGCCCAGTTTGCTCCCAGTTTTTAATCCACGACGGTGCTTGCTCGTAACTTGTTCCGGTTAGCTCAGGCCCGTTAATGGTTTCAATCATATTCACTCGAGCAAACGCAGCCAGCGACGGCGCAGTGGTATACAAAATAGCAATAAACGCGAGTGCATAACCAGCAGACTTACGTGCATCATGTACTTTCGGTACGGTGAAGAAGCGAACGATAACGTGAGGTAATCCAGCCGTACCTACCATCAATGCAAAAGTAATAAAGAAAACATCAATGGTACTCTTAGTGCCGGACGTATATTCATGGAATCCGAGCTCTACCGACAGGTTGTCGAGTTTCTGCAAAATATGCATCCCTGACCCATCTGCGAGCGTGGCGCCGAACCCCGTTTGTGGAAGAATATGGCCTGTTACCATGATAGAGATAAATACCGCAGGCACAATATACGCAAAAATCATTACGCAAAACTGCGCAACTTGGGTATAGGTAATGCCTTTCATGCCACCTAGCACCGTATAGAAAAACACGATAACCATGCCGATAACCACACCAACCACGATGTCGACTTCTAAGAAACGACTAAATACTACGCCCACTCCTCGCATTTGCCCTGCCACATAAGTAAAGCAAACAAAGATGGCACAGAAAACCGCAACGGTTCTTGCGGTCTGTGAATAGTAGCGGTCGCCAATAAAATCCGGTACAGTAAATTTACCGAATTTACGTAGGTAGGGCGCTAGACACAAGGCAAGTAATACATAGCCTCCTGTCCATCCCATTAGGTAAACTGCGCCGTCGTATCCCATAAAGGATATAAGTCCGGCCATTGAAATAAATGACGCTGCCGACATCCAGTCTGCAGCGGTAGCCATACCGTTTAATACGGGAGGTACACCGCCGCCAGCAACGTAAAAGTCGTTAGTAGAACCCGCTCTAGCCCATACAGCTATGGCGATATATAGCGCAAATGTTGCGCCTACAATAATAAATGTTAGTAGTTGAACGTCCATGGTATTACTCCTCGTTTACGCCATAACGTTTATCCATCGCCTTCATCTTTGACATATAAACAAAAATTAGAGCGACGAACACATAAATGGAACCTTGTTGCGCAAACCAGAAGCCCAGTTTAAATCCAAAAAAGTGGATATTGTTTAGCACATCGACAAACAAAATGCCGGCGCCAAACGACACCGCAAACCAAACGACTAAAAGCTTGGCAAGGAGAGACAAGTTCTCCTTCCAATACGCTTTTTTGTCGTCATCATTTCTAAATGCCATTGTTCCGTCCTCATGTCAGGTTAATCAATTGTTTTATTTTTACATTTTCCTAACGCCCGGCTTTGCTAACATTATTGCCAAGCTTTCTCGTTCAGACCAACTGGCCTTAGACCGGCAAAAGTCAAGCACTTAGGAGCACGATGTATACTCTAGACCTCACCATTAAAATTCCAAATGAGACCATGGTCGTAGGTAGACCAAGGTCGAAATGCTTATAATGCACACAGACTTGTTAACTTTTGGTTAAAGGAAATTCATGACGTTCGGTTGGGTTACGCTTGCGGTACTGTATTTATTTTTGCTTTTTTCTTTGGCGAGTTGGGGCGATAAGAACTCGCCGCGAGCACGAGCGTTAACCTCGCACCCAGCGATCTACTCGCTGGCACTCGCAATATATTGCACGGCGTGGACATTTTTCGGCATGGTGGGTCAAGCCAGTCGCGACACATGGATTTACCTGCCTATTATGTTAGGGCCAATCTTGGTCTATGTGCTCGGGTACCGATTTATTTATAAGCTGACGCTGGTAAGTAAAAAGCAACATATCACCACAATTTCTGACTTTATCGCGTCTCGTTATGGGAAGCGCCAAACCGTCGCTCTGCTAGTGACCGTTATCGCACTACTGGCAACCATTCCCTATATTGCGTTGCAGTTAAAAGCGATTGGCTCCACTTTTCAGCTGTTAACCCAACAGCCTAATAGTAATTTTATCGTAATTGCTGCCACTACGTTTATTGCTGTATTTGCGATTTATTTTGGTACTAAACATGCCGATGTAACCGAGTACCGCAGAGGGTTAATGCTCGCTATCGCCTTTGAGTCTACTATTAAGTTACTGGCGTTGGTGTTAGTTGCTTTTGTGGGCTACAGCGCGTGGCGACAAACCGAAACAGGCCCTTTTCTAGAAACCTTTGTGAATACAGCTGCACTTTCACAATTTAGCTCATTCAACTTTATCGCCCAAACCATCATGGCCGCGGCTGCCATTGTATGTCTGCCTCGACAATTCCATGTGGCGGTGATTGATAACCTTAGTCTTTCGCATTTAAAAACAGCCCGATGGTTGTTTCCCCTTTATCTCGCAATTATTTCTACGGTTATTCCCATTATTGCTATTGCGGGTAAAGCTATTTTTGCTGGCGCCAGCGTTGAGCCAGACTCCTATGTATTGTCACTCGCCATGTTCTCTGGCTCGGCCTGGCTACAGGTTATTGTATTTGTAGGAGGGTTATCAGCCGCAACTGCAATGATTATTGTGGCAACCCTAACCTTAAGCACCATGTTAACCAATGATGTGATCTTGCCCCGCTATTTAGCGTTTCGAGGAAACTCTGCGCAAAAAAGAGACTTCTCTGCGCAGATACGCCTTATCCGGCGTATTGTTATTGGTTTTATATTGCTAATGGCGTTCCTATACCATCAACAAATGACCAGTAGTCGCTCGCTACACTCAATTGGACTTATCGCGTTTTCATTAGTTATTCAGTTAATGCCAGCGATCCTCGGTGGATTATATTGGAAGCGCGCGCATGCCCATGGTGTGTACGCGGGCTTGTTAGTTGGAATTATACTTTGGGTGCTGTGGTTAGTGTTCCCACTGGTAGGAAAGCAAACATCACAATTTGCTAATAACGAGCTTATCAGCCAAGGTGCGATGATAAGCCTTGGTGCTAATACCGTGATGTATATTATTTTCTCTTGGTTTGCCCCGCACCGGCTCATCGACAGAATTCAAGCCGAAGCCTTTGTGTCTCCTGCTGTGGTTAAAAACAGTGTAGTAAAGGGGCCAAATAGTAATGTAACGGTATCTGATCTTATTACGCTACTATCGACCTTTATGGGCACAGGTCGATGCGAACAGCTTATTGAGCAATATCAGCATCTCAACAGTTGTATCTTGAACCATCAAGCTTCTCCCGATGAAGACTTTCTTACGTTTTGTGAACGGGCGCTGGGGGGGGTTATCGGTGCTTCCAGCGCCAAAGTGTTATTAGACAGTGCACTGCGTGGCAAGAAAATGGACTTCACGGAAGTGATTAACTTTTTCGACGACACCACACAGGCCATGCAATTCAATATGACCGCGCTGCTGACCTCGTTGGAGAATATGGACCAAGGTATTAGCGTAGTGGATAAACATTTAAATTTAGTGGCTTGGAATAAGCGGTACGCAGCGCTATACACCTATCCTGAAGATTTTCTTGCGGTGGGCATACCGATTGAGAAACTTATTCGCTTCAATGCATCACAGGGGGAATTTGGCAAACTGGACGTAGAAGCGGAAGTCGAAAAGCGCCTAGAACATTTGCGCTCTGGTACCCCCCACCGATTTAAACGACAACGAAAAGATGGCCGCGTGATAGAAATGGTGGGCAATCCCTTACCTGGGGGCGGCTTTGTTACTAGTTTCAATGACATCACCGATCACATTGAGATTCAACAAGCCCTTGAAGAATCTAACATCGACTTAGAAGCCAGAATTAAACGGCGTACCGAAGAAGTGCATACCATTAACGCCGAACTGCGGCTTGAAATAGAGCGTCGCTCTGGTGCAGAAACTGAACTTATACGCGCTAGAAAGGCAGCTGAAGATGCAAATGCCAGTAAAACTCGCTTTCTGGCACTTGCCAGTCATGATGTACTTCAACCTCTCAACGCCGCCAAGCTATATATATCAGCGCTAGAGGAACAAGAACTATCGAATGGGGTACACGAAATTATTCAAAAACTGCATCACTCAGTGACCTCAAGTGAAGCACTTATCGGTACGCTTTTAGACATTTCACGCCTAGATCAAGGTGAAATGAAACCAGATATTGAGCCCGTGGATGTACACGCTCTGCTCAGCCCGCTTATCGACGACATAAGAATGCGGGCACTGGAAAAAGGCCTTTCACTGCGCGTATGGGTGAAACCCCTATGGGTAATGGCGGATAAAACCTACTTGTACCGAATTATGCAGAATTTGCTGTCAAATGCTGTGAAATACACCCAAAATGGTAAAGTTGTATTGGTTATAAAACCCGTAAAATCAGCCGTTTCTTTTCGTGTTTACGACACGGGAATTGGAATTTCGGAAGATAAAAAAGATAACATCTTTAGTGATTTCTACCGCATTAATCAAAGTGCAGAGCATGGTATTGGCTTAGGTCTAGGCGTGGTACGTAGGTTAAGCCAACAGTTGGGTAGCGATATAACCGTGTCGTCCTCACCGCAAAAAGGTAGCTGCTTTACCTTTACCCTACCAAAAGCTCAGCCAGGCTCTTCAACAAGTACGGCAGCTAAGCCTAAAAACACAACCTTCACTGGACTGCAGGTACTTTGCGTAGATGATCAACGGGAAAACTTAGATGCAATGCAAACGCTGCTAGCGCGCTGGGGTGTCAAGGTGATGGTGGCGGGGTCTTGGGATGAAGCCCTTGCCCTTATTGAGCAAACATTACCTCAGATATTATTGATGGACTATCAATTAAGCCACGATGAAACGCAAAACGGCTTAGCCTTAATAGACAAGATTAGGTTCCAGCTTGATGCCATATTACCCGCCGCGCTTATCACAGCCACACCAGATGAAGATTTAGTGGCTAAATGTAAGGAGCAAGGGGTTAACTACCTATCTAAGCCGCTAAAACCTGCAAAACTAAGAGCGTTACTTCAAAGCATGACTCGCCATATTCGGGAGTCACACTATACCGATAGCGACTAAATTTGCGGGTCGCTTTTCACCCTGCTCTTTTTCGTCGGTTTATCGGTTTTTTCTTCTATTTTACCCGCCGTCTTTGGGGTTACTTTACCCATGGTGCCCCACGCTGATTTGGGATTAATAAGCACAGGACGAGTTAAAATTAGGTTATTGGGGTACATGAGGGTTTCGCGCTCAGAAGTAACCAGCCGAGTACTAAATGGCCCTAAGTCAGCAATATAACCCTCTATAAAATTATCGCCATCGAGGATACGAATAAAATTTCCTCGGCGATACGCAACGTTCGTCAACAGTATGAAGTAAGCGGTAATATTGCTTATTAATGACCAGCTGGCGAAAAGCGCTACTCCAGTTACCGTGATAATAGAGGTTGATAATACCAATAGGCCTGAGAAGTCTATTCCCCACGCAAGCAGCAATAACGCTAGCGATACTGTAGCCACGATAACTCTTGCGGCAAATAATCCTTTGATTGCGCTGGTAGACTTTAATTTGGTTTTCTCGATATTGGTTTCAAGTTTGGGTAGGATTTTTCTTGAAGCCGCCAAATAAAAAAGCAAAACCAACCCACTCCAAATAAGGTTTGATTGGTAGCTCGTAAGCCAAATCAATACCTCTTGCCACCACTGCATCATAGTAAAAAACTCATTATATCCTCATGTTACCCCATGCTATCGCGTAACGATTTTGAGTTCATCCAGATATTACTGTCGCCACCACAATAATAATTCGTAAGACCATTAATAAAAGCTGCTTTATGATGCGCGCCAATTCGCTGTACAACGACTAATCTGGCTATGCACCTAAAAAGGTGCTAATGATTAAACAGCACTTTTTTAAAAAATTTATAACCACAGGCAATTTACAATGCGCATAGCGATTTTATCCCGGAATTCTCGTCTCTATTCTACCTCTCGTTTAGTAGAAGCAGGTCGTGCTCGCGGTCATGAAGTAGATGTTATTGATACCATGCATTGCTATATGGATATAACCAGTTCGCGGCCATCTGTGCGCTATAAAGGTAAACGCCTGCCTTATTACGATGCGGTTATTCCTCGCATTGGTGCTTCTGTTACTTTTTACGGCACCTCTGTGGTACGTCAATTCGAAATGATGGGTACTTACAGTGTTAATGAGTCTGTGGCAATTAGTCGTTCTAGAGACAAGCTACGTTCTCTACAATTACTATCGCGCAAAGGCATTGGCATGCCGCGTACAGGCTTTGCCCATCACCCTGATAAAATAGAAGACGTGATAAAAACCGTGGGTGGCGCACCAGTGGTCATTAAACTGCTTGAAGGTACCCAAGGTATTGGTGTGGTATTGGCTGATACCCATAAAGCGGCTGAATCAATTATTGAAGCCTTCATGGGATTAAATGCCAGTATCTTAGTTCAAGAATTTATCAAAGAGGCCGGTGGCTCTGATATTCGATGCTTCGTGGTAGGCGGTAAAGTCGTTGCCGCGATGAAACGTCAAGCTGCACCGGGTGAGTTCCGCTCTAACCTTCATAGAGGCGGTCAAGCCAGCTTGGTAAGACTAAGCCCAGATGAACGCAAAACTGCCGTAGATGCAGCCAAGACTATGGGCTTGAATTGTTGTGGTGTAGACATTTTACGTTCAAACAACGGCCCCGTGGTAATGGAAGTAAACTCGTCGCCAGGTTTGGAAGGCATTGAAAAAGCCACTAACAAAGATGTCGCCGGTATGATCATTGAATTTATTGAAAAAAGTGCAGAGCCGCACAAAACGAAGACGCGAGGTAAAGGCTAAGTGGCAGTGGATAATTTAGTCATTGGTGGGCAAAGTATCGCGCCAGGTGAATCGGTTAAAATTGAGCTGGAGATGCCCCCATTATACACCGCGACAAACATGAGTATTCCCGTTTATGTTACCCGAGGTAAACGCCCTGGTCCTACTATGTTTGTGAGTGCCGCTATTCACGGTGATGAACTAAATGGTATTGAGATTGTAGGCAGACTCATTCGCTCACGGGCCATTGAACGGTTAAGAGGTACCCTTATCGCGGTGCCCATGGTTAACGTGTATGGCGTGTTGAACCAGTCTCGCTATTTGCCAGATCGCCGCGACCTAAACCGCAGCTTTCCTGGCAGCAAAAAAGGCTCGCTTGCAGGTCGACTAGCCAACTTGTTCTTGAAGGAAATTGTGCAAAAGTGCGATGTAGGCATAGACCTGCATACTGGTGCAATCCACCGCAGTAATTTACCGCAAATTCGCGCAGACCTAGACGACCCTGAAGTACTAGAGATGGCAAAGGCGTTTGGCGTTCCCGTATTATTAAATGCTGAGCTGCGGGAAGGTTCCTTACGAGAAACCGCTAGCGAGAGTGGCGTTAAAATTTTGCTCTATGAAGCAGGGCAAGCCCTTCGATACGATGAGTTCTCAATTCGAGCTGGGCTTCGCGGTATTATTAATACCATGCGTCATTTGGGTATGCTGAATAAGAGCCGCAGTAAAGGCCATAGTATTGAACGGTTTATTGCCCGCCAAAGTGGCTGGATACGGGCAACAGAAAGTGGCTTTGTTACCCATTTAGCCCAATTGGGCGACCATGTGAACAAAGGGGATAAATTGGCGACTATTGCCGACCCATTTGGTGGGTATTTGGCCAGTATTGAAAGTCCAGCCGAGGGCGTGGTGGTGGGTAAACAAAACATACCACTGACTCAAGAAGGAGAAGCGGTATATCATATTGCCTATTTCTCACAACCCGATACAGTGGCAGAACACGTTGAGTTATTGCAAGACAACCTGCTACCAGGTGAAGCGGAATATACTTGATTTAAGGCGAATACATGACAAATAAGAAAGTAGTGGGTGCGGTTGAGTTATGCGACCTTCCTGCCTTTACCATCACAGATTTAAATGTTCGGGTTGATACTGGCGCAGCAACCTCCTCTTTGCACGTAGATAACATTGAAGAGTTTGATGTAGATGATGAATTGTGGATACGCTTCGATATCCACCCTGATATTCATAATGTTGATAGAGTGGTAAGAAGAGAAGTAAAAGTTGAAGGAAAAAAACGGGTAAAAAGCTCAACCGCCACAAGAGAGAAGCGTTATGTGATAGTAACGCCTATAATCATGGATAGTGTGCAATGGGATATACAGTTAACCCTAACAGACCGCTCTGAAATGACCTACCTTATGTTACTTGGCAGAGAGGCCATGAGCGGCCGCTTTTTGGTAGATCCTGAGCACGACTTTTTACTAACAGGGAAGGATTAATAGTCGATACAATGATAGGACATACGATTAGCCGAACTATACTTACGTCAACACTCCTACTGCTAAGTGGCTTATTCACTCCACTAGGTCTAGCTGGCGAGGTCACTCACTCGTCTAGCCTAGAAAAGAACAGTAAAGCAGCGTTGCCTCATAGAATGCTGCGCCTTCCTAATGTTCACCCTGGTCGAGATCCCGTTTACGCATACGCCAAAACACTACTCTCAAAAGCACTGGAAGTGACAGAAGATAAGTATGGCACCTTTGAGTTACAAGTCAGTAAACAGGAAATTGCGCAAGAGCGCCAATTAAGAAGCTTAGAGCACGACATGTTAGATGTAACGTGGAGTGTGTCTTCTATCGACAGAGAAAAACAACATCGGGCAATACGTATTCCTATCATGGGCGGATTTTTTGGCAAGCGCATTATGCTTATTCGCGCCGACGATAATCGCTTCGATAACCCGTTAACGCTTGAGAGCCTAAAATCAATGCGTGCGGTGCAAGGCTACGACTGGCCTGACACCCGAATTTTTCGTCACAATGAAATTCCCGTCCTTGAAACTACTTATCAAGCATCATTTCGAATTGTCGCTGAAGGCTTTGCCGATATGTTTCCGCGCAGTGTAATGGAAATAAAACATGAATTAGACAAGCAACCTGACAGCACATTGAAAATTGAGCCCCATTTGTTGGTGTCTTACGACAGTCCTTTGTTTTACTTTGTTGCATTAGATCAGGAAGCCTTGGCTAACCGAATCAGTGAAGGGCTTACTATCTTGCTAGAATCTGGAGAATTTCAGACATTCTTAAAGGCGCAGCCTGTTTACCAAGAAAGCACGATGCTAATGCGTGGGCGTACTGAGATTGAAATTGAGAACCCTTTGTTAAGCGAACAAAGTAAGGCTGCACTTAAGCATTATCTTACTTATTTTGAACCCGCTTTGCTTGTTGAGCCTGTTGAAGTGCCGCTAGAAAAGACTAGTGATCACTTGTAGCAGGCGGCTCTAGCTCTAGTTGAGATGCAATTAATACCGCTTGAGTACGATTATTGATGCCAAGCTTTTTGAAAATGGCGGTAACGTGGGCTTTTACCGTGGCTTCGGCAATATCTAAATTATAACCAATTTGCTTGTTAAGTAACCCGTCTCGCATAAAGCACAGTACTTTGTATTGTGAAGGCGTTAGTGAAGCAACATTATCTGCAAGCTCAGAAAACTCCTCGTCAATCTCATCTACACTATCGCTTAAATTAGGTGGCAGCCATACGTCCCCATCTAAAATGGCTTGTACCGCATTGGCAATATCACCCGAGCTGGCAGTTTTAGGGATAAATCCCAGCGCCCCGGCACTCATGATTTTTGATATAAGTTGGGTATCTTCCGTGCCAGACACTACCGCTACAGGTACGTCAGGAAACAGTTTACGAATGTGAATTAACCCGAAAAGGTCGTTGCTGCCTGGCATATGTAAATCAAGCAGCAACAAGTCGATATCCTCGCGATTGAGAATATCGACTGTCGATGTTAAATCACCAGCTTCTGATAGCGTCAGCGCTGGTAAAGACAATGACAAAGCGCCTCTTAAGGCATCCCGATACAACGGATGATCATCGGCAATTAACAGGGTTGTCATTGCATTATCCTTTATGATTTGTTTAGTCGCTCCTCAATGAGTGTATCAACAACTGACGGATCCGCCAATGTAGATATATCACCAAGTTGCTCATGTTCGTTCGCGGCAATTTTACGCAAAATACGACGCATTATTTTACCTGAACGGGTTTTAGGTAGGCCAGCCGACCACTGTATTTTATCTGGTGTCGCAATGGGGCTAAGCTCTTGTCTAACCCAGTTTTTAAGCTCTGTGGTTAGCGCATCATCAACGGCAACACCGTCAATTGGGGTAACATAAACATAAATACCCTGCCCTTTAATATCATGTGGGAAGCCCACTACAGCTGCTTCGGCCACTTTGGGATGGGCCACTAATGCACTCTCAATTTCAGCGGTGCCTAAACGGTGACCAGATACATTTAACACGTCATCTACACGCCCTGTGATCCAGTAGTAGCCATCTTCATCACGCCTTGCACCGTCACCGGTGAAGTATACACCTTTGTACGCACTAAAGTAGGTACTGATAAAGCGTTGATGATCGCCATACACAGTTCTAGCCTGGCTCGGCCAACTATCCTTAATCACCAGATTACCTTCGGATGCCCCCTCAAGTTCATTTCCTTCAGCATCAAAAAGCGCAGGTTGAATACCAAAAAATGGTCGCGTAGCTGACCCAGGCTTAAGTGCTGTCGCCCCCGGCAATGGCGTTATCATATGACCACCGGTTTCAGTCTGCCACCACGTATCCATGATAGGACAACGGCTTTGACCAATTACTCGGTGGTACCATTCCCACGCTTCAGGATTAATAGGTTCACCCACTGTACCCAGTAAACGTAACGATGAAAGGTCACAGCCCTCAGCGGGTTTATCACCGTGAGCCATCAATGCACGAATAGCGGTTGGTGCGGTGTAAAGGCTGTTTACTTTGTATTTTTCTACTACTTGCGCGATACGTCGCACGTCAGGATAGGTAGGAACACCTTCAAAAAACACCTGAGATGCACCGTTAATCATAGGGCCATACACCATATAGCTATGCCCAGTGATCCAGCCTACATCGGCAGTACACCAGTAAATATCATTATCTTGATAGTCAAAGGCGTATTTAAATGTCATTGCGGTATAAAGCAAATAGCCACCGGTAGTATGCACTACACCCTTAGGGGTGCCCGTTGAGCCCGATGTATATAAGATAAAGAGTGGATCTTCCGCGTTCATTACTTCAGGCTCACACGTCGTGGAGCACTCAGCCACAAGCTCATCCCACCATACATCGTGACTTTCGTTCCACGCTACATCTTCGCCTGTCACTTTCTTAACGATTACGTGAGTAATTGAGGGGCAGGCCCCCTTTGACAAGGCCTTATCTACATTGGCTTTTAAAGGTACAGATCGCCCCGCTCGGCGGCCTTCATCTGCTGTAATAACTACCTTAGCATCGCTGTCGTTAATACGATCGGCAATCGCATTCGGCGAGAAGCCACCAAAAATAACGGAGTGAATAGCACCAATACGGGCGCACGCCAACATAGCGTATGCAGCATCGGGGACCATAGGCATATAGATAGCGACTCTATCGCCTTTAGTTATACCAAGTGATTTAAGTGCATTAGCTAATTTACAGACTTCATCATGCACTTCTTGAAAGGTAATATCCTGGCTTTCTTCAGGGGAGTCACCTTCCCAGTGAATGGCCACTTTATCAGCATTGTCTGCTAGGTGGCGGTCGATACAGTTGTAACTGGCATTTAACTCGCCGTCTTCAAACCATTTTATGGAAACATCATTGTCACCAAAATGGGTGTTTTTCACTTTGGTCGGCTTTTTAAACCATTCAAGTAAGTTTGCGTGTTCAGCCCAAAATGCTTCAGGGTGTGCTACAGAATTAGCATACATCTCAGCGTACTGAGCATCCGTTAAATGGGTCGTACTTTTAATTGCGTCAGGAACAGAAAAAATCTTACTGGCAGTCATAAAAAATTGCCTCCAATATCAATAATGTGAAATGCTTTTATATACTAAACACTGTAATGATTAGACTATAAAGTAAAAATGCGACTTTGGTCTTACGATTCATGGACTTTAGTCCTAGGAATTCGACTGCTCGCCAATTACGACTATAGTCGTATGCGACCATTAGCTTATTCCAATTTGTATCAAGGTCGGCAAACCTATAGAAGTTAACTTTGAATTTACATTTATTTAACCACACTTTAGGGCAAATATAATGAAAGCCACAATAAAAAACTCAGTGCTAGCCGTATCGTTAGCACTTGCAGCGTCTAACGCCACTCTCGTTAGCGCCGCTGCCTTAGGCGATACCAGCGTTAAATTCACCGGCTACATAAAAGCCGATGCGATGGTGAGCAACTACTCTGAGGGCACGCTAGGTTCCGGTAGTATTGGTCGAGATTTTTACATACCCTCGCTGACTCCGGTTTCAGGCGGCGATGAAGGCACCCAATTCGATGCACATATTCGTCAATCCCGCTTTAGATTTAGCACCAACACGCCAACAGCGGAAGGTGACGAAATCAAAGGGGTATTAGAATTAGATTTTATCGTCACTAGCGGTGGTGATGAACGTATTAGTAACTCTTATACACCCCGTGTTCGCCACGCCTACATTCAGTATAAAGAATGGTTAGTGGGTCAAACATGGACCACATTTATGGATGTGGGTTCCCTGCCGGAATCTCTTGATTTCATTGGTACGACAGACGGCATTACATTCGGTAGACAAGTTATGGTGCGATACACCAACGGCGGTTTACAATTGGCGTTGGAAAACCCTGAAACTACAGTAACACCCAACGGTGGTGGCGGACGTATTGTAGCTGACGATAATGCCGTTCCTGACTTTGTTGCAGCTTACACTGCTAAACAAGACTGGGGTTACGTAAAAATAGCAGGCCTTGTACGTCAACTTTCATATGATGACGGCAGTGGTATAGATGCCGATGAAACCAGTTATGGTGTCGCCTTGTCAGGAAAATACAAACTATCGAACGGCGATGATATTCGCTTTATGGTGAATACAGGCCAAGGGATGGGTAGATATTCCGCATTGAATGCCGCAAATGGCGCAGTCATCACAGCCGATGGCGATTTGGAAGCTATCGATTCAACGGGTTACGCTATTGCCTATCGTCACCTTTGGAACGACAGAATGCGAAGCAGCTTCATGTTTTCAGCATTAGATATTGATAACGACACTACTCTTACCGGCCTTAGTGTGACAGAAAGCAGCTACAGCGCGCGTGCTAACTTACTGTATTCGCCTACCAAAGCCCTTACCTTTGGTGCAGAGTACGCGTTTGCACATCGCGAAATTGAAGAAGGTTTGGAAGGTGATATGAACCGCCTTCAGGTTTCTGCAAAATACGCATTTTAATCTGATACTTATCAGTAATGAATACGGGCGCCTCTTGAGGCGCCCTTTTTATCTTCGCCTGTCTGCATACGTATTCACATTGTTTACATTTAATTTACATTCTAGTGTCTAGTTAGTTTTCTCCATGCAGTTAAATAACGTCACTAGGACTCTTTTATGATTAACCGTAAATTGCTGGCTTCCAGTGCAGTCGCTACCTTACTAGGCTATGGTATAGCCTCCCCTTTTGCGCATTCACAGCCTTCCACATTCGTGCACTTATTCGAGTGGGATTGGCAGGATGTAGCAACCGAATGTGAAACCTATTTAAGTCAAAATGGGTTTGCTGCAGTGCAGGTTTCCCCGCCCAACGAACACATTAATGTTCCTCAGTGGTGGGCTCGCTACCAGCCTGTTAGCTATGATTTAGAAAGTCGCGGCGGATCTCGCGCAGACTTTACAAATATGGTTCAGCGCTGCAACGCAGTGGGTGTAGATATATACGTAGACGCTGTCATTAACCATATGGCCGCAGGATCGGGTACTGGAACAAACGGAAATACTTTTGGGAATAAAAATTACCCAATGTACTCGCCTCAAGATTTTCACGATACCTGCTCAGTTGATGATTATGGAGACCGGTGGCAAGTTCAAAACTGTGAATTAGTCGGTTTAGCCGACTTGAAAACCGAATCTAGTTACGTACAAAGCACCCTAGCAAACTACCTTAATGACTTGGTAAATATTGGCGTGGAAGGTTTTAGACTAGATGCCTCCAAACATATGCCTGCGGCAGATATATCGAGTATCATCAATCAGGTCAACGGCTCCCCGCTTGTGTTTCAAGAAGTAATAGATCAAGGCGGTGAGGCCATTAGTGCCGATGAATATTTCTCAAATGGCCTGGTGACCGAATTTAAATACTCAGTTGAAATTGGCAATGTTTTTCGCAATGGATCACTTGCTTGGCTTAGTAACTTCGGCGAAGCATGGGGTTTCATGCCAAGCTATAAAGCCGTTGTTTTTGTTGATAACCACGATAATCAACGAGGCCATGGTGGAGGCGGTAATGTTATTACCTTTGAAGATGGACGTTTATACGACCTTGCGAATATCTTTATGTTGGCATGGCCTTATGGTTACCCCAAAGTCATGTCGAGTTACGACTTCCACGGCGACACCGATGCGGGTGCCCCATCAGTGTCAGTGCATAACAACGGAACACTTGAATGCTTTGCTGATAAGTGGAAATGCGAACATCGTTGGTCGTATATTTCAGGCGGCGTTGATTTCAGAGATAACACGTCAGATGATTTCGTGGTAACCGACTGGTGGAGCAATGGAGGCAACCAAATCGCCTTTGGTCGCGCAGACAGTGGATTTATGGCAATAAACAAAGAAAGTTATACCATGGATACCACGCTAACCACATCCATGGCACCAGGCCAATATTGCAACGTATTAACCGGTAATATTAATACCGCCAAAACCCAATGTAGCGGCGAAGTTATTTCCGTTGCCCCCGATGGCTCTGTAGCCGTGAATATTGCTTCATGGGACGCCATTGCCATTCATCAAGGGGCAATGCTAACCACAGATGAACCCAATGCAGATTGGCAACGCACTATCATTTTTGTACAAGCCACCACCGAAAGTGGGCAAGACATGTTTATTCGAGGCGGAATCGATCATGACTATGCAGCATCAAATTTAGGGCTCTCTTGCACAACGAGTAACTATGCGTGTGCCATTCCCATCATCCACAACAATATGCGCAACACGACGACGGCACCTTGGAAAGCCAACGACAATTATCTTGATTGGTACGGTGTTGAAACTAGCCAAAGTAGTGAAGCTGAAGGTAGCGCGCTTGATTGGACTACGAATAATTGGCCTTCAGCGTGGGGCTCCATTAAAACCGTCGACAATGATGGTTTTGGTGAAACACCGTTGAACCTGTGGGGCGATCATTATTGGATGCTAGATGTTCAAATGGATTGCAGTAAAACCATAAACGGTTGGTTTGAACTAAAAGCGTATATTAAAAATGGGCAAGGATGGGAAAGTGACGTAACTCAATCAGGTACGCCTTATACATCTAGTAATCATATGGCGCAGTGTGGAAAGCGCAATATGTTTGTGTTTGGGCAAAGTAGCGCCGACATAACCGCATTCTAGCGCTACACATTTAATAACTATACTCTCTCAAACTACAATAAGGCAGGCCCCGCTGAGGTACCTGCCTTAGCTTACTGCTATAGCTGCGCTGGGAAACGCCTACACCGACATAAAAATGATACCTAACGGCATGCAGAAAAACAGCCCACCAATATACGCGACACCGTAAAATTTCTTCTCGGCTACAATGACCGACAGTTTATAAGACAAATCTAACGGAATATTGCGCAACATCGGCGTACCGTAAATTAACACCACGCTAAAAACGTTATATAACAGATGTACAAGGGCAATTTGTAATGCAAACGCGGCATTCACACCCACCACACCAAGCGCTGCAATTAACGCGGTAATACAGGTGCCAATATTAGCGCCAAGGGTAAAGGGATAAATATCTTTTGCCTTTAGAATTCCGCTCCCCACTAAAGGCACAACCAGCGAGGTCGTAGTAGAAGAAGATTGCACCAGCACTGTCATTAGCGCACCAGAAGAAATACCCGATATAGGCCCTTTACCGATACTTTTATGCAGAATGTCTTTTGCTTTACCCACCATAAGGGATTTCATGATTTTCCCCATGTAGGTAATTGAGGTAACAATAAGCCCAATACCGAGAATGATCTTAACAATACCGGGGTACACCGAAGGCAAACCGCTAACCATGCCTGTTACCGCGTTAAGAGCTGGCTGGGTAAGTGCTTTAATAGGATTAAACCCTTCAACGCCCATCGTGCCACCCGTATTGAGCATAGACACTACAAAGGCGCTGGAGTGCTCTAAAATGCCAAAGGCCATTTCTAGAGGTAAAAATATAATCACCGACATCACATTGAAGAAATCGTGAATAGTTGCGGCGTTAAATGCTCGTTGAAACTCATCCTTTCTGGCGACATGCCCAAGGCTAACGAGGGTATTAGTGATGCTGGTGCCAATATTAGCTCCCATCATCATGGGCACGGCAATGGTGATAGGTAATCCACCTGCCACCATACCAACAATAATAGAGGTTACCGTACTTGACGATTGAATGAGTGCGGTGGCTACCATGCCAATAATCAGCCCCATGATGGGGTTACTGGCAAAAGTGAACAGCGTTTTAGCGTGATCGCCTGCGGCCAATTTGAAGCCACTGCCTATCATGCTAACGGCTAACAACATTAAATAAACGAGGGCGAGAAGCAGTAGCCAACGGCGCCAGTTACCATGCTGGGTTTCGGTTTCACAAACAAGAGGCGAATCTGATAGAGACATACAGTAAAACAGTCTATAAATAACAGTGAATTTATACTATGACGAAGATGTGACAGATAAATGACCACCTTCAACAGAAAAATTCACCGTAATTTATAGCCCTACTGCATCCTATCTTTAGGCCGCTTAAAAACCTAGAGGATAGCGGCGTACCACCTCTCCGACTTGTTTCAATGTGCTTTCATCAAGGTTAAGTGAAAACGCAGACAAGTTTTCAGCTAACTGCTCGGAGGTCGTTGCGCCAATAATAGTAGAAGTAACACCTGGCACTTGTTTACACCATGCTAAAGCCAATTGCGAGGGAGTAATCTTTGCTCGCTTGGCAATTTCAACATAACGAGCGGTGGCTTCACGGGCGGGCTCTTTATCTCTGAATAATCCTTGGCGCTGAACCAGTGTCCATCTAGAACCTTTGGGTCTATCTCCATTCATGTACTTACCACTTAGCATACCCGTAGCGAGTGGCGACCAAGGTAAATAGGCAATATTTTCAAGTACACAGGTTTCAATCAGATAAGGCCAATCTTTTAAATGCAGCAAACTAAATTCGTTTTGGATAGAAACTGGAAAAGGAATATTCATTTCTTTGCACAGCGTCAAAAACGTATGAATGCCCCAAGGCGTATCATCAGATAGCCCCCAATGGCGAATCTTTCCAACATCGAGTGCTTGTTTAATGCCGGTTAAAATATCTCGCATACCCTCAATTTCTTGCTGCTTATCTATTTTTGTGGGGTTAGCACGATCAGGCCAATGCTTTCCAAAATGTGGCGTAACGCGATTAGGCCAATGTAATTGATAAACATCAACATAATCGGTATTTAAACGACTTAACGAATCATTCAGTGCCGCTTCAACCGCGCTGGCAGTAATAGGCCCGCCTTCTCTTATATAACTCAAGCCGCTACCGGCCACTTTTGTCATGATAACAAGGGAATCACGTGCTGATTGATTTCTTGCTAACCAGTGACCCAAGATTCGCTCGGTATCACCATAGGTTTTCTCGTTCGGCGGAACAGGGTACATTTCGGCGGTATCGATGAAGTTCACACCATGATCAACTGCTATTGCTAATTGCTCATCGGCGTCTTGCTGCGTATTTTGAATGCCCCATGTCATGGTGCCAAGGCAAATATCCGATACCGATAAGTCGCTACCGCCTAATTTGTTAAATTGCATATCTACGTTCACCCACCTTCAACTTGTCTCTGGTTTTCTCTGCTTTTGTGCTAGTTCTGCTTCCACAATAGCGAGTCGTTCTTCAATTGCTTGACGAGACTCTACCATTTCATTGGCAAGCTCAGCCAACGATTTGAACTCAGCAAAACCGAGTTTCCTCGGATCCATTCGCTGATATTGGCGCTTACACCGATAAAAGAACATAACGAAATTAGAAAAAGCGCGGTGAAATGTGGCAAAGCTCTTCACTAGGATTAAAATTAAAAGCACTGACGTGAGCACCGCAATACTAATACTGTATATTTTTACTTTTTGCTCTTGGTTTTCAATAATAGGCTGTAAAGCTTTGTCGATTAACGTGAGCTGTTGTTCCACACTATGCGCTTGTCGCCGAAAGCGTCCCACCAATCCTTCATTATGAGTAAGACCTAATGTTTGATGGGCAACAGCAAGTGCCCCCACAGCTTCTTTATATAAGCCAAGTAATTCGTTTACCTGTTCAGATTTGCCCGCACTACGCGCTTGCGCCAGCCGCTCTATACTCTGAACGGCAAGGGTAGCGTAATACTTATTGCGGGTTAACCGAAAATCGCGAATGGCCAACCTTGCGCTGTCAAGTTGAATGAGCGCATTAGATCCAACGTCGAAATACGACTGACTGAGCAATGCGCCCTCAGTTTCTATCATTTCCCCTAACAAACCAGATGTTGGTGTCAGCCCTATTTCGGTTTGTAACGTAACCACTTGTTGGAAAAGTTGTTGGTATTCATGTACTCCCTCGGCTAAGTTTCCTAACTGCGACGTAGGCATATCATAATCGCTAATTAATGGCGTAAGCTGGTTAAGCCGAGTGCTAAAACTCTCAGAACGCTCGATAAATAACTGAAAGTACTCCTGCTGATGGCGCATCAGAAAGTCTTTTTCATGCCGGCGCATCTGCAACAAATCTTGCCCCATACGAAGCAATAGGTCTCGCTGCTGGTTTAATTCAATAAGCCGCTGCGTAAAATAATGCTGACTGACCACCAGCATGCCCATGCCAACAACACAAATCAGTGTCATTAGAACAAGCCTAGATTTTATAGAGTCAAACTTCATTCTTGGTATGTCTCCTAGAAAATGTTGTCTATTAACGCCAGGGCGTATCAAAAGCGAGCACGTGTATTGAAGATAGCCTAAAACCTGCCATTTAGAGCAACCGCTATACCCGCATCTACACCGGCACTGTTATTGGTACTTCCTCCCGTATATGCACTCTCCAAGTACGCAGTAACAGGAGTCAATATCAATGCTCGCTGACATATAGGGTGAAACCCCTATGTTCGAACAAAAAACAAACCGACATTATAAGGGCGTACCTTGCTGCAAAGGATACCTGAAGAAGATGACAGTCTTAAAACGGGATTATCTACACAAAAATGCAGTCTCATTTTGGAGAGAATAATGAAAAAGTTTGCCCTATCTACCTTAGCTGCGGCCATGCTCGCAAGCCCAGCGGCTCACACGTTAGCTGATGCCTACATTGGCGCTCAGCTTACCGAAACACTCACCACTCTTGATGCAACAGACTCACTTATGGCGGTCGTGACTTACGATCAGCTAGACCCGCTAGCCGAATCTCAATTACAACAACTCTTAAATCTCGGCATTTCAGAGGGGGTTCAATTCAAATCATTGCCAATCGTTGGTGTTATCGCCACGAAGGCACAGATAGATGCCATTGCAAAAATTGACGGCGTTCGCTCTGTATTTGCGAACCGTAAAATGAAGTTATATAACGCAGATGCTCGTGAAATTACGGGTGTTGCAGACCTTCAGAGCGATGGATTTATTCAGCGCAACGGTATGGAATTTACTGGTAAAGGCTCTACCGTAATGGTGATAGACTCGGGTATTGATGCCTCTCACCAAGATCACTTTTTCGGTGATACCGTAGTAGAAAATGTACAAGCCCTTACCCATGCTTCTGCAATTGGCATTACCGGTGTGACTGATGGCTTCACCTTGAAAGGCCAAGTAAATACCGACCTTAACTCAGGTCACGGAACGCATGTGGCAGGTACTATTGCGGGTAGCGGCAACATGTCCGATGGCAAATATATAGGCGCCGCGCCTGACGCTGATTTAATTGGGTATGGTTCCGGCGGGGCTGTTCTTTTACTAGATACCATTGGCGGTTTCGACTTCGCCATTAGTAATGTTTACAGCTACGACAACCCAATCAAAGTCATTAGTAACTCTTGGGGCTCAAGCGGTAAGTACGAGCCATTAGGGCCAGTGTCTTTAGCTACTTACAAGGCTCACAAGCTAGGTATGATAAGCGTTTTTGCTGCTGGTAACGATGGTCCAGGTGAAGATTCACATAATCCCTATGCGCAAATTCCATGGGGCATATCGGTAGGTGCAGGTGACAAATTTGGCGGCTTGGCAGACTTTTCTTCACGGGGATTAAACAGTGAGTCTGGTGATTTCACTATGCCTGATGGCACCGAGTGGACTTATAACAACGAAGTTTCCGTCGTCGCCCCAGGTGTAGATATTGTTTCTACCCGAGCAACAACGAATTTAGCGGCGAATGGTGGCGAAGCAGATATTGATGCCATTGAAGCACAGAATCTGCCGTTCTATACCATGATTTCAGGCACTTCGATGGCAACCCCTCACGTGTCAGGCATCATTGCACTCTTGCTAGAAGCAAACCCATCTTTAGATAACACCTCAATCAAACAAATTTTGCAAGAAACAGCTACCAATATGCCAGGTTACGAGCGTTGGGAGGTAGGAGCGGGCTACGTTAATGCTCGCTCTGCAGTAGCTGCTGCACTCGACTATGATATGTCTCACAGCATAACTGTAAACAACTTGCCGTCGAAAACCTTCAAGGCCAACGCATTGGTATCAACCAGTGAGCGTACAGAAGTGTTCGACTTGTTCTACGCACCAGTGGGAGAGCCTGAAGTAAAGACCTTTGAGGTAGGCGAAAGCGAAGTGCTCGTTAAGGCCTCGGCAAGCACCCTCGCCAATTTAACTAAACTGGTATTAGTCGCGCCCGATGGTACCGAGTACTTTGGAAACTTAACCACACCAGTATTGAGCACTACAATGCGTGTTTCAGCTCCAGCAATGCCGGGCACCTGGGGAATCTATGTCTACGGTTTAACATCTCTTTCAGGTGTTCAAGCGGACCCTCTAGGTATCACCAATGGCCCAGGCGTTCCTGAAACGTTTGATGTGACTGTTTCGTTCGAAGAAAGCGGTGGTTATGAAGGGATTGATGATATTGAAGGCCATGCACAACAAAACGCGATTGAATTTGCGATTAGTGAGCGCTTAATGGATGCCCTTAACAACCGAGGCTTTTATCCAAATGCGGGCTTAAAACGCAAAGATTTTGCCCGCTATGCTGTAATGGGCGGCGCAGTAAGACAATACCGTGACCTATTAAACGAAGACGTCCCTAACATTGGTGCCGTTCCAGGTTTTGATAAAGCATTTGTTGAGTCGGTTATGGTGAGTGGCGGCGCATTAAAAGATAACTTACGCAACCAATCACCCGTACTTTATAGCGAAGACGGCAGCGCCAACCCGTTTGGGGTAATGAGTAAGTTAGATACGGCTTATGCTATGGTGCAAATGCTAGGATTAGAGTCGGTTGCCACCAGTTTCGACCCTGATGCCGACATTATTGTCGATTACAGCGGTGAACAAATCGTTCTCGCCGATCAAGACCAAATTCCAGCGGAGTTAAAAGGCTACGTCCAATTGGCTATCACGATGTCGCTAATTAATGTCTCTTTTGGTACTGAACAGGCCCCTTTTAGTGTTACCCCAACGCTGACAGCAAGTTTTGACCCTGAGACGACTGTAACGCGGGCGCACTACGCTGTACTTTCATCAAGATTGTTTACCCAATATTATGAGTGATAACAGCTAAATGAGAAACGGAGCCGTTATAGTAGTTGATAACGGCTCCAATTCGGGTTACTTTTTGAACAAGGTTTAATAGAGATTGGTATTATGAAGATATCTCAAATGAAGTTTAAGCTCTTAATCAGCGTTGCTACCCTTGCGGTAATGATGTTTTCTGCCGCCCAAGCTCAAGTCGTTCTACCCAATTTACTTACAGTCGATAACAACCGCATTCAAGCAAAATTATCACTAACTACAGCGATTGAAGTAGACCTTACCATCGAGTTTGAAAATAGTATTGGCCTTCATGCTAGTAACTTTGACATTACGGCCGAGCTTCTCGACCCTAGTGACTTATTAATTACCGACCGCCTACCATCATTATTAACTAGCGCGACATCGGGCTTTCCGGTATTGGTATCAATATCACCAAAAGCAAATTCGGGTTTTGGTTTTGAAGGCGTTGCCATGGTAGAGCTTTATACCAAAGCGCTTCATTACGTCCCTACCACTCCATTTCGGCTCTTTACCTCTCACGCAGATGGCACTTTTGAAGATATCACCACACTGACATCTTCCGGTAGCCTTCGCGCAAGAGGCAGCACGGGCCAATTCTCTGACTTCATTATTCTGCTTGATACGCGCGCGTCAAGTGCAGTCATTAGCGATAAAGTCAGTAATATCAGCCAAACCGTCAATAACAATAGAAGCGATATCTCTTTGGTACTTCAAGGAGCACTAGATAGCGGAATTAACGACATTCAAAATGCATTAGCAATAAATGATGATGCCGCTGCATTAACTGCAGTGGACAGCCTAATTTCGGTTGTTGATAATGCCTCTGGTAGTGAGATTCCTGATGTATGGCTTGCCAACGGTAGTGTGGTAAACGCAAAAGGGATATTGCTTACACAAATGCAAACCCTTCGTTTCAGTTTACGTACACTGTAAATCGCGAGTTATACGGAGCCTTGTTATGCCATTGCAAATTGCAGTATCTCAGCCTAATGGCAGCGTAGCAGAGCACGTACTTTTTGAGGGTAGACAGTATCGAATAGGTCGGGCGCAAAATGCTGACATTATTATTGCGCATCCTCAAATCTCTCGCTTGCATGCCGAATTACAGGCCACTAACGACAGTTTATGGCAATTAAATGATACCAGTTCAACAGGTTGCTTCAGTGGCGGTGTGCCCGTTAAAAATATTGCGATTAATAAACCTCAGCATTTATTTTTCGGCCCAATATCATGCAAACTTACACCGGTTGAGCATAGCAAAGTTATTCAGTTAGATAGTCAACGCGTATGGCGAGAGCGACAACTAAAGCGTTATCAAAACCAACTTCAAAACTGTAATGACAGTAGCGCACTAATTCATTTAGCTCGAGAATGTTTAATTCAGTCGTTAGCTTGCGAGCGCGCCTCACTCATCTTATTTGATGAGGAAAATAAAGCATTGTTTGGTTTGGGTCACGAGCCATGGATGAATTCGGAGAACTTCACCGGTAGCCGCACTATTATTCGACGTACGATGGAAACAAACGCGGTGCTGGCGGTAGGCAATATTGTTGCCGACAACTCTCTTAACGCTCAACAAAGTATTATTCGCAATGGCATTCAGGCCGCTATCAGTGTTCCCGTTTGCATAGACGGTAAACCAGTAGGGGTTTTATACGCCGATTCCCTTGTGGGGAGACGCTATTTCACCGAAACTGACATCGAGTTTGCCAGGTCTCTCGCTAATTTATTGTCTCTTCGTTTGTTATTCCACGCCATAGAGCATAAACTTTCTCTAATTAATTAGAATAATATTGGTTTCACTCGTTGCGATATGCCCAGCAAAGCGCGCGAGATGAAGCCTATGCTGTAGTAATTGTAGTGTGGAGATGCGTTTGACTGGGCCGGGGAATATACCTTCAACGCCAGAACATTTTCAAACTGAGGCTTTGTCATCAGGGCCTAGACTTGCCTCCGGAACCATACTTTCTGATAGGTTTCGTATTATTCAACAGTTAGGGGCAGGCACTCAGGCCAGTGTTTATGCCGCCAAAGACGAGTTACTTGCGGTTGATGTAGCACTGAAACTCATCCCTGGCGCCGCAACTGATCCAGCCAGTATGCAGGTACTTCGCAATGAAGTTGTTATTGCTCGACAACTTCAACACCCTAATATTATTCGTGTTCACGATGTATTTGCTGACGAGTATTACGCCTTTTTCACTATGGAGTACATAGAAGGTGAGCCATTATTCGAGCGCCTTCAACGCCCTATTTCTCGCACCACATATCAAAAATGGTCGCACCAATTACTTGATGCTATTGCCACCTGTCAAAGCGTAGATATTAAACACGGTGATATAAAACCCGACAATATCCTTATTGATTCGAATGATAACTTATTACTCATTGATTTCGGCATAGGCCAATCGGAACAAAATGGTGAGCAAACGAGTGGCCATTTACAGTACTCGGCTCCAGAAGTGATTCACTCGGGAACGGCAGGTGAATTTTCAGATACCTACAGTGCCGGTAAAGTGCTTAAGGATATGCTCGGTTGTGTGGCGTTATCATCATTTTCGTTATCTGACACTGTGTGGCTTAGAAAGCAAACTCAGTTTATTCGTAACCTTACCCATCAAATTCCAGAAAAACGCCCCACCCTAACACAAGCGCTGAACCACGCTAACACGCCCGCTTCATCGTCAAAATTCGTAGCCGTGTTCATCATTTTTATACTTGTGTTAGCAACGATTGCAATTACCTTTATGGTGAATAAAACAAAATCTAATCAGGATGGGTTCGGCAGTAAAACCTTACAACTCGCTATAATTCACGATAACAACTATCCACTATTAGGCACCATTAGTGACTTACTTCGCTACCCTCTTTCAACCCACCCTGATGTTGCTTTGGTCAGCGAAAACGAAAGCACTACGATAATTGGAAATTTAGCACTGTCCCCTATGGATAATGACAATGATAGAGTGGATTTCAGTGCAATCCTTGGTACCGATAGTCTGTTGTTACTTGATGCAACTCCCACTAGCAGTCAGTCTTACTTACTTCACGCCAGCGTACTTAGTATGCCGGCCAATACGCAGATATTTACGGTAAGTCATTCTATAACTACCAGCAGCTTGGCTAACGATTTAGATGCCTTTGCCGACAAGCTCGTTGAAGCATTGTTTTCTCATTTAAAAACCGAGGTAGACACCCCAGACTTACGTTACTTAAATGCGTTACATGATGCCTGGGAGGCCGGGCCGGCCCTCGCTCGTGAAGATGCTATTGAGGCGATGATAACCAGTACACCAGATTACCCTGGGGGGTGGGTAGCTAATGCTGAACTAGCGTTAAATAATAACGATATTTTGGTCGCCAGAGAGTCTCTAGATACCTTAATGGCAATGCCCGACATCGGCGAGTATTGGCGTTTGCAGGGAGAGCTACTTCGGGCGCAAATAGATGATAATCTTTCGTTGGCCCAACAATCCATTGATGCGTTAATTAGCCATTACCCTAATCGTGCCGACTTACTTGCCATTCGAGCTGATATCCATCAGTGGGCTAACGAGCCACTATTGGCCATGGACGATTACCAAGCCGCGTTGCAATTACGTCCCAATGATGGCCAACTTTGGTTTGAACTTGCGCGTTTGCAAATAATGGATGGCAACATTGACACTGCCATTAGTGAAACCCTTACTCAAGCGCTAATTGCCTTTAGAAAAGTTAAAAACAAGGTAGGTGAAAGCTTAGTACTTAATGCTTTTGGTATCGCTCACTTGCGTATTGCAGAGCACGCTACCGCAGCATCGTATTTTCAAGATGCACTATCACTTAGGGATGCTACATCCCAACCTTCTGAACGAGCCAAAACACTTGCCAACTTAGCTATCGCAGCATCACTTACTCGCAAAATCGAACTAGCCGAATCTTCGTTAAAAGAGGCTTTGTCACTCATAATGGATATTGGTGATCTGGAACAAGAAGCTCACATCAATGACACGTTAGGGTTTCTCTATGAAGAGCAAGGTGAGTTCGAAAAAGCGCTTTTGCACTATAAACGTGGTTTAGATATTCGGGTACAAATCGATGACAAAGTGCTAAAACCAGAAAGCATGAGTAACGTAGCTTATATGCACTTTTTGATTGGCGATCTGTCCCTTGCTGATATTTATTGGCAACAGGCGAAAACGTTATTTGAGAGGAACAACGATCAGTCTCATCTGCTTCGTACGTATCAAAACCTTGCACAGTTAAGTTTAGTAAAGGGCGACAATAATGCCGCCACCCGCTATCTTTCTGAAGTTGAGGGTAAGTTGAACCAGCAAAACGACCAAGAAAAAATGGTAAACCACCTGCTGTTAAGTTACTTCCATTTTACTAATGGGAAGTTAATTGAAGCCCTTACCCAAATAGAGCAAGCGAAGCAATTAGCTGAGCGTGCATCAGACACTCGAGCACTGATTGAGGTAAGTTTATGGCATGGCGAAGTCTGTCTTCGCACAGCAGATTGGCAATGCGTAACAGAGGTGCTTTCGAGTATCGACAGCGAAGTTGTTAAAGAAAGGCGCGATCAGCATGCTGTCATGCAGTGGCTACTGTTAGCATCACAACATCAACAACAACCAATAAATACAACCGGCTTTAGCCCGTCTTTCGACACATCTCATATTCCCGTAGTCACAGAACTTAAAATTTTATTGGATATTCAACACCGATTTAATCTTGAGCCTGACAGTGAAGTGATGCAGACGATTAATACGCTTATTAAGCCAACTTATTATCAGCCTTATCTACATTGGCTATATCTTGAGGTAAGGGCCGGCAAAACTGAGCTAGCCAAAACCCTAGCGCAACAATTAGCAGTGCATCCCAATTACTGGCGCAATCACGTTTACTATTCAGTTTTTCCAAAGTACGAAGCCAAACTACAGCCATTACGTACACAGTGGCTAGAGCAGCTTTCTGAAACGCAAGCATTAGAATATAGGCAGGCCTACCTTGAGTGATATTGAGCAGCAGCTGGCCTCAATTCGAGCCCTTCAAGATTCTTTAAAAAACAGACTTGATGACGAACAAGCTACACTTCAAAAGCTCGCTAAACGTTTATGGGCGCAACAAGAATCTGAAAAAGCAAAGTTATCCCGTGAATTACACGATGGTATTGGTCAGCTTTTAACAGGGCTAACTCGACGCTTGCAGGCCTTGTCAGCAGATTCGCCTGAGCTTGAAAATTTGCATGGTTTGGCAGAAATGGCGTTAAATGATGTGCGCCAATTATCGAGGTTGATGAGCCCTACCATTTTAGATGATTTGGGGTTAAAACCTGCATTAAGCTGGCTTTGCCGTAACTTGCTCAGCTCTGAAGATATCGAGTATGAATGCACCATTGATATTCCAGCAGATATTGCTAAAGATGTGAGTATTTTACTCTTTCGCATTGCACAAGAAACCTTGGTTAATACCATAAAACATAGCCACGCGAGCAAAGTAACGTTAAGTCTTGCCTTTCATAATAATGTTATTCGCTTAGATATTGTGGACAATGGTGACGGATTTGATAAAACAACCGTAGAGCCTGGTGTGGGCTTATCGAGCATTCGAGATCGAGCTAAGGCGTTCAACGCACAATTAGTGTTAACGTCGGCTATAGGTCAAGGCACAAGAACAACAGTAACGGTACCCGTATGACAATTCGTGTAGTGCTCGCAGACGACCATGTATTAATGCGCCAAGGCGTATCACAAATGTTAAATGCCACTGATAACATCAGTGTTATTGGTGAATGTGATGACGGCGTCGAGCTTGTATCGACGGTGGTTAAACTCTCACCCGATGTCATTCTCATGGATATTTCCATGCCTCGGATGAGTGGCCTTGTGGCCATTGATAAAATACTTTCCCAGCGATGCGATGCCAAAGTACTTGTGTTGTCGATGCATAACGAAGTTGAGTATGTAGAAGCCATGCGTGATGCAGGGGCTAGAGGGTATGTGCTAAAAGAATCATCTGGTGATGTACTTGTTGAAGCAATAAAAAAAGTGGCGGCAGGACAAACGTTCTTCCCCGACAGGGTGAGTGATAGCCAGGATGAACAGTTTCAAAAACACGTTAGTCCATTAAGCGTACTAACGCGCCGAGAGCGCGAAGTTTTCTTTTTGGTTGCCGCCGGTAATACAAGCAAAAAAATAGGTGAGTTATTGAATATGAGCCTAAAAACTGCTGAAAATCACCGAAGTAATATATACAAAAAGCTCAACTTGAGCAGTTCAGCCGAGCTAATAAGAATGGCCGGCAAAGCCGGCCTTCTTGAATAGCGATTGCTTTTATAACTGATGAGCCTGAGACACGACGAAGGCTGTTTCTCCGCGTGTCACTTCATCAGTAGGGTTGAAGTAAGCCACCAGCGTAGGCTCTAAATCAAATGGCCCCTGCTCTACTTCCACTTGCACTTGCATTAACCCCATGGCTAACGCTTGCTGAACATAGCCGCGCATTTCAGGCGCAATAAGTTCACTATCTGCAACAGGCACTGCTTGGTCAAATACAATGGCTACCAGCGTTTCAGCCGTGTCGAAAGATTGTGCAGATGCTTCCAGCCCTAGTGCCTGTATTAAAGAATAGGCCATCGTTTCTTTAGTCACAGTATCGGCAGCGCCAAAATGCTCACTACCTCCGGTAAGCATGAGAGGGCTATCACTGAAGGTAAGATCACGCAACACGCCGCCTTCTGACGTTACGGCGTTAACCGCTCCAGAAAACGCTGAATCCACGTCAAAAAACATCGCAGTGTTACCTACAAGAGACTGGCGTACGCTATTGCTAAGGGTAAGTACATCCGCAAATTCAACACGTGTAAGTGCATCGTCCGGCTTAAAGCCATCAGTCGCGGCATCCATTAATTCGTTGGCTACAACATATTCAACGTATGGCTGCGACGGGTGACCAGCGACATCGTCAATGCCCACATACCCAGAAGTTTCAAGTAATCGAATATTCACGTCTGTTGTAGAGGGAATACCCACGCCATTCGTTACGCCCAACGGGTCAACAGATACACCACTGACGCTTCCAATACCGCTGCTATATAGTTTCCACTCACCTGCCATGCCGGGTGCTGCAGTACCTACTGAAGAGCCCAGAAGCGGCAAACCGATACCTGACCCGTAACGATTGCCCGCGGGATCTTCCAGTACGAAGGCCGTTGCCGTCTCAATCGTGGCACTTGCCAATACCATAGACACGTCTGGCCCAACATCGAAGGTTTCTACCGGAGGCTCACCAACAGGAAGGTAAGTGGTTGGCAGAGTAAAGCTTTCGCCTTCCGATACATTGGCAAAGCCGTTAAATTTTCGGTCTAGCTTTAACGTATCACCATATACTTCTACGCCGTTAACAATCGCATTCACTGCGGCATAGGCATTCGCGTAACCCGCACCTACTTCCCATTCAGCCAAGCCCGCCATTGGTGTAGCGGTTTGTTGAATAATTGATTTCACATCTTCCCACTGCAAACTAGGGTCAGCTTCTAGCATTAATGCCACTATGCCTGAAACATGCGGCGCCGCCATTGAAGTACCACTTGATACGGTATAGAAAGGTAAATGGGCAGGCTCTATCATCGCAGCGTCATCGGAAGCGCTAAGTGCACCTAAACTAGATGTAGATGCTCTTGCAGAAATAACGTCTACGCCAGGTGCTGTAATAGTAGGGCGATCTTCCCAAGTAAATACTTCACCATCGACAACCACTTGGCCGCCTTTACCATCTACGCCACGAGAGCTAAAGTCGGCCAAATTGCCTTCCTTATCGCCAGCCGCAACTGTGATAACCCAAGGCGCCTTTTTAAAGTTACCTGTAATTGTCGACTCACCAGAGCCTGAGTTTCCTGCTGAGAACACCGTAATAATGCCATTATCTGCCAATGCTTTCGTCGCGACATTTGTTGGATCATCTGGATTAAAGTCAGTACCTACATCACCTGTATTACCAAATGAGTTAGAAATAACACGAATGTTGTAGTCGTACTGGTGAGTAAGGGCATAATCGAAACCACCAAGGGTGTCTAATATGAATAGTGCGGCACCCGAACCGTAACCGATGATATCAGCACCTGGAGCCACACCAGCATGCAGGCCGCTACTTTTTGCACCATTACCACCAACGGTGCCAGCAACGTGAGTACCATGCCCACCGCCGATATCGGTGTTAGGCACATTTTCTTGATAAGTTATGGGTAAAATATCGCTAAAACTATTTAAGTTTACTTGTGCTAGTACGTTTTGTACCACGTGATCAGGATAAGCAATGTCGGAATGTGTTCCATCTACGCCTGAATCATTAACGACTACGCCAATGCCGTTGCCAGAATATGGTACGCCGTTATTACGCAAATCTCGGTCTGCTCGTAATGCTTGCACGCCAGTAATCTGGGTAGATTCATGATTTTCTAGTACCAGTGGATCATTATTCCACACAGACACGACATCGTCGCGGCTATAAAGGGCTTCAACCTGTGCTTTGGTGGCCATAATGCCAACAATAGGCAAATTCTGAAGGCTAACACCCGATGTGATACCCAGCGCGTCGAGTGCGGTTAATTGGTCAAATGAAAGGGGTCCATTTCCTTCAAACGTTACAATCACTTGCTGTAGCTCTGTTGGTGCCGCTAGCAATTTATCTGCAAGCGTAGTATCGAAAGTTTTTGCGTTAACCATGCTTGCTGGTAAAGCGCATGCTACCGCAACTGCTATTGCATTTTTCTTGTTTAAAATTTTCATAGTACACCTCGTTGTTTTTACCCTTTGAGTATTTCGTAAGCGAGGCGAACACACTATGGGGGGTTCCCCCTATAACCATAAGTCTAATAAAACGAGCTAGCCAAACACTGTGTTGAGCATAAAAAAAGCCCCCACAATAGTGTGGGGGCCGTGGAGGCACCAACTTACGAGAAACTTGTAGGTTGGCGGGAACGTATTGATGCGCTACAACGGTATTATCAACACCATTCGCGTTTTACTATTTTCTTGTTTTAAAAAAAAGAACCATCAACAACAATGGAACAAACATGTGTATCGGAGGCTCGCTTACTGATACAGAGCCATCTTGTGACGGCGTTTTAGTTAAACTAAATAACCCGTTAGCACATAAGCTATCGGTAGTAGTATAAAAACAGGTTTCATCTCCCCCCATACCGCCCCGTCCAGTAGCTAGCACATAATCTCCGTTAAAAAATGTGAAGACAAAGCCTTCTGGATCATCGTCACCGAAAATAAGGTCGTCTAGATCAATTATTTCAATATCGCTTAAATGATCTTCATCAAGTAGGAAGGTATCTCCATCATATTCAAAATTAAAACCAAAACTTTCCCATGTATAGGCACTAAAGTCAGAGACCGAGTCATCAAAAGAGATAGATCCAGAAACAAACGCTTGTGACGAACCGTTGGTTAACGTTAATTCATCAAAGTCGAAGGTAATTAACGCGCCCCATGTAGGTGAGGCAATGGTAAGCAAAATTAACGTAAATAATGTTCTCATAAGGTTTCCAACTTATAAAATATTAAGGCTTAATGCGTTGTTTTTAATTCTTTATTTAACTTTTAGCTTCAATGTATAAGCGGCTATTAAGCTTATTACTTGGTATCTAGTATCTAGTCTTCGTTGTAAACCAGCCATAGGGAGTTCCCCCTACTTTTTAGCCTGTCATTGTCCGCTGGCCACTAGCCGAACGAAGGCAGCGTTTCTATAAGGGAGAACTCTTTTAGTGCCATCTTTAAAACTTACAGCAACAGCACCTTGGTTTAGGTGGGTGAAGGCATTGATGATTAACGCTTCTGCAGCATCACCAGACCAATAGTCGCCCTTATGGGCATGGGGGAAAAATCCGCTTTGAATATACGGTCCCTCGGGCTTTGTCGGGGGTTGAACTAGTGACAGCAGTTCTTGAGATGTCGGCAATCGCCACGTGCTGAGCCCGCACACTTTTTGCAAATTTGCTTGTGCAACTATATCGCTCACATTGCACCCTGGCGTTTTATAAAAACAACTACCTTTATGAGGCTCACCAATATGCAATGAAGATGAATACCAACTGTATGTCCAATAACTATCAAAAGGCGATTCATCATCTCGCCCCACCATCCAGTACAGACGTTGTTCATTGTCTTTAATACAATGCCAAGGGCCATCATTTTCTTCTATCTCTGTGCCTTTAGGGTCTACTTTTACGAACCGGCTTGTTTCAAGGGGTGGTTCTGGCAGCGCAGGTATGCTCAATAACCTTAAAATAACCAGCATGGTGATTAACAGCCCAGCGCGCAGCACAATACGCTTTTTCACAATAGCAACTCCCATACAGTTGGTATTAAAATAAGCATTACTTAGATTGCGTTTGGTAGCGTAATTGGAGAGGTCTTACGTGGCGTGTATGCGCAATTTGTGCATGATCGAAGGCGCTTAACCACATGCATACTCCATCCTCGACGGCGATATCTAAATCATCTTGGGTTTGCTTTTTTCTTACCACCTCAAGGTGCCAATAACCAGAGTCGTAAAGCCCTCGCGCTCTGACATGTGCTCGCCCTCCCTCTAATTGATTTGAACGATACAATACTGAGGGTAATGTACTACCCACTGAATAATCATCGTCCGTCGGCGAATACGCTTTGTAACTAAACCAAGTCCGTTCTCCCTCAGCTGAAGTTTCAGTGAAACGAGGCAGGCGCTTAGGCTCAATACCTTTAGGGGAGTACCATTTCCAATTCATGATGTAACTTCCTCCTAATGAACTATCCTGACGATAACCCGCAGTATAGCGAGACATGCCTGCTATAGGTGCTGTAGGTTTACCAATAAAATTATCGTCCATGATAAACATATTATTGGTTCGCACTGCTTTCCAGTGCCAGAGATCTGCGGTGCGAGAGTGGCTGTAGTGATAACCTTTCTTGTGTGTATTAGCAGGCTTCCCTTTTAAAGGATTAGCCCCTAGGTGTGCAGTGCCTGCTGCGGCAATAAAGCAACTTTTCGAGAGTAACATGGCAAATTTATCTTCATAAAAGCTCAGTTCATTATTGTGCGCAAATCCATTTTCTTTCACCTTCCACCCCTTGTTCGTTTTGATTAAAGGCAGGTGAAGTAAACTTTCCGATGGGTCTTGCCATCGAATAAAGAAATATATTTCAGATTCATTGTGTAATGCTTTAACGCTAACCTTCGATGCGCCATTATTAAAGTTAGCGCCACCAAACGTCCCTATTGATACTTCATTAGCGCTTTGCCAATCAAGCTCGTCATCCTTTCCATCTATTCGAATAAAGCTATCATTCTCAATCTGGTACACAACTAACTTATCCGGTTTAGATAGTATGTACGCACTTATTGCCGCACCGATAACAATGGTAATTAGCAGCAACCCGACATTTTGTTTATTGAAAAATGGCGAGAGCAAGTAAGTCGATAAAACCCGTAAAGGCTTAGTTAAATAGTAACGAATAGGGTGTAATAGAAAAAAGAGAAGCAGCCCTAGTGCGGCATAATAATGTACCCACTTAACTTGAGCCTGCGCCGCTTCAGAAAACACCTGTAGTAAACCAGTAGTGCAAGATACAACTAACAGATATGACCCTAGCTTGTTCCATGCTTTAAAAGCCCCATTTTCTTGGCGCTTGTTGTATAGACACCACAACATAATAGGTAACGCGAGCAACAGGAATGATGCTGCCAAAATATGCCAAAGATGCACTAACCCCTGAGGAAGAAGCCAGCTTACATGCAGCCAAAAACTATGCTGTAAAGTCGCGATCCGAAGCCCTGATAAAAGCAAAATAACCACGCAAATCAATACAACGAAATGGCTTACCAGAAACAAAGAACGTGACTTCATACAAGGCCTGTTAAGCAGAAAAGTGAATGAGTTAAAATGCTACAGAATTATTAATTTTTTATGACTCACCCCACAATAGGGTGATCCCCCCATTTCTCCTCCTCTTTAAATTTCATTCAATACGCGGCATCAATTTATAGCTGCTTTAGGCACTCAAATGAAAATGTTACTTGCTAGTATTCTTATACCCGTATTGCTTTTTTTAACGATGAATTCAGTACAAGCTGCCACCCACCTCTACCGATTGAGTTGGGATAAAAACCCGCAACACGAAGCCGTTATTGGCTTTAGCCCGAAGGGGTTGAGTATTGCTCCTTATGTCATGTATGGATCGACTCCTAACCAAGTCTCTTGGCAAAAAGCTGATGTATCGCTAAATGCCACCTTCTTTACGCTTGAGTCACACTTTGTCAGGCTGGAAAACCTGCCCGCAGATAGTAATATTTACTTTCATGTTTGTGATCAAGACGGGTGCGGCCAACGAATGTGGTTCAAAACCGCTGCCGATTATCCAAAGCCATTCGTTGCTATTGCAGGAGGTGATACCCGAACAGGCTGGACTACACGTCAGGATGGAAACCGTCTTGTAGCCAAAATACGCCCACTATTTATTATGCACGGCGGTGACTTCACGAATGGAAACACTCCTTTTGAAATGGCTGGCTTCCTAGCGGATTGGCAACTCACTTTCTCTGATGACACCATTGATAACATCGGCTACAAGCGTATCTACCCCATTGTTCCTACCCACGGAAATCATGAAGACACCAACTACGCAACATTATGCGAGGTGTTTGGCGTTGACTACTTTCAAGATGGCGAATGCAACGAACAGGACGCCTATGGTGCAATGACCATCAACGATTTAATCCGTGTGTATACCCTGAACAGTCAATTTCAAGAAAGTGGATGGTCAGTTCTAGCGACACAAATGAACGATTGGCTGGCTGATGATTTAAGTACATATGCCAATGCTCCGCTTTGGCGCGTAGCCCAATACCACAAACCTATTTTTCCTCATTATGACGGTAAACCTAGCAACGAAGGTCTATTTAACTGGTGGGCGTCCTTGTTCTACAAACACAACATGAACCTAGTGGTAGAATCGGACACTCACATCAATAAACTTACACACCCGCTAAAACCAGCAGAAACCGGCATTGAATATCTTCAAGCTAACAACGGCGGCACGGTATTTGTTGGAGAAGGAAGCTGGGGGGCACCTGCTCGTTCAGCCAATCAGGCTTTTCCTTGGACAATTGATCTTGCCAGTATTCAGCAGTTTAAAGTATTGAGCGTTACCCAAGAGTCTATATTGATACGCACAGCTCAATTTGATGATAACGCCCGTGCGCTCTCTGCTGATGATCGCGAGCAAGACCCGCTAGCGCTACCAGAAAAGGTAGCATGGTGGTCGGCCAACGGGATTGGCGATGTATTCCCGCTAATTAAAACTACCACTGGGTTAACCCAACATGCAAAACAACTCGCCGATAATGAAAGAGAGTTTGTACTAAGTGTCTCCGATGATAGTTTCATTGCAAGCGAACAGCCTACCAAAAACTACAATGCCTACCCTACAGGCATGCGAGTGGGAAATACCGATGTCACCTATGGTGAAACAAAAGCGCTACTCAAATTCACTCCTGATGTAGTGGGTACCTGTGCAACGTTAACTGAAGCGAATCTGACTCTGTCGGTACAACCTACCGATTCAACGATCGAATCTAATATTTCAGCCTTAACTGAGACCGGTGCCACTTTCGCTGAACTTGGTGTCATGTTGAACCTAGCATTGATTGAGCCTCAATTCAGTGAAAGCGCAGTGAACTGGACTACAGGCAACATCCTATTCTCAAGTGCATCAAGTGGGGAGTTCGACAGCTTTGAAACCATTGCGGCAGGAAATACTATCACCTTCACATTCAATGAAGTGACGCTCGCAAAACTAAACGCACAATTTCAGCAATACCACGCTTTCGGGTTTGGCATTAGTGCAACCCATCCAATAGTGAACCGCTTTGTTAGTGATAGCGAAAATCATAATGCTGCTACACTGCGCACTCGCTTTAGTGCCACTGCGGCGTGCTTCGAACAGCCTAGTAATTCTCTAGCCGTGCCATCCCAAATTACCGAACTCAACGCGAATAAGGGTGATTTCCTTACTTACCATATTCCTGAAGTTTCGCGAGCGCGTTCACTCGAATTTGTTTTACGTTCAGGGTATGGCGACCCCGATTTATATGTACTGAAAAACGGTATAGTCAGTCTTAATCACTATGAATGCCGCCCTTATCTAAAACACGAAAGTGAAGTGTGTTTACTCGAAGTACCAGAGGGTACACCTGTTTCAATAGGCATTCACGCTCATAGCCTATACAGCGGCGCATCACTTACCATTACTGAAAAATAAGCCCTACTTAATTAACATTTTATTGCTGTGAGGGTGATAAAAGCGACAGCACTCACCTTCATCGCTTTGGACAAAAACAATGAATATTTCAAGACGTAATTTCTTTCGACATTCTGCACGCTACATGGGCGCTTCTGCTACGCTACTTTCAGTTAATGCCCTATCCACGCCACTACATTCTAGTTTGCTGGCTAATTACAAAACTGATAATCAGCACTATTTTAAACACGGCGTAGCCAGTGGCGACCCGTTACCTAACGCCGTCATAATCTGGACGAGAGTAAGTTCTTGCACAGACACCGTACCGGTTAATTTCTACGTTGCTACTGACGAGGGCATGACTAACTTGGTTGCAACAGGTGTGGTACAAGCCTCTAGCGAGCGCGACTTTACGGTTAAAGTTGACGTGGAAAAATTAACTCCCAACACTAGCTATTACTACCAGTTCGAAGTATCAGGTTATAGAAGCCGTATTGGTAAAACCAAGACAGCACCACTTGAGGCGACACATGCGCGCTTTGCGGTTGTATCTTGCTCAAACTACCCTGAAGGCTATTTCAATGTGTACCATGCGCTAACCAATATTGATAATCTTGATGCCATTTTACACTTGGGCGATTACTTATATGAGTATGCAGAAGATGAATATGGTGATGGTTCGAGACTTGGCCGCGCCCCACTTCCTGATAAAGAAATAACTACGCTAAGCGATTACCGCACTCGCCACGCACAGTATAAGACCGACCCCGACTTAGCCAAACTTCATGCTTTGCATCCCTTTATTACCGTATGGGATGATCATGAAATTACTAACGACGCCTATAAAGATGGGGCTGAAAATCACAATGAAGGCGAAGGGGATTATCAGCAGCGTAAGCATTTTGCAATTAAAGCCTACTATGAATGGATGCCAATACGAGAAGGAAGTATTTATCGCCAGTTTGAATGGGGAGGGTTACTCGACCTTTTTATGTTAGACACACGCATTGAAGGAAGAGATGCGCAAGTAGATTCATCTGTTGCGCCAGAGCGTAGTGACAGTAACCGCACACTACTGGGTGACGAACAAGAACGCTGGTTACTCGATAATCTTGCAGCTTCTAATGCACATTGGCGCTTTCTAGGGCAACAGGTTATGTTTGGCCAGTTAAAAGGCATCAATGCTCCAAACCTATCTGCAGCGGGTATTCCACTTACGCAAGATCTTGTTGCGCTGAATATGGATCAATGGGATGGATACCCAGAATCTCGGCAGCGCATTTTGGATGTAATTAAAGCCTATAAAATAGAAAATACGGTAGTGCTTACTGGCGATATTCATACCTCTTGGGGAATGGAAGTATTCGAAGACAGTACTAACGGGTATACCTATAACGATAGAATTCGCTTAGGAGAATCGCCTTTAGCGGTAGAGTTTGTGACTCCATCAGTAACATCACCTGGGTTTCCTGATGAAATTGCAGACCCACTCGCCTTGCTTATTCCTACTATGAACCCCCACATGAAATACGTCGAACTTAAAACCCATGGTTTTATGGTAGTGGATGTTACCCGCCACAAGGTAGTTTGCGATTGGTGGTACGTTGATACGATTGAAGATCCTCGTTATACGGCACGATTAGCTAAAAGCATGTATACAGTTAGCGGTAGCCAACGTCTATCGGAACAGCCATCGCTTGGAGTATCTTTCGATTACACACACAATCCGTTTAAGTAAAAAGGTAGCTTGCCGCCAAGATTGTGTTTTTAGGTTATAAAGCTCAAAAAACAAAAATGGGGCGTATGCCCCATTTGAATTGATTCGTAATTAATTGTCGTTAATTAGTATTTGATTCATTTAACGACTTAGCCAACTTATAATTGCCTTGCGATAACGCAATATCGGCCACTGAGTTACCTGCCAAGTCTTTGTGCTGGGGGTTAGCGCCTTGCTCAATTAGCTCATTCACTAAAGACTGCCTATCGAACAAACTAGCGAACATGAGTGCCGTTTGACCTTGAGAGTTAGTTTCATCGATATTGCATTGTGCAAACATCAGTTTTCTAGCCACACTCAAATGCCCTTTGAAAATAGCCCCCATTAGTGCGGTGTTACCTTTGTTATCTTCCTGGCAGGCATTGATATTTTCCTTGCCAAGTAAATAAGTAACCGCATCGTTGTGGCCATGGTAAGCGGCTAGAATAAGTGCGGTATAACCTTTATCGTCAGCTACGTTTCCATCAAGACCTGCCTGATAAAAGGCTTGAAGCAACTCAACATTGCCCTCACGAGCGGCATCAAAATAGTGCGCTTTCAGGTCATCAATACTGGATTGCGCATGACATAGGCTCACGCTAAGCATTAAAGTAAAAAACAATAGTGTGCGTTTAACGATGTGCATTGTGGGTCTCCTGTGTCGTCGTTGGCAATGATAAATATGAGTAGTTGATATGAAAAAAGCTACAAGGTAAAACAGGTGGTTCAAACGAAGTCTTTGATAACGATAACTGCCCTACCTAAATAGGTAGGGCGAGTTGATAGTGGTGTTACTTATTGCATAAGGGCAGTTAAGCTTTCCGCTACTTTCTTCGCTTTAGCAGCGCGGGCTGCTTGCTCGTCCATTAGTGCTTTTGCTTCTGCACGTACTTGCGAGATAGAAACCTTAGCTAGCTTAGCAACGCCGGTGCCGTATTCTTTATCAGCGTTGTACATGAATGCACTGATGATAACGCGAATCTCTTCTTCAGGTACCGATGCTAATGCACCACCCATGTTGTTGATCAAGTTCTTACGACCTTGCTTATCAAGGTTGCGATAGAACTCACCCGCTTGTTTGAAGTTCTGTTCCTTGTAGAAAGGAATTTGCTGTGTCATACCTGCAAGCGGCTTGCTTGAGTAACGGTATGCTGGATCTTCATTCAAGTCTAAGCGACGGCTAGGCTGGTAGTTAACATCACGGTTAGTTGATGTAGTACGAAGCTGGCCATGCTGCTCGTGGTTATTAATCTCAACATTTTTAGGCGCGTTTACCGGAATACGGTAAGCGTTAACACCTAAACGGTAGCGCTGGGTATCAGCATAAGAGAACAAACGACCTTGTAGCATTCTATCTTCTGACGGCTCAATACCTGGAATTAAGTTGCTTGGTGCAAATGCAGCTTGCTCAGTTTCTTCAAAGAAGTTGTCAGGTACACGGTTTAACACCATACGACCAATTTTGCGTGAAGCAACTAACTTCTCAGGCCAGATCTTTGTGGTATCTAACGGGTTGAAGTCAAAATCGTCTAACTGTTCTGGCTCAAGTTCTTGCAAATACAAATCCCATGAAGCGGTTTCGCCTTTCTCACCAATGCGAGTGTAAACGTCAGTAGTGTGTGGCTGGAAATCCATACCTTGTTGTTTCATTGCTTCTTCAGCAGTGAAGTTCTTAATAGGTTGGTTCGCTTTCCACGTAAATTTCACGTATTTAACATTGCCTTCATCATCAACAAATTTGAATGCGTGAACACCTGAACCATCCATATTTAGGTAGCTTGCAGGCGTACCATAGTCAGAGAACAACATGGTTAGTGTGTGCGTAGACTCTGGAACATGCGAGAAGAAGTCGAATACACGCTTAGCATCTTGCTTGTTGGTTACCGGAGACGGTTTAAATGCGTGAACCATATCTGGGAATTTAATTGCATCACGGATAAAGAACACAGGGAAGTTGTTACCGACTAAATCCCAGTTTCCTTGTTCGGTGTAGAATTTAACGGCGAAACCACGAGGATCACGAAGTGTTTCAGGCGAAAGGTGGCCGTGTACTACTGATGAAAAGCGCACGAATACTTCGGTCTTTTTACCTTCACCTTGGAAAGGTGCAGCAACTGTATCGTCAGACAAATCTTCGTAGTTTTCATAGTAACCATGAATACCGACACCACGGGCATGAACCACACGCTCTGGAATACGCTCACGGTCAAACGCCGCTAGCTTCTCAATTAGGTGAGAATCTTGTAAAAGCACAGGGCCCCAAGGACCAGCAGTTTGCGAGTTCTGGTTATCACCAACTGGTGCGCCATTTTGACGAGTAAGGGTATCCGCTTGAGCAGTTAAGCCCATGCTTAACATACCTACGGTTACACAACTTATAATACTACGGGTAAACGATCGCTTCATTTATGCTGCTCCTGAAAAACGAGTTTTATTGGTCGGGGTTTTCTGAGCGACACAAACTTGGTCGCCATAATAGTTATTTGCATAGTTGCAAACCGATTGTGCTGGTTTAGCAACGAATTTGTGCGGTGTAAGTTTTTTTAAAATTGTGCTCACATCAGCTCTCCTTGTTAGATGCGAGGATTATTCACGTTCTGCGAAAACTATTAAAATGACATTAATTGATTAACTTAATTTGATTTATAGATGTGACTAAAGAATAGAAAACTGATTGAGTTTTTCGATTGGTATTTTAGACTGGGTGAGCTTGGGAAAATTTGCGATTTGTTCGATAGTTTAATTAACAAGTCAATTTTTAACTTAACACCAAAAGGTTAGTATCTTTGATACTTATTTCAGAGTGACAACGATGGTAGATAAGAGAATACACAAAGGGGTCAAAGGCAGAAGCAAAGGTAGGTAGGAAGATAGACAGAAAGGTAATGTACTTCACATACACAAAGCACATTACCGATAATCAGTTACTTGAACATGGTGCTAGTTAAAGCGCCATCCAGGGGCCTGTAATGGCCAAGGTCTTACTGGGAGAGTACATATTCACGAACAACACACTGCCGTCGTTAGTGAAGCACGCGCCGGCAAGTTCGGTTTGCGCGTGTAGTTTGGCAACGTTATAAATATCGCCCTCTGGTGTAACCCCGCGAAGGTGGTTATCTACCACTTCGGTGTACTGGTCTTCACATACAATCAAATGGCCATTAGGGCTTACTGTTAGATTATCGCCAAAGTTAAATAAGCTAGCGTCATCACTTTCAACGAATAATTGTAATCTGCCACCAGAGGTCTCTAGGCTTGAAGCAGAATCAGCTGTAGCGCCTTGTTGCTGAGACCTTTGTGGTTGAGAGCCTTGTGATTGAGAGCGGTGTGGCTGGTAACGCATTATCTGACCTAGTTGCTTTGCCCCACCATTGGTACAGCAAAAATAAAGCTCGTTGCTGCCCCAATGCAGCCCTTCACCTCGAGCAAACAACGTTGCGCCCGCCTTATAACCTTGAACGCGCAAGTCATCATTAGGGCTTTCTGGGGTATGTAAATCAACCCAATCCACATTTAACCATTCTCCCAGATTCATACGCGCCTTATCCCAGTTACGAGAGTCGAACTGAGGCACACCTTTTATGCGCAAAGCCTGTAACTTACCGCCTTTATCCAGCTGGCCTTTAACATTAGGAATAAAGCGATAAAACAAACTATCACCTCTGTCTTCCGTTAAATAAACAATACCCGTTTCTGGGTCGACACAAGCCGCTTCATGATTAAACCGCCCCATAGCCTTAAGCGGTTTAGCCTCTACTAACGTCTCAGCATCAGCAGGTACTTCAAAGATATAGCCATGCTCTTTCGAAATAACACCGTTAGGTTTATCGACCGATTCTTCGCACGTTAACCACGTCCCCCAAGGCGTAATACCGCCAGCACAGTTGCGAATAGTACCGACTAAGCTAACAAACTCTTTTTCAACAACCTTGGTATCGAGATTATAAACCAGCGTGGTGGTGCCTCCTGGCAGCGCGACACCGTTTTCAAATTTATCGTAAGCTAAATCAGTAGTATGAGTTTGAATAGATTCAGGCTGGATAGATAGATGAGCAGCCTGTAACTCGTGATTTCGTACTAAGGCAACCTTATTGTTACCTAGCGAGAAACATCCCATGCCGTCAGCTCTATCGGGCACATTTAATCCATCGCTCATGGCATCACCCAGTTCAGAGATAACCTGGTAACTAAAACCCTGAGGTAAATCGAGAAGTTTCTTAGGATCAGGCACAAGTGGCCCATAGCCTCTGGTGGTTGGCGTTAACACACCCGCATTCGCCTTACCCAACGCACTTGATGCCAACCCAGCAAATGCCAAGGTACCCGCCCCTTTAAAAAACTGCCTTCTATTAATCATTATTATCACTCTTTGTACTAATACTTACGCACCTGATTTACGTGTACCCGATTAAACCAAATACTGCCTGCATCTATCATCACACACTATTGTTACATTATAACGTTTGTTACCTTTTCTCTATGACAATTACCGATGTTTTTATAGAAGATAGCTACCCTAGTAACCCATTGCAGTTAAACCGGTCTATGATATTTAAAGAAAAGCACGACAAAGTTTACTTGTGTTGGTGAAAACACATGGCAATAGACCGAGAGATAAGGGATGAGTTCAGAGTGATAAAACTAAAATGAGTCAGCTTTTGAGTGCAGCTTAGGCTTCATATCAAACTTCTCATTGTTAAATAGAGTTTTGAGCACTTAGGAAACTTTCTACAGCATGGATGCTATAGCGAAGGCCCCATGGATGGGTTATCCCCTACTATAGCAATAGTAGATGCTGGCATTTACAAGAGAGGGAGTAGCCCCCATCTAAAACCTTCCACAGCATAGATGCGACTGCACAGGCTCCATTGATGGATTCACGCCGCATTTCTGATGGGATTAATCACT
>NZ_JAESDJ010000010.1:0-172717 GCF_019249255.1 Alteromonas lipotrueae | reverse complement strand
TTCACATTGACCACATCAACGTTTTCCGATTCGATACTTTGCTGGAATGCATCATCTTTGTTTCCAAATGATAATACTGAAACGTCTAGCCCTTTATCTTTTTGTCTCGACACTAAATTTTTCACGCATTTTTCAGCACCGCCAACTTGCAGACTACTTACGCAATGGATAATTCTCATTTTTAAAATTTCCTGGCATAACCGAACATCTGCATCAAATCGGCTTCACTCATTCCAGGTGCAATTGGGAAACGATGTAAATCATAAGGTGAAGAAGAAGGGAGTTGATTTATGCCTGGTTGAAAATTAAAAGCTAATTCATAACCATTGTTTTTAAGACCGTCGACAACATTATCATCATACGTAGAGCGGTTTCCTACGGGGTATGAAAACGCTGAAATCTTGCATTGTAAATTGGATTCTAAAAGCGCTTTTGAATGACTAAGTTCGTAAAATAGCTCATCAGTGGTTAGCTTGGTAAGAATATCATGGTTGTGGGAGTGAGCACCTAGTTCCATACCATTATCTATAAGTGCTTGTAAGTGACTCCAGTCCATAAACTCAGCGGCAGGGTACAAACCTGAATGGTTGAGATATGCTTCTAATTCCTTGATTTGTTCTTCCGCGGTGCTTTTACAGTGCTTAATAGATGCCAACACAGCACGGATAAAGTGATCACCATCATGCTGGTTAATGACCTTTTCAGACCACCCAGAGAGTTTGATTGCTTTTGGGTCATAGGTTTTAAGTAAATACGCTGCTTTGTCCCACCAAGGAGCAACGGTATTTCCTATTAATCCTGTTGCTATGAAAAAGCTAGCAGTGACATTAAGGCTTTTGAGAATTGGGAGAGCATTGCTGTAATTATCTATATAACCATCGTCAAACGTAATGCACATCACTCTTTCATTGATGGTTTCGTTAATACGAAGGTACTCGCGAAGGGCGCTCAAACTAATTATTCTAAAGTGTTTCTTAAAAAATGCGAGATGCTGCTCTAACTCCTTCGTGGAACAAGAGTAAACACAAGGGTCGAATTGCGTATCTGCACTGTCTCCAATTCGATGGAAATTAACACTGTATAAGCCATTTGGTCTAGATGACCAAAAATACTTGTTCAGCCCTAACAAGTTTCCGAATTTTTTCTTAATACGAGACATCGTCAAACTTAAAGCCGCTTAAATGATGGGGAGGGTAAAATATAATCTCTATAAGCATTGGGGGTCCCCTCTTCGCCTGCTTCTGCAGCTTTGATTATATTGTACATTTCTCGAGCCGAAACATAATGAAGTAAGTAGTTTTCGCCATCATTGTATTTCTCATTAAGGTGACGATGCATTGCCTCGACAGGCTTCCCTAACAGCGTATCCATATCCCCATCTTGCGCACCGTGAGTGTGAATTTTTATAAATACCCACTCAGGCTTCCCTTTTACATGTATACCTTCGTCAACCCACAAATCGACGCGGTTCGGGGTCGGGGGGAAGGTATGTCTGACATCAGAATTTTCAATTTGTGGGAAAATCCCTTTTTTTCTAACCTTCCAATTCAGTCCTAAAATGCCTTGGATAAGAAGTAGGTCGCCCCACGCTCGTCCGCCTTTTTCAATTGGCTTGCCGGTTTCGTACGATTTCGGTTTTTCAGGGTCATCTTTTGCGTAATAAATAGTATTGAGCATGGCAGGCTGAGATGTATCGGGAGAAGGGAAAGTAAAATCCGCGTAGCAACCTGTTTCATTTAGTACAATTAGTTCGTCATTGACACCACACCAATGACCTTCAGGGTGTGAGTTGTCCAGTACCCAGTTACCGTGGATGAATGCGTAGGTGGGTTTTCCTGTTTGGGGATCAATACTTAATGCGTTGTGTTCTTCATGAAGGCATTGCGCAAATCCCGATAGGGTTTTCCTTAAATTGTCACTGGTATCATTTTCATGATGTAGATGGATTTCAATTTCGCCAAAGCCTTTGGCACAAAGGTCTGAGATTTTATCTAGATGTTCTTTTCTATATTCTTCTTCTGGGTAAAAAAAACTATGTTTGGGATGGCAACCATCTGAATCAGTGAATTTCGACGCCATCAATGGATAATCAGTCATCCAGCGGTCTACACGTTTCCTTTCTAATTCTATGTTGTCTTTATTAAGCCATTGGGGTTCATAATGGTCAACGAAGCAAAACATGACATGCTTCGTTCCTGACGGCTCTGGCGATGATGTAAATTGACTCTTGGTATAGTTCCATAGCCAACTTTGCATTTTTTTCTTTTTAATAATGAAAATAAAGGCTGCTATGAAGAGTGTGAGTAAAATTAGTGAAACAACTGCAATCATCGAGATGTCCTTTGCCAAGTAGCAGATAAATTGCTTGTTAGATATCTAATGTAGCCGCGAAATAGCGAAATATTCATGGATACAAAAAACGTTATTAATGATACTAAACCACTAACAATAGGTATGTTTTTTAAAAGCTTAAGGCTTCCAAGTAGCCATAGGCAATAGAATGCAACCTGGGCGCTAAAAAGGTAAGTGTAAATCGAATGGCTATGCCAAAGCAAAGCGAAATTTGTAGATAAAGAGATGATCATAAAGTGCGGTACAAACCAACGCATGACTTTATGGCTTATATAAGAAAACCATCGCCATTTATATTTAGGGTTGAGTAACCAAGTAAGTCTGGCAAAAGCTTGGTAATTGCCTGCACCAATACGTATACGACGATTCGCTTCTTCCTGCATGCTCGGGGCTATCTCTTCTATCGCTTTTGCTTCTGGCGTGTAAACCACGGATTGGTTTTGGCGTGCGACATTCATAACAATACAAAAGTCATCGATAATCGTGTTACTTGGCAGTGGAATATAAAATTTAGTTTTGATGGCATAGATACCGCCATTCGCTCCCAGTAGAGCATCTAATCTTGATTCATGGAATTTAAGCACTTGTTCATACTTCCAATAAAGATTATCTTTATTGTCTCCTGAATGTGCATCAACGAGTACCAACTCTCCACACACCGCACCAACCCCTCTTTGGTTTATAGACATAACAAGTTGAGTTACCGCGTCTTTTTCAAAAGCGGTATTCGCATCTGAAAAAATAGTTACTTCTGATGTAACCCGTTCCATCAAATCATTTAATACGTTAATTTTGCCTCTGTTCTCATCGAAGAAAAAAGTACTCAGCCGTGGATCGTCAAAAGATGCCAATATGGAATTGGTATTGTCCGTACTTCCGTCAGATGCAATGAATATATTGATTTTTTCTGCTGGGTAATCCAGTGAGAGTAAGTTTTCTACTCGTTCTTTTATACATGATTCTTCATTGAATGCAGATATAACGATGGTAACTGAAGAGTTGTCAGATACGTCAATACGACGTTCTTTTTTAATCAGCGTGTAGCGTGTGTCTCTAACACATTGAACCAAGGCGCTGACCAAAATTAATATAAAAGGATAGATAACATAGCTATAGATAATAGCCAAAGAGACAACCCAGAATAAAATTTCAATATACTTCATTTATGCTTACTTTGATTTCGCGGGAATGCCAAGTGCAGTCTTGTTAGACTCTACGTCTTTTACTACTACTGCATTAGCGCCTACTTTTACATTATTACCCACAGTGATTGGGCCAAAAACTTTAGCGCCAGCACCAATAAATATATGGCTTCCAAGAGTGGGAGACTTTCCTTTTTCATCACCCATTACTACACCGCTTTCTAAAGTAATATTGATACCACCCTTTACTTTAGAATTTATGACTACGCCGATAGGATGCATAATGACAAAACCTTCGCCGAAATCTGCATTTACGCCGATAACACAGCCATTATAAACTCTATTTATATGTTGAATTATCAACGCGACAGGTGCCAAAAATTTCGTCTGTGCGCACCTTGCAGCCAAGCGGAAAAGGATATTAGCACTAGTTCCATCAGTAAGACACGTCCTAAATAATGAAATTTCAGCGCCATCTTGATGAAAAATTTCCTGTTTTCTTTTTAAGTCGGATTTTATGAGTTGCAATGTAGATGGCATGATTACGTGTCTTTACTTTCTTCTAAGATCTGTTTTACTTTCTTAAACATGTACTTTTGCAGAGGGTTTCTGTTTCCCCAAGGTCTCCATGTCTTTATCAAGTTATTTCGGTATGCATCAAAGTGAAGACCTCGTGGAGCGCAGACAACCTCACCTCTATCTAATAGTAGTTTCAGTACATTGGTACACAAAACCCCAGCAGCTAACGAAATACCCATACACGTTGAAGGCACCTTCTTTTTCATAAAGTTCACGGATGAATTTTGAACGAGATAATGCCTTTGCTGTACTGATGGAGAAACGCCTATTACAAAACGAACGATGTTATCTTCGAAGTAGTTTTCCTTAGTCGTTTCGTCAGCATCATGGGGGGCGTCAACCATGGCAAAGTATTCGTCAAACGACATACCGCCGGGTTTGAAACATAACATTGCGGTCCCCATCCCCATTGGGGCGGCAGTAATGGTTGGTATTCCTAATTCATAGCAGCGGCGGAAGACTTGCCTTCTTATTTCTAAAGCGAAGATATCCAAACTGTCTATGTATACATCAACACCATCTAGGAAGGCCTCAAGGTTTTCGGGCGAAATCCCTCTATCAAAATTCTTAATATGAGCGTCGGGATTAATATCTCGTAACGTTTTTTCCATCACAACTGATTTTTCTTCACCAATTGTAGATACAAAAGCACCGGCCTGACGATTGAAGTTGGCGTAATCATATTCGTCTAAATCAGAAATGTGAAAGTTTGAAATGCCCATTCGAGCACATACAATGGCGTGATCGCCTCCAACACCACCTAGTCCGCCGATGGCTACTTTTGTATTCTTAATCTTTTCCTGCTCAGCTTCTGTTACCCAGCCGATATTTCTCGAGAACGCTTCGTTATAATTGAACATGAGATATCTCGTCTTATTAATTATTAAAGATTTGTCTGAACCTTCAGTTCGTCAATCCTACGTTCGTGCTCTTGAGTTTTTGGCTTTAATTGCGTTAATACCTTTCGGGCTTCGCTGTCATTTTTAGCTTTCAAAAGTGCAACAACGTAATCGATACCAATATCGGGGGAATTAGCGCTAGTGTTAAACGCATTTTCAAGTAAGGCTAACGATTCATCTATTCGGTCTAGTTGCAGTAAAATTTTACCACGGGTTGCCATTATAGAAGGGTTCTCTGGAAGTATAGCTTGAGCTGTATCTGCGTACACTAAAGCGTCTTCATATTTTTGTGCTTCACTCAAAAGCCACGCTAAATTGTTTAGCACAAGTGGGCTCTGTACTGTTTCATTTTCTACAAGGTATTTATAGTGAACAATCGCCTTTTCTGGGGCGGAATAAATCTGTTGATTGGCGGCAAATAAACGAATTTTATTGTGGTTTGGCACCATTGAAAGATGTTTTTCGCTGAATGCTAGCGCTTCAGCTTCTTTATCAGCCCTAAATAGTGCGGTATACAGAATAGACGCGACTTCTTGGCTTTTTACGTTCTGATAAACTCTCTCGATAACATCAATGGCTTCGTTGTACTTGCGCTGTGCGATTAATAGTTTGCTTTGAACTGTTAGCCCTAGTTCTGAGCTTTTAATCGCTGGGCTGAGTGAGTCGAAAACGGTAGCGGCTTTTTCAATATTACTATCTAAAATTAAAATTCGAGCTTTAATCAGTTTAAGTTGTGTTTGTTCAGGGAATAGTGAGATGCCTTCTTCCACGAGTTTAAGCGCGCCTTTGTAGTCTCTTGTGATTTCAGCCAATTCAATAGACTTCAAAAAGGGTTTTGTGCTTTTCTCAAGTGCCCGCCATTTTGCAAGCGCCTGTTCGGCATTTGCAAAATCTTTTTTCTCCCAATAAGCATCCGCTAGCATCATCCAGAACTTAGGTTCGCTTTCCGCCTCTGACTGAATATTTGTTAAGACAGTAAACTGTTCATCTGTTTTATTTAGCTCTGCCAGAGCACCCGCGTAAAGCAATGCATACTTTATTTCATCTGATGAGTTGCTCGCTTCTTTAAACGGCTTGAGCGCAGCGTCGTAGTTTCCAAGTTCGTTTTGAATTTGAAAGTGTCGCATGAGGACTACCATATCAAGAGGGTGGTATCCCACTAACGATTCAATCTTAGCTTTAGCTGAGCCTTGGTTGTTATCGCGAATGTCTTTCTCAACGAAAAATAAGTTTGCAGAAATGTGTTCAGGTTCTAATTCAAGAATTTTGTTATAGATGCCAGCTACCTTATAGGCGTTGTTTGTATGTGAGCTAGCTTGCGCTTGAATGTGTAGTGCCGATACAGTGTCGGGGTGAGCATCTAACCAATCTACTGCCAATTGTTCTGCGTTATCGAATTGCCCTGCGTTAAGATAGGCGAACGCTAGTACAAGAAAAGATTTCTCGGAATTGGGATCCTGCTGAAAACTGTTCTCTAACTCATCTATTCCAGTATCCGAAGTGAGTATTTTTAAAAGGCCAATACTTCTTAGAAGTTCAGCGTCTTGTACATCATCTGTGTTTATCTGTTCTATCAGGCTTTTGGCTTGCGCAATTTCACCTTCTTGAATAAGTAAAGATGAAGACTTTGCTAAATAGAGTGCTTCGTTGACAGGAATAGACCTAATATCATCCAAAGAACCATCGCTGTCATTGCTATACCCTAATTTAATCTGAATGATGGAATATAGCTTATGAGAAAAATGCTCAGGTGGTAAGGTTTCTACTATTACCTTTAAGTTTTGATATGCCTGCTCTAAATTGTTTTCGTAGTAATTTGCTAACGCAGCTAAAAGTCGGGTGACGGAATTTGAACGACCATTTTTAATTGCGGTATCAAGGTAAATAAGCGAATTCTCAAAATCGTTTTTAGAAAACTCAATCGTTCCTTTCAATTGATTAAAATAAGGATGATTAGCAGAAAGTGACAAGAGCTGATTAACTAAAGGTTCAGCTCTATCATATTCTTTGTTATTTATTAATGCGTCTGCTAACTTTAACTTAATTTTGTAGTCATTAGCTCTTTTTTTAAGCAAATCTTCTAAGGTTTCAATAGCAAGGTTCCAATTTCCATCGACTGCTTCCAAAATAGCTTTAAACTGAAGTGCTGCGATAAAGTCTGGTTGAGCTTCCACACTTTTATTAGTGTATTCAATTGCATCACCAATTCTATTGTTTTGAACGGCTAAGTAGCCTTTTGCCAGTTGGGAGATTTTTAACGATTCATTGTCAGTAAGACGAGAAAAGCTAGCTGACGCTCTGAATTTTCCGCCACTGTTGTACGTTGCAATTGCCTTATAAATTTCTAATTCAAAAAAGCTTTCAGTATTCTCTTCAGTGTTTTGGATAGATAATCTTTGTAGTTCGTCGAATGATTCAAGCCATAAGAATGTTTCAGCAAGGGATACGACACCATTAGGAGACAGAGAGGTGCCAGCGCGCACAAGCTCTTTTCTCGCCGCAGAATAAAGGCCTTGCTCCAAATAAACTAAACCTAAGGACTCCCTAGCCGTCAAGTTATTTGGTTCTTCTTTAATAACGTTTTTTAAGGCTATTGACGCTTCTTGATACTTGCCTTCTTGTTTTAGTTGTTCAGCATCTAGAAGTACTTCATTAGTCGATTTAGGGCTGCACGCAGTAAGATTCAAGAGTAGGAGGGAGGTTAAAACCGCTAATTTAACTGAAGTATCCACATTAATTTCCTTATTATTTCTTTACACTAAACTAACGCATCAGAATAAATATACAAGATAATATGAATAATTAAATCGCTATAGTGTGAGTATATCATTTGTTAAATGATTAAAAAAAAACCGCTCTAGCTAGAGCGGTCTTTAAATAGATTACAATGTAATCAGAGTTTTACTTTTGACGACGTCTGCGTGCAAAACCGAACATGCTCATAAGGCCAAGACCAAATACAGCAACGGTTGATGGCTCAGCTACCTGGAAAGTAACTGCTGCAGTGTGGTCATCAGATACTAAAACGGTAGTGCCGTCAGCGCTAACTGCTATAGGAGCAAGAATGTTAGCTTCTAATTCAGCGATAGAAACTGTTTGCGCAGCGCTCAACACGATATCAGTCATCGTATCTTCAATGTACTCTTGGAAAGAAGTGAACACTGTGCCAGCAAGGTTAGAAAAGTAAAATACTTCTTCGCCTGCAGCAGTTAAGCTTGTGTCTGTCACTAAGCTTTCAACCACTTGCTCACCAACATTAATGCTGCTAAAGCTAAACATGGTGCTCATTAACAAAACAGGGCCGCTTAAAAAAGCAGTACCTGAATCTTGGTTGAATGGGTCAGATACATCGTAAGCGTAAATATCAAGTGAACCGCCAGTGTAATCAACACCAACACCAGAAACTAAATCACCATCGAGGGCAAGGTCAAACGATAAACGTGTTTGAGAAAAAGGGAAGGTGCTGAAATCAACGCCTAAGCCACCTGGTGAAGGCGTGTAAGTGAAAGTGTTCTGGATAGCTGTACCATCTAAAACCATGTCAGCGAAATCGTCATAAACTGGAGACGATAATTGACCGCCAAAATCATAACCGATTAAAGATATACCAGCACGTGTAGTCACTTGACCAGCATCTACGCCAGAAGTAACAACTTCAGTGTAAGAATCATAAGAAAGGTCAAGCTGCTCGATAGGACCTAAAGGATTAACAGTCGCATCGTCAGACAAATCAAGATAAAAAGGGGTAGCTGCGGCTTGTCCACTAAGCACTAAACCCGCAGCTGTAATCGTTGTAAGTAGTAACTTTTTCATTTCTGCTCTCCGTAAGTATGCAGCGATCTAAATATTGCATTTCTACAAAGCAGTTAGCATGCCACTATTTAAGTTGTTGATTTTGTTGGGTAATAAGTTTTGTCGAAAAAGATCTGTAAATAAACTCGACAATTCTATCTGTGTTCCTAGCCGATAGGTCATTATTCGCAACATCATGTCCAAGTGAGGCTTGAATATGCTTAAACATAGCCGCAAAGCCTTTAGGTAGGTTCTTATGTAACATCTCTGGTGTTATATAATAAGCGGCACGCTTTCCATGATAATCAACTACTGGACCAATTTGTTCGAATTTTATCCCAATGAAACGCATTGAACGAGCTAGTCGCGGCTCCATCATTACGTAGGTATGCTTAATTCCCGAATTGATTGAAATAGATGCAGCTGCCAAATACAACCCGATAGCAATAAAGGGGAAGCATCGAAGTTCAGTTTCCGAGTACGTCGAGGTATTGATTACACCTGTAGATGCACCATCAAACTTATCGCTTTTACGACGGCGAAATTCTTCCGGTACCGCTAATCTAGATACTTCACAAATTTCGTGGCGCTTAAAATTTGCTGGGTTAAGCTCAGGGTGAGTTATCGAAGAGGGACAATATTTTTCAATAGGTAATAACTCATCTTCTTTTTGCGGACGAACGAGTCGAACCGTACCAGCAAAACGATGTGTCTTTTTATGTTCAATCATGCAAGCCGTAGAGTAAGCATCAAACTCATCAATTTCTAGTTTTGATTCTCTTTCCGGTTCAAAGCCTTCTTCTACGCAGTAAACTTGATGTCTAATGCCGTAAGAGTGTTCCTTTAAATCCTTATTGTTTGCAACAAGTGGTGTCAAATACGCAGAAAAGTGCGAAGAAATTTCTCTGACCTCTTGTAATTTTTGATATCCACTTAATGCTTTTGATATTCTACTTTTTTTCCCAAAGATAGTTTGGATCGTAGAAAGTAATTTCCTTTTTTGCATGTTTATTCGTACCTATTTATAAAGACCATACATCCAGAAAGGCTATAAAGGTATCTGCAACCTAAGCAGTGCAACATCTAAGCAGTATAGATTGTATTCCTAATATTATGAACGTATTATTTTTGTAGTTGTATTTATTAGTAAATATAAGTGAAACTGTTAGTTATATCTTTCCCGATGTCTACATTGATATCGATTAACCCAAAGGTGCATCGTGAAAACAGACTCGAAAAGTAGAGGCTTAATGCTATGCGTACTCACAATTGCTTGTATTTTATCGACACAAGCGCTAGCAAAAAACCTCGTTGAGCTGACGAAAAGCTCGGTAAAATCTACAGTGGCTATTGCACTCCATAGCCCTTTGAAACACACAACACCTCAAATTAAAGGGACAGGTTTTATTGTCGGCGATGGTAAACACGTTGTGACAAACTATCACGTTGTTGACGAAGAGCTAGACCCTACTATAGTCGAACATTTCGTTGTAATGTTGCCAGATGGCAAACAAGTACGCTTCGATAAAGTAGAAATCCTGGCCATTGATGACAAGCATGATTTAGCGTTGCTAAAGGTGAATAATCCTTTCCCCTCGTTTAAATTAGCCAACAACTCCTTGGTTGATGCAGGTACGGAACTAGCCATTTTTGGCTATCCATTGGGAGGAGCATTAGGATTGTTTCCTGCTGTACATAAAGGCATAGTGGCAACCATTACGCCTGATTATATGCCTTCTAATAATGCGAGATCGCTTACCGCGAAAAGTCTTGATAGACTTAAGAATCCAGATCTAATTTATCAATTAGATGTGACCGCTTATCCAGGTAATTCAGGTAGCCCGGTTGTTAATGTTGAAACAGGGGAGGTGTTTGCGGTCATTAATAAAGTTTACGTTAGAGACAGTAAAGAAAGTGCGTTAACGCATCCTTCAGGCATTTCTTATGCCATTCCAATCGAGCACGTTCATGCACTGTTAAAGCGTGAAATGGAAAAATAGAAAATAGGACTTTTATGAAAATTCTCGTTACCGGCGCTGCAGGCTTCATTGGTGCAGCCGTTTCTCAATATTTAATTAATCGCGGTGACGATGTTGTTGGGATTGACAACATTAACGATTATTACGATGTCGCGCTTAAACATGCAAGGCTTGAGCAAGTTCAAAATTCAGCGGCAGGCCAACGCTTTACGTTTATTAAGATGGGTGTTGAAGAACGCCCTGAAATGGCTGCCTTATTCGAAGATCAAAAGTTCGACAAGGTGGTGCACTTAGCGGCTCAAGCAGGGGTACGGTATTCAATTGAAAACCCTAATGCTTATGTAGACGCCAACTTAGTTGGCTTTATGAACATACTAGAGGGATGCCGCCATAACAAGGTCGGTCATTTGGTTTATGCATCATCAAGTTCTGTTTATGGTGCGAATGAAACAATGCCGTTCTCAGAACAGCATAATGTTGATCACCAAGTAAGCCTATATGCTGCCTCTAAGAAAGCGAACGAATTGATGGCGCACACGTACAGCCACCTCTATAATCTGCCTACCACTGGATTACGTTTCTTTACGGTTTATGGCCCTTGGGGGCGCCCTGATATGGCGCTATTTAAATTTACTAAAGCCATACTGGAAGGTAAAACCATTCAGGTATACAACTTCGGCAACCACAGACGAGACTTCACCTACATTGATGATATTGTTGAAGGGGTTATTCGCTCGCTTGATAACGTAGCCAAGCCAAATGAAAGTTGGGATGCAAGCGCCCCAGATCCTAGTTCTAGTAAAGCGCCTTACAAGGTTTATAACATTGGCGCACAAACACCCGTGCATTTGCTTAAATTTATCGAAACCTTAGAAGCCTCACTGGGTGTTGAAGCGAAAAAAGAGCTTTTACCATTACAACCTGGTGATGTTCCAGATACCTATGCGGATGTATCATCATTGGTTAATGACACAGGCTATAAACCGTCGACGTCTATCGATGTCGGTGTTAAGAACTTTGTAGATTGGTACAAAGACTTTTACAACATCTAAAAATCCAGACTAAAGCAATTCCTAGCCAGTAGATGCCACTTTGAATGATTGAAAAGCGGCGCACTTTTTGGGAAGAAATTCTTTAGTGGTTTCGTAACCAAGTTCAAATAGATGGTTCTTCATTTCAGCGGTTAACGCAAAGTCTACCGCTGAGATTTCCCCTGTGTTGATAACCACCGTGTTATGCCAATATTTAGCGTTAATATATTCTCTTGATATGGCAGTCATAAAGGTGCGTATCAACATCGATAGATACTGCGGTAGCAATAGCACGCCTTTCTTTATTATCTTACGTTTTTGAATGGCACTTTGAAGTCGAAAGCACACTGTCGGCGTGCCATCATGTTGCCAATCCTCAAACAAGGCATCTTCAGATAATATTGCGCCGTCTACTAACAAGTGTTCTTTGAAAGGTTTAAATGAAAAGAGCAGAGGGATAGACATGGAATAACGTACGGCCTCTGAAACCTTCATGTCCGGCGTATTCTCTTTTCCAAATAATACAGGGCCGCCACCGTTTACATCTGTGGCTAATATAGTGAGTGCGATGGGAAGCTCGGCAAAAGTCATACCTTCAAGCTTATCGTCGATCCAGCGTTCAAAATGATCTCCCGACGACAATCCGCCTTCTCGCAATAATCGCCACACAGAAAAAGCGGTAAATTGTTTAAAGTCGGTGGCTATTACTAACTCACGCATATCTTCAATACTATGACCTTTGGCGTACATCGCTGCAATGATTGAGCCTCCAGATACACCCACAAGGGTTTTGATTTCGACATTTAAGTCTTTGAGTGCTTTAAGTATGCCTATATGGGCACTAAGCCGAGTGCCTCCGCCAGACAAAATAGGCACGATGGAAGTGGGTATCTTAGCAACGGGTACCGATGAAGTTACCTGCATGTTTTTTAACTCCAGTGATTATAGTAAAAGCGTAGTAGAGTTAGCCGAGCCCGCCACTTTATTGGCGTGCTGGTAGAGGTACTAGTTAAATGCTTAAGCATTAATGTTGGCATTACTGTACGAGCAAGAAACGCGTGCCTAGAGTGTATTTGTAGCGGTAAAAGCGAGGTGATAAACGCCAGTAAAAATGTCTGTAACAAGTGGTTGAAAAAATAGCAGTGGAAAAGGCTAGAAAAAGAACCAAGACAATGACTGAAAGCGTTAATGAATGATGAGTTTTTCCAGGAGAGCACCAGCAAAAATGCCGAACTTATCTTATTATTAATACTCAGTAAGATAAGCTCGGCAAGGCGTTTTTACTGGCGTAGCCATAGAAATAACCACGCCGAATACACCATTTATTCACCCTGACTAATTTCGTGAGGCTAGTTTCGCTTTCATCTCGCGGCGTCTAGCGTGCAATAAAGGCTCGGTATAACCACTTGGCTGTTCTTTTCCTTTAAAGATAAGGTCGCTTGCGGCCAAGAAACCAACTGAGCTATCTAAATCAGGCATCATAGGAATATACTCTGCGTCGCCAGCATTTTGCTCATCCACTAACTTTGCCATACGGCGAAGTGATTCATCAACTTGCGCTGCACTTACAATGCCGTGCTCAAGCCAATTCGCAATGTGCTGTGATGAAATGCGTAGTGTGGCTCTGTCTTCCATTAGCCCAACATTATTAATGTCAGGCACTTTGGAGCAGCCTACACCTTGATGCACCCAACGAACCACATAACCTAATATTCCTTGCACATTATTGTCTATTTCGCGCTGTATCGTATCGGCTGATAGCGAATCTCTACTTTCTAGCAGTGGAATAGTCAGAATATCGTTAAGACCTGAGAAACCCTCGTCTAGTCCCTTCTGAATGTCGAAAACATTAACATCATGATAATGCAGAGCGTGCAAGGTGGCAGCGGTAGGTGAGGGTACCCATGCGGTATTCGCGCCCGACTTGGGATGTCCAATCTTGGCATCCATCATATTTTGCATTTCATCGGGAATAGGCCACATGCCCTTACCAATTTGAGCCTTACCTGAAAGGCCGCATCGAAGGCCGACGGCTACATTAGCGGTTTCATAGGCTTTAATCCACGCCATGGTTTTAAGGGTCGCTTTTTCGGCGAAAGCGCCCGCAAGCATAGACGTATGAATTTCATCGCCTGTTCTGTCTAAGAAGCCTGTATTAATAAATACAACGCGAGACTTCGCTGCATTGATGCAGGCGTCTAAATTAACACTGGTGCGGCGTTCTTCATCCATAATACCCATTTTCAACGTGTTTTTAGGTACATTGATGACGGTTTCTATTTTGGCGAATAGCGCATCAGAAAAGGCCACTTCTTCAGGGCCATGCATTTTGGGTTTAACAATATATATGCTGCCATGACGCGAGTTTTGGAATGGGCTGTTATTCAGCAAGTCATGCTTAGCGATGAGCGAAGTCACTAAACCGTCCATAATACCTTCTGGTACTGGCTCGCCATCGAATAGCATGGCGTCGTTTGTCATTAGATGACCTACGTTACGCACAAACATAAGGCTGCGGGCTGATAAAGATAATTGCTCTTGATTCGTTACATGTTTTGAAGGCGAGTACACTCTATCTTCATGCATAGCACGAACGATGTTTTTGCCACCTTTATTCATTTCAATGCTTAAAGCGCCTTTCATCAGCCCTAGCCAGTTGCTGTAAACCAAGGTTTTGTCTTCGGCATCAACAGCGGCAACGGAGTCTTCGCAATCCATAATGGTAGTGAGCGCAGCTTCAATTAACACATCTTTCACGCCAGCTGCGTCAGTTTTACCAATAGGGCTGGTGGCATCAATCTGAATTTCAAAATGCAGACCATTGTGAATAAACAACAATGCAGTAGGGGCTGAAATATCACCTTGATAACCTTGCCATTTCTCGGTGTTCGCAAGCGTGGTGATGTCGCCATCAGTTAAGGATATCGCTAATTTACCTGTTTCTATTTTATAACCGGTAACATCAGCGTGATTTCCTTTTGCAAGTGGAAGCATATTGTCTAAATAGGCTTTCGCTTTCGCTACCACTTTCTCGCCACGGACAGGGTTATAGGTTTTTCCGGGTTCAGCCCCATTGTCATTACTAATAACATCAGTGCCGTATAAAGCATCGTACAAACTACCCCAGCGCGCATTAACAGCATTCAATGCATAGCGGGCGTTGTTGATTGGTACAACTAATTGAGGGCCTGCCATGGTAGCAATTTCTGCATCCACGTTTGTGGTATCGGCTTGTACCTTTGTAGGCTGTTCTACTAGGTAGCCAATTTTTTTTAAGAAAGCAATGTATTGCTCACCGAAAGCGGGGTTTCCAGCCTTGTGATAGTCATCGATAGCGAGTTGGAGTTGCTCTCTTTTTTCTAGCAGGGCACGATTTTGAGGAACGAATTCTGAAAAGAGGGCTTCTGCACCTTGCCAAAATGCGTCTGGTTGAACACCAGTGCCTGGCATTGCCTGTTGGTTGATGAAATCATCGAGTTGCTCAGCAACCTGTAAACGGCCTCGTGTAATATAATTTTGCATAACTACCTCTATACATTTTCTGTAGCTCTAGTGTAGAGAGTATAGAGGCAGTTTTTTAATTTATGGTTCCTATCTTTGCCATTTCCTCAGTGAATGTTTGTGTGTATTTAGTATTCACATGTGAAATCTTAATGGCGTGAAGCAACATGGTGCTCTAGTGGTCACTCATTTCGTTGGCTACATCGCTAATTAAACGGCGTAACCAGATATGCCCTGCATCATGATGGAGTAGCGCACTCCACGCCATTTTTAACGCAATAGGGGGAATATCGAACGGTGGTTCTTTCACTACAACGCTTGGGTCGTCTTTGAATAACTTCGCCGCTTTGCTTGGTAAGGTGGCGATAAGCTTTTGCGTTTTAGCTATCTGTAATGCGGCGTGGTAATGACGTGTAAATACTCGAATAGCCCGTTGCTTGCCTATTTTAGTTAGCTCAGCGTCTACCCAACCTAGCTTCTGTACTTCTGTTGGGTCGATACCCACGCCAACACCAAAGCCGGTTTTACTCACCCAAATATGTTGAGCGCTTAAATAGCTGTCTAAGTCACACTTAGCAACAAGCGGATGATCTGAACTCATTACACAACTGAAGGTATCGTACCAAATCACTTTTTGATGAAACGACAGCGGCAGTTCTTCAAAGCGGTTAATGGCCATGTCAACCTTGCCTTGCTCTACATCGTGGAAGGTAACATCACTAGGGGTAATTAAATCTAATGTGATATTCGGCGCAAGGTCGGCTAACCGGCCTACTAACTCAAGCAGCAACGTACTTTCTGCATAGTCGCTGGTCATGATGCGAAAGGTGCGTTCGCTGGTTAGCGGATCAAAATCGGTTTCAGGCTGAATTGAGCTTTCAAGTCGGCTGAGTACATCACGAATGGTGGGTTGAAGTTCAAGTGCCCGTTTTGTTGGGGTCATTCCGTCGCTGGTGCGCACCAATAAAGGGTCTTTAAATAAGTCACGTAAACGCTTTAGCCCGTTGCTCATTGCAGGTTGCGTAATACTTAGCTGATTGGCCGCTTTTGTTACACTGCCTTCGCGCAGTAAAACATCTAAATATACCAGTAAATTTAAGTCGACCTTCGCTATATTCATTATTGTAATGCTCTTAATAAACTCAATTAGACAGGGCTATTATAAAGCCTTTTTTATCTGCTGTCAGATACGCTTTTGGTCTTACTCTTAAAAAGCGTGAAAATCCCAAGTTGCTGAAAAATATGTTTAATTATTTTTTAGTGCTGGTAATGCCATTGTTTCTTGAATTTGGACATATGGCAAATTCAGATAAATTCGCTGAATAATAAAAAAAGGCACCCGAAGGTGCCTTTGAACAAAGTTGGGATACTTTGTGTTTAAACGTCGAACTGGTTCATGGTGTTATCATCACCTGATGCTTTAAGTGCACCTTCACCAGAGAAGTACTCTTTGTGGGTATCACCTAAATCTGAACCAGCCATTGCTTGGTGTTTAACACAAGCAAGGCCTTGGCGAATTTCTTGGCGCTGAACACCGCGAACATAAGCCAACATACCTTCTTCACCAAAGTACCCTTTAGCCAAGTTGTCGGTAGACAAGGCGGTAGTGTGATACGTAGGTAGTGTAATAAGGTGATGGAAAATACCCGCTTCACGAGCAGCGTCTGCTTGGAAACTCTTAATTTTTTCATCAGCAGTGGTCGCTAATTCAGTCGCATCGTACTCTTCGCTCATTAACTTAGCGCGGTCGTATGCAGAAACATCTTTCCCTTCTTCAGCCCAAGTATCAAATACTTGCTGACGGAAGTTCAGTGTCCAGTTGAAAGAAGGAGAGTTGTTATAAACCAGTTTTGCGTTTGGCACTTCCTTACGAATGGCGTTAACCATTTCAGCAATCTGACCAACATGAGGCTTTTCAGTTTCAATCCACAATAAGTCTGCGCCGTGTTTAAGCGATGTTACGCAATCTAGTACGACGCGATCGAAGCCAGAGTTGTCTTTAAAGCGGAATAAGCCATTAGGTAAGCGCTCAGGTTTCACTAATTGTCCACCTTGCTTCAATACAAGGTCGCCTTCAGATAAATCATCAGCACCGTTAACGGGGGTTGTTTTTAAGAATGCATTGTACTGAGCCGCAAGGTCGCTTTCAGAGGTTGATACCGGAATTTTCTGCGTTAGGCCAGCACCCAGTGAATCGGTACGAGCTACAATAACGCCGTCATCTACGCCAAGCTCTAAGAATGCATAACGAACGGCATTAATTTTAGCGAGGAAGTCTTCATGTGGAACCGTTACTTTTCCATCTTGGTGACCACACTGCTTTGCATCAGAAACTTGGTTTTCAATCTGAATACAACATGCTCCGGCCTCAATCATCTGCTTAGCTAATAAGTAGGTCGCTTCTTCGTTACCGAAGCCTGCGTCGATATCTGCAATGATAGGTACTACATGGGTTTCATAGTTATCAATTTGACTTTGAATAGCTGCCGTATCTCCGCCATTCGCTTTCGCGTCGTCTAGCTTGTGGAACAAGTCGCCTAATTCACGAGCGTCGGCTTGGCGCAAGAAAGTGTATAGCTCTTCGATTAGTGAAGAAACGGTAGTCTTTTCATGCATTGATTGATCTGGAAGTGGTCCGAATTCAGAGCGAAGCGCGGCTACCATCCAGCCTGAAAGGTATAAGTAGCTTTTATCGGTAGTACCTTGGTGTTTTTTCACTGCCAACATTTTCTGTTGACCTACAAAACCGTGCCAGCAACCTAAAGACTGAGTGTATTGCGCAGTGTCAGCATCATAATCTGCCATGTCTTTTCGCATGATTGCAGCGGTGTAACGCGCAATATCTAGTCCAGTCTTGAACCGGTTTTGAATCTTCATTCTAGCAGCGTACTCAGGGCTAATGCCTTCCCAAGCACCTTTTTGTGCTGCTTTTAACGTGGCGAAGTTATCAATATCTTGTTGATACTGCGACATGAGCGTATCTCCCTACTATAATTAGTTTCAATGTTGTTTTGAGATTTCGCATTGGTGCGTTCTCTTAAGCTTCCATTTCATCCTAGTGCGGCAGCTAAAATAATAAAAGTGTATATTTTGGATTGCCATCATTCATGTGGTGAATGACGTGGGTGTTGGGAGTGGTTTCGTATCATGTATCAAAGCTCACCAATATTCGTAAGAACGTAATTTGTGAACTAACTTTTACCTTGGAGAACAAAAATTAGGCGGGTTATTAGCATAATTGATAATAGGTTTCTGAGTGCATGACGTGTAAATTCTTTTGACACTTAGCTGCATTTCAGTAAATGACAGCAGGCATTCCGAACAATTGATTTTGAGAATTAAAGTGAGTAACGATGAGTAACGGCGTCCTTTCCTCGGTTGACCAGCGCACTAAGTTAGTGGGTGAAAACAGGCTTGAATTGCTGATGTTTCAGTTGGGCTCTCGTCACATATTTGCTATGAATGTTTTCAAAATTAAAGAAGTCATTAATATTCCTAAATTCAATAGTATGCCTGGTTCTCACCAAAACCTAAAAGGCGTGATGAATTATCGAGGCAGTGCCATTCCCATCATAGATATACGCCAAGCCATTAAAATGCGCGGCGGTTCAATTGGTAGCGATGCCCACAATGTTATCATCACTGAGTATAATCGATCTGTTCAAGGCTTCATTATTGGTAAAGTGATGAACATCGTGAATACATCTTGGGATACTATTCAGCCACCGCCCAGTGGGATGGGGAAAACTAATTATCTTACTGCCATCACGCAAGTTGATGTGCAAGGTAAAAAAGAAATTGTTGAAATTATCGATGTGGAAAAGGTGCTAGCTGAAATCATTGATTATGACATCTCTATTTCTGACAAAGTGCTCGATAAAGAAATCGTTAATCATTTCAAGGACAAAAAAGTATTGATTGTTGATGATTCAAGCACGGCAAGAAAACAAGTTAGAGACACGTTAGAGCAATTAGGAATAACCATCATTGAGAGAAAAAATGGGGCTGAGGCTTTAGCCTTACTTCAACAGTGGGCGGATGCAGGTAAGCGCCCCAGCGATGAAATTCTAATGATGTTTACCGATGCTGAAATGCCAGAAATGGACGGGTATATGTTGACCTCCGAAGTTCGAAACGATCCTAGGATGCAAGATCTCTTTATTACGCTAAACACTTCTTTAAGTGGCAGTTTCAATGATGCCATGGTAGAAAAAGTAGGATGTGACCGGTTTATATCCAAATTCCAACCCGATATGCTTGTAGAAGTTGCTCAACAACGACTTCGAGACTTTCTCTCAGAAAATTAGCTACCTCTTATAATTATTCACCCTCGTGGCAGTGCTATTTCTCCTTAATACTTTGAGAAATGGGTAGGTCTGCCTTACACTAACGCCTTCAATAATAAGCATGTTCAACATTCTCGCCATCATCTGGTGAATATTTTGTGCAATGTGTGAAATGACACAATTCTTAAATGCGACCCATTTAGGATGAGGGTCGCCCGCGCCCACGTTTTTATATATGGCGCTTTTTCAGTTCTCAGGGAAGTTTCATGATTTATAGTAAACGCAAACTATTAACCACCTTAACGCTATGCGGTTCGCTTTCCGTAATGTCTGGGTGTGGCTCTACCTCAAATGAAAGTGCACAAAAGACGGATGCTCATAACTCAGCACCTAACAATATAATCATGGTGGTAGCTGATGGGATGGGGCCTGCTTTCACTACGGCTTACCGTAATTATGTTGATGATAAAAATACCCCTGAGGTTGATGCGGTAATATTCGATGATATTTTGATGGGGAATGCATCTACTTATCCAGCACAAGTTTCTGGTTTTGTAACTGATTCAGCTGCCGCAGCTACCGCATTAGCGTCTGGTGTGAAATCTTATAACGGTGCTATTGGTGTTGATGTAGATAAGCAACCTGTTAAATCAGTCATGTATTACGCGAAATTGAAAGGTATGCGAACAGGCCTAGCGGTCACCTCACAAATTGTTCACGCTACCCCAGCGGCTTATATTGCTCACAACGAAAGTCGCCAGAACTACAATGCTATCGCTGATGACTTTTTTGATGTTCGCGTAAATGGTGAGCTTGTCGCCGATGTGATGTTAGGTGGTGGTACTGATTTTTTTGAGCGGGAAGATCGTAACATTATTGGTGAATTTATTGATGCCGGTTATGAATATACCGACACTTACAACCGTTTAGCGACAGTGCCAAAAGGCAGCAACGTACTGGGTTTATTTGCACCTGTAGCCCTACCTGCCATGCTAGACGACAGCCGCGATAATCGCCTTAAATACCTAACAGAACATGCTATTAAGCACTTAGAAAACGACAACGGGTATTTCTTACTGGTTGAAGCCAGCCAAGTAGACTGGGCGGGGCATGCCAATGATATCGCGTCGGCGATGGCTGAAATGCAAGACCTCGCCTACACCATAGAATTCTTAAAGACCTACGTGCAAGCGCACCCAGATACCTTGGTTATTCTAACGGCCGATCATAGTACTGGCGGTTTAACGATAGGTGCTCGAGGTGACTATAGCTGGAGCCCCGAGTATTTACATAACCTGAAAGCGTCACTGAGTACCATAGCGAAAGATATGGTTGAACAGGATAATCCAGGTGACTATGTTGCAACGACTTTTGGTTTTGATGTTACCGATGAAGAAATTGCTACTTTCGACAGCATTGCACAGCAAGATGTGAAAGCGCGATTTAACGCCTTAAAAGTATTTTTAGACAATAAAACTAACACAGGTTGGACAACATCGGGACATACTGGTGTCGATGTAGAGGTATTTTCGTTCGGTGCTGGTCATCATGTGTTCATGGGTCAAATTGATAATACAGATATCGCTAAGAAAATTTTTAACTTTATTGATAAGCGCGACATGCCTGCCCAAGGTATTTCAACGAACGTCGAATTGATAAAAGCAAGTGATAAAAACGACGCGACCAACACGAGCTGTGACTTTAAAGATAATTGGCGTTGTAACTAAAAGTATAGGAACACTGCGCTAATGCTTGAATTGTTAGAAGCCATTTTTGATGAAGTGAAACCTATGCTAGGGGAGGGGGAAGTCGCAGACTATATTCCTGCGCTAGCCAGTGTCGATCCTCATCAATTTGGCATTGCCATATGTGATATTGAAGGGCGTATTACGTCAATTGGTGATGCCGATGTGCCTTTTTCTATTCAAAGCATATCCAAAGTTTTCAACTTAGTGCTGGCCATGAATCACTATGGCGAAGGTATGTGGGAACGAGTAGGCTGTGAACCTTCAGGTCTGCCATTTAATTCGCTAGTACAGTTGGAATACGAAGACGGTATACCAAGGAACCCGTTTATTAATGCGGGGGCATTAGTGGTTAGTGACATGACACAGTCTCGTTTCGCCTCGCCTCATATCGGTATGCGAGATTTTGTTAGGCGCCTATCCTGCAACGATAATATTTTTGCTAATAAAGCGGTTGCTGACTCTGAATTTGATCACCGTGCTAGAAATGCAGCGATGGCATATTTAATGAAAGCCTACAACAACTTCGAAAATGAAGTTGAGGATGTATTGTATAGCTACTTTAACAACTGTGCCCTGGAAATGAGTTGTGTTGATTTAGCGCGAGCCACAAACTTTTTAGCAAATAGAGGCTATTCTAATTGTGCCGACGAACAGGTACTAAGCCCAGACCAAAATCGTCAAGTGAATGCATTGTTAGCCACAAGTGGTATGTACGACGAGGCGGGTAGCTTTGCCTTTAAGGTTGGTTTGCCGGGAAAAAGCGGGGTTGGTGGGGGAGTTATTGCCGTGGTGCCGGGACGCTTTTCTATATGTGTTTTTTCTCCCGCGCTAAACGCGGTAGGGAACTCTCATTTAGGTGTAGCTGCGCTTACTTCATTGAGCAAGCGCATTAATTGGTCGGTTTACTGATTAATAAAATCATCGAGCTCTTCGCCAGTTATCTTCTTAATCTGGCTGAATAAATACCATAGTGCGGTAATAAGCAATATCATGCTAGGAATAACAATGACTGGGTAGCTCAACGCAGTCATTCGTCCTAATTCCTCGGTGTACGCCGTGGTGCCAGGGGCGCTTACCAATATCACTTTTGCCAGAATATAGTTTAACGCAGAAGATAGAAAGAATGAGCTTGCTACAATATAAGAACTTACTGCGACTTTGCGTTTAAACAATGCTTGTTTATTTTGTTCATCGAGTACGCGATTTAAGTGTGGCCAGTTTATAATTTGGTCGTTTAAGATCAGCATTTTGACCAGCGGCTTTTCAGTAAATTGTGTTATTAATACTGCCAAACCAATGGCTGCAGGGATCGCGGCCTCTTTAATGGCAATATACTCGGCAGGCAGTTTTAGCAAACTAAAGCCGCCAGTTAGTAATACGCTGATAATCCCTAAAACTGAAAATCCGTTAACTTTGCCTGATGCTTTTAAATCCCAAAGTCCATAACCTATGGGAAAAGCCAGCGCGGCGACGATACTCCATTCTGGGCCTAAATAATCTTCAGAGCTTGCATAGCTCATTAACACCACGGGTATAATAATATTGAAAGCAAGGTTGCCGAAAAAACCCTGATTTTTTTGCTGCGATTGTACTTCTGCCATAACGCTTTTGTCTTTCTCTTAATAGCCGCACTGTTTAATTAACTGCAATTATACGGCATCCATTCATCGTGCCCAGTGCCAAGCGGCAAATAACCCACCTAAAAAGCCAAATAGATGATATTCAAATGAAATAAACCTAGAGGTTGGCAATATACCTACCAGCATTCCGCCGTAAACGATGGCAACAATAATAGAAATCAGCAGGTATTTAACTTTTTTACTTTTAAAGCCAGCTAAAACTAAGAAGCCGAAGTAGCCGTAAACCATACCACTTGCGCCGATATGCGTAGCACTTCTACCGAAAACCCAGACGCCCAGTCCGCCAATAATCAATGCACTTGCGGTGGCGATGAGAAAGGTGCGCTTTCCCCACTGCATAGAAAGCCACATAAACAATAACAGGGGGATAAAGTTAGCCATTAAATGCGACGGCGTACCGTGTAAAAAAGGGGCTATGAAGATATAGGGCAAATGGGACAAGGAGCGGGGATAGACACCAAACTGATTTAAGCTATTTCCCGTTATAAGGTTCACTATCTCAATGACAATGAGAAATGCGCCTAGGGTAAGTAACACGCGAAGTTGAAAAGACAGTGGCTTCATAAACAGTATTCTATTCCTTCGTTATAACACTTTGCCTAGCGCGTTAGTTTTATTGGCTGCTAAGCTCATCAAGCGGCAGACGCTAGGGCTTGATTACAAGATGATATGGGGTAAATATCGAGACAAGTCTTGCGTAATCGCATTGCTGTCTTCACGCACCGAAATGCCTGCTGGCATGTCATCTACCAACCAGCTACCAATGAGTGTATGGTTTCCATCAAACACAGGAAGGGGGTGAAAAGCTTGTACAATGAACCCTTCTTCTCCATACGGACCTGGGCTTAATTCCGATTCCTTTCCATTTTCAATTAATGAAATATTCGCGCCTTCTCTTGAAAATAATGGCTTTTTGACCCACTTGCCGCCGTGCATGGCATTATGAGGGGCTTTATGATGGATGTTATGAGGGATATCGTCGGCGAAATAGGCAGGTAGTAAATTAGGGTGGCCTTTAAATTTCTGCCATAACAAAGGCAGTAATGCTTTGTTTGAAATAATAGACTTCCACGCAGGTTCTAACCAATTTACCTTTGCATCAGCGAGTGAGTCACCAAACTCTTCGCGCAGGATAAACTCCCAAGGATATAGCTTGAAACAATCGGTAATGGGGGCATCAGCAAGGTCGGTAAATACGCCAGTATCTGCCAAACCAATGTCTTCAATAAAAACGAAATCGCTTTGAATACCAGCTTCTCTTGCGCAGTCTTGAAGGTATTGCACCGTACCGCGGTCTTCTTCGGTATCTTTGCAGCAAGAGAAGTGCATTTGATTTAATTGATAATGCTGGGCTATTTCACCGAAGCGAAACACCAGCTTTTCCTGCAAGCTATTAAACTGATCAGCATTTCGCGCCAGTACACCCGCATTCACTTGTTGTTCTAACCATAGCCATTGCCAAAAACCTGATTCGTACAAGCTGGTGGGCGTATCTGCATTGTTTTCAAGCAGTTTTGCGGGGCCTTTGCCGGAATAAACTAAATCTAAGCGGGAATACAAACTAGGATCGCGGTTGCGCCAACTGTCTTTAACTAATCCCCAGTGGGCTTTGGGAATAGAAAAGCGGGTGAGTAACTGCTCACTATTAACCACATCGTCAACTACAGCTAAGCACATCTGATGAAGCTCGGCGGTGGGGTCTTCAATGTCTTTTTCAATCTGGGCGAGCGTAAATTGATAGTAGGCGCGCTCATCCCAATAGGGTTCGCCATACATGGTATGAAAGTGAAACCCAAATTCGCCGGCCAGTTGCTGCCAACCCTTGCGTGGCTGGCATGGCATTCTAAACATGGCTTATCCGCCCCAACTGCCTTTGCGTGAGCTACTTCCCCACGATGATTTTGCCCTAACACTACTACCGAAACCGCCGCGCTTCATTGTGCGGTTTACCGTAGGTTTGGGTTTCAGTGTATCTGAGCCCACTTTGTAATTGCGCTTGCGAATATCACCGCTAAACACATTTCCATCAGCCGTAACCCAACGAGAGCGATATGAAGAGTAGGGTGAATACGAGGTATAGAGAGGCTGTGAGTAATAGCGATTTGGCGATAACAACTGACTTACCATGAAGCCGGCCATAAAGGGCATAAATACACTACCAGAATTGGTATTCACCGTGCGACATTGGTTGGCACCAAATTCGTATTCACAATCGTATTCGCTATTAAAGCGAGGGCTGGTACGCATCGCTTCTTCTGTCGCGGTTTTGTAAGCCGCATCACAGCGTTCAACTGCATCGGGGAAGTCTCGCTTACAGTCTTCCAGTGAAGTGTAGATTTGCGCGTCTTGTTTCTCTTCACCACAAGCACTAAGGAAAACACTGGCAATACCAATAGCTAGAGGCTTTAACGCGTAGCTTTTTCGCATACGAGAAAGGTTGATACCTGAGCTACGTTTACGGCTGGTGGCAGAGATACCAGATTGACTGTCTGTCATAGCCTGTTGTGCTGCGTGTGATTTATTAGAATCTGTCATGGGTCCCCCTTAATAGGTCATGCATGCCGCATTTAATAAACCCACTGCAATAGACATACTGGCTAGCATTACGCCTGCAGACACTTCATTTTCGTTAATACGCTGTGCAATTTTAGGCATAAAGGTAAAACGTAATAACGCAAAGGCTAGTGATTGCGCGACAATAGCGACAACAGCCCAAATAATGAAATCGACAATCGCAACTGAGTGAGTCGCTGCGCTAGCAAGTGCAATAGCAAAACCAACAATCGCGCCGCCAAAGCCAATTGCAGCTGCTACATTTTTCTCTTCTTTAACTAGTTTCCACTCATCGTGTGGGGTCACTAGTGCATACACAAGTTTGAAGACGAATAAGAAAACAATTGATAGGCCGAAATACAGCGCAAAGTTATCTAATCCTGTCAATGAATCCATAATAGTGTCCATAGAACGTCCTTACCTTTATATGTCGATTAACCGTTTATCGTAATGTCTGCGGGCTCTACGTCAAACCCCGTGGAAATAACTAAGCAGCGGTCAAAATTGCTACCCACTACCTTTTCTTCGCCCGCAACCAGTAATGACTCCACTCTATCATTTTCTATCTCTCGTTCGTAGAGCATCATAAACTGATCGGTGGTGCTGATATCTTCATCTTCTTCGTAGGTGGTTTCTGTCACTGCTACGGGCGGTGATTCTGCCCCTACGGCCTCCCAGACTCGCTTAAATACTTTGCCGTCAAGAGTATAAGTAGGTTGGCTAATCAGGGTATTTACACACGATTTCCATTGCTGTTCACTGCCAATGGTTTCAGTGCTATAAAAATGCCAAAGCTTAACATCAGTAATGTGATTTTCACTAAGCCCACCATCAAGCACCACTTGCAAAAAGCCATCATCGTCTGTGTAAAAGCGCAGCAAAGTACCGCCGGTATCAAGTGGCGCTTCGCCAACGGCTTGAATCAGTTGTGAACGTGCAGCGCCTTCTATAGTAAGCGATGGCTCGAGTAACGACAGCTTTAAATTATCTAGCTCGAATGAACCACCTAGATACAAGCCCATCACTTCAGGCGCTTTGGGTTTTTCTGGCGCTTTTTTCTTAAATAATTTACTAAACACAATACACTCCTGTGCTATTCGGCGTCTAACGATGGCCAATTGATGGCATTAATGCGCCTGTCGGCAATGTAAAATAAGGTGTCGCCTGGTGCTAGGGTTGATTCTAACGGCGGATTCACCACCATGTCTTTCACTTGACCGTGTGGGGCATAACCAATAAATATGGCATCGTGTCGGCGCTTTAAGTTCATAAATAATTTGGCAACTGAAATAGAAGGGCTGTCGTTGGGAATTTTCACGGAGAATTGCGCTTGCCCTTCACCAATGCTTAATAAGTCATGGTGCAGCATACTCGAACCTGGGTCGAATGCCGCTTTCGCCAGCATTTCAACAGCGACACTAGGTGTACATTCCACTTTTGGGCAGTGTTCTTGTAGCAAGCCCACTAGGCTATCATCATTGAAATAAGCAACTTGATGGGCTTGCGGATTTCGTTTCGAACAATATAGCGCAGTGGTCATAGTGACATCGTCTTGTGGATTATCGATCAGAATTGTTTGAGCCGCGTTAATACATGCTCGGTCCATATCGTCATCTTTGTTAAACGAGTCTACTTTTACGAATTCGATAATACCTGGCATGGGGTTGGTGATATCTGCTTTTACACACAGAACAATGTCGGGCCGCTCAGTCATGGCCTCGCGTTCTTGCAATAACAAATTTAACAACAACATAGTGCGTTGCTCATTCCATCCAATCACCAAAATATGTTTACTAACATTTAGGCTTGTCATGCCCATTACCCCTTTTTTCCATTGTTCAGATACCCAGGCCGCAATTCGTCCAATCACCATGGCAAAAATACTTAGTCCTAAGGGAATAACGTAAAATGCTACAATGAGCTTGCCGGCGGAGGTCGTGGGCGATAAATCGCCATAACCCACCGTCGATGCGGTAACGGCTAACCAGTAGATAAAATCGGCTTGTGTAATTAATGCATTTTCGTTGGCGGCATAGAGTAGCCAATAACTACTCACACCATAGAAGGCGGTGGCGCCTAGAATCGTGTACCAACGAGATTCGGCGAAATACTGCAACATGATTTTGCGCAGTTTTGTCCATTGCGACATAGCGAGAAACAACCTTTGTTTGTCTTTCTTTAACTGTGCCTTTAAGCGGGGAATATGTCTATAAAAGACGAAGCGGGAGCCTAAGCCCCCGTTGAATATTACTTTATTTGCCTAAAATGCGAGCAAGTTCATCATCGGCAGAGGTTTTGCCCCCTTTTATACCGGCTTCAGAAAGGCGCTTTTCTAGATCGCTGCTCGACTCTTCAGTAGCCAGTTCTTCGGCCGCCTGAAGCTCAGCGTTGCGCATCTTCTGCTTATCTTGAATGCGTGAAAGCGATTCCGTTGCAGTTTTCATTTTGCTGTTCGCGCCCATGTGGCGAGATGAAACAGCAACTTGCGCTTTTTGTACACTTTCAGTGGCTTTCACCATATCGACTTGCTGCTCTAAGCGACGTAAGTTCGCTTTGGCTTGCTGGATATTCTGTGCTAATTGTTTTTCTGATTGTTGGAACTGATCAAGATACGCCTGTTCTTGCGCTTGCTCTTCTTTCAATTCAGATACTTTGTGAGCACAATCAAGGGCCAACTGACGATCGTTATCAATCGCTTTGCGCGCGTGCGCTTCGTATTCAGCAATGGATGAGTTAAAGCTATCTACTTTTTGCTGAGACAACTTACATTTCGCTAAAATCTGCGTTCTTGCATGATCAGATTTACGTAATTCTTCTTTAGCTTCTCTAATTTCCTGCTCCAGAATACGGATAGCTTGGCTATCTACTACCGACTGTGCCGCTTCGTTGGCACCACCCTTTACTGCAGTAACTAATTTTTTCCAAACTGACATTCGCTTCTCCTTCGAAGTAAATATTAAATAAGGTGTGTTTCGTAGGCATCTAAAAATGATGCAACGTTCTGAAACAGTGTTTCTACTTCAATCACAATACTTTCTGATTTCGATTGTGCACTAAGCGCACCAAAGGCAACGTAGTATTCTTCATCGCCAACAGTCGAAATGCCGACCGTGGTTAATGGGAACAACATATGGGTAGATAAAATCTCGTGATCTAAAGCCGCTTTGTCTTTAACTTCTGATGAAGCAAATAATAAGGTTTCCACTAAGATTTGCTCGCCGCTAATAGCCAGCCACGCGTCTATACCGTCTTGATTCGCAATGAGTAAACAATTTTCCTCACGCGTCACCACAAAGTCATCGTGCCCTTTAAACAAAGTTTCGATGCTTTCTAGATCCCAACTCATACAGTTCTCCTTTTCGATTGAAGCGATAATGTCGAGTGCCACTGTAACCACAATTTACGCACTCGCCAATATTCTTGACTTGCAGTGTAGACGTATTATGCCATAATCGTCAATAACGAATACGCTTTTAATGTGTAAGAAAGTGTGTTTTTGTAAAATATACGTCACAAATGGGGTGTTTAATTGAGTGCTAAAAATGCATGGCGACAAACCGTAGCGCGACTCGTTAAGTCTGAAATGTCTGTGCGCGGAGTGAAATATCAAGCGCTCAGTCAGCGTTTAGCCGACATTGGTGTGGAGCAAAGCGCTGATAATTTAAGAAACAAAGTGAATAAGGGCATTATGGGCGCAGATTTGTTAGTACAAATATTATACGTCCTTAAAGCGCGAGCAGTAGATGCGGCGTTAATCGAAGAAATCTTAACTGATCTTGACGATACAAACAGGTAAAATGCTTTATCGCAAAAAGATATGAAGTGAAAAATTCGCTTAGGGAGTCGATAGTAATCGACGAGCGAAAAAAAACCCGACAAGTGTCGGGTCTAAGATAAGGAATGTTAAGGGAGAACATCATCACTATCTGGGTGTATCTTAACCGTTTAAGGTTTTTGCTTCTATTGTTGTTTGATATTTAACCGTATTGAGTTCTATAAGTAGGTATAACAAATTATACATGGCTACTTTAGGCTAATAAAAATAATAGGTTGGATGAGTTTTTGAAATTTCATTTTGCTTAAAATTACTAAAGTATATGAAACTTAAACCTACTTAACATTCAACTTTTGTCTTAATTCTTTCGTTTAATTTTGGCGTCTTTAAATAGTAATATGAAATTATCAGATTATCGCTTCACACTTCCAGAACACCTTATTGCCAAGTACCCAACTGAAAATAGAACGGCAAGCCGTTTACTTCAGTTAAACGGTAAGTCTGGCACGGTTACCCACTCTATGTTTAACGACATGTTGTCGTTAGTAGAAAAAGGTGACTTACTGGTATTTAATAACACGCGGGTTATTCCTGCACGCTTATTAGGCAAGAAAGAAACCGGTGGGCAAGTTGAAGTGCTTATTGAACGTATTTTAACCGAGCACACAGCGCTTGCACATGTTCGAGCCAGTAAAGCACCAAAGCCTGGTACCCGTTTGTTGCTAGAAGAGCATGTAAATATCACGGTTGAAGGGCGTGATGATGCCTTGTTTTTACTGCGCTTCGACCATGAAGAGACGGCGCTTTCTTTGTTAGAGCAATTTGGCCATATGCCATTGCCTCCTTATATTGACCGCCCGGATGAATCTACCGACAAAGAGCGCTATCAAACGGTTTACAATCAAACGCCTGGAGCAGTTGCGGCGCCAACGGCGGGCTTACACTTTGATGACAATATGCTAGCGGCGTTAAAAGCAAAAGGCGTTAATTTGGCCTTTGTTACTCTGCATGTTGGTGCGGGTACTTTTCAACCTGTAAGGGTGGAAAATATTGAAGAGCATAAAATGCATGCTGAGTATGCCGAGGTACCCCAAGAGGTGGTAGATGCTGTATTGGCGACTAAAGCCCAAGGTAAGCGGGTGATTGCGGTAGGGACGACGTCGGTACGTTCATTAGAATCTGCGGCAAAAGCTAGTGCAGTGCAGTCAATAGAAAATAATACGGGTGAAAGGCCTGTGATTACGCCGTTTTACTCCGATACTGAAATTTTTATCTATCCGGGTTTTACCTTCAAAGTGGTCGATGCCATGTTCACTAATTTTCATTTGCCTGAATCGACGCTTATGATGCTCATAAGTGCTTTTGCTGGCAGAGAAAATGTAATGAATGCTTATCAAGATGCTATCGAGAACGAGTATCGATTCTTCAGTTACGGCGACAGTATGTTTATCGAAAAAGCCTAATTGAAAGCGATATTTTAGGGAATAAGGCAGGGGATGACCGTCCTATTTCCTTCTCTCAACGATAAACATGCGTATTGGGCATGATCTCAGAAGAATAACTGGTATAATCGCCCACAATTTCGTTTGACCCAGCGCCAGAGCGCGCACCTGATTGGGAACGCTTTACATGCAATTTGAGTTGTTGAAAACCGATGGTAAAGCCAGACGCGGACGTCTGGTTTTTGATCGTGGTGTGGTAGAAACCCCAGCATTTATGCCGGTGGGAACCTACGGCACAGTAAAAGGGATGACCCCTGAAGAATTAGAAGACAGTGGTGCACATATTTGCCTTGGCAATACATTCCACTTGATGTTGCGTCCAGGTACGGGCGTTATCCGCCAGCATGGCGACCTGCATGACTTTATGCATTGGGACAAGCCAATCCTTACCGATTCAGGTGGTTTCCAAGTATTTAGCTTAGGTGATTTACGTAAAATTACCGAAGAAGGGGTAACCTTCCGCTCGCCAATTAATGGTGAGAAGATTTTACTTACGCCAGAAAAGTCGATGGAAGTGCAACGTGACCTAGGCTCTGACATCGTGATGATTTTCGATGAGTGCACGCCTTATCCTGCCACTGAGCAAGAAGCACGAGTATCCATGGAAATGTCTCTGCGCTGGGCGAAGCGAAGTAAGGAATCTCATGGCGACAGCCCTGCCGCGTTGTTTGGTATCATTCAAGGCGGCATGTACGAAGGCTTGCGTGATGTATCTTTAGCTGGGCTTGAAGCCATAGGCTTCGACGGTTATGCCATTGGCGGTTTATCGGTTGGAGAGCCTAAAGAAGATATGATCCGTATTATCGACCATACGGCGCCGCAAATTCCAGAAGACAAGCCTCGCTATTTAATGGGGGTAGGTAAGCCAGAAGATATCGTAGAAGCGGTACGCCGTGGAATCGATATGTTCGATTGTGTTATGCCAACCCGTAATGCTAGAAATGGTCACTTGTTTGTAACCGATGGCGTAGTAAAAATTCGTAACGCGAAACATCGTAACGATACGTCGCCTCTTGATGAAAATTGTGACTGTTACACTTGTAAAAACTATTCTCGCTCTTATCTACATCATTTAGATAAGTGTAATGAGATTTTGGGTGCGCGTTTAAACACCATCCACAACCTTCGTTACTACCAACGTGTTATGCAAGGCCTTCGCGATGCTATTGAAGCAGATTCGTTGGACGATTTCGTACACACTTTTTATGAACAAAAAAATATGCCGGTTCCGGCACTATAACAACGAAAATAATTGGGGAATTTTATGAGCCTATTTATCTCAAGCGCACACGCGCAAGCTTCTGGTGGCGCTGCACAAGGCGGTGGCATGGAAATGATCATCATGTTGGCCGTATTCGGTTTAATATTTTACTTCCTACTTTATCGCCCACAAGCGAAGCGTGTAAAAGAGCATAAAAACTTAGTTACCTCACTGGGTAAAGGCGACGAAGTGCTAACGCAAGGTGGCATTGTTGGTCGTATTACTAAAGTGTCTGACGACAAAGATTTCATTGAAATTTCTCTTAACGACACGAACAACATCGTTGTGCAGAAGTCGTCTGTAACAGCTGTGTTGCCAAAAGGCACGATGAAGTCGCTGTAATTGACAAACGCCGGGGCCGGGACCTTCCCGGTACTGGCACGAAAGGAACTATCCAGTGCTAAATAAAAATTCAATCTGGAAAGTGCTAAGTACGCTTATCGTCATTGGACTATGCGCACTCTATGCACTTCCTAATATCTACGGTGAAGATCATGCGGTGCAGATTTCTGCCGGCCGTGACGCTGTTGTAACCGAGTCATTGATAGGCCAAGTTGAGTCTACGTTGGCGGCAAAAGGTATCACCCCTAAGCGCATCGAATTCGAAGATGAGCAAATTCTCGTTCGCATCTCAGATTCAGATACTCAACTAGTTGCCCGTGAAGCATTAGAAGATGCATTGGGCGACGATTACTTTGTGGCAATGAACCTTGCACCTGATACGCCAGAATGGCTTGAAGGTTTAGGTGGCACGCCAATGAAGCTTGGTTTGGATTTACGTGGTGGTGTTCATTTCTTAATGGAAGTGGACATGACCGAAGTCATCACTAAGTCATTGGAAGATGCTGAAAGCGGATTCCGTACCTCTTTGCGTGAAGAAGGCATTCGTTATCGCGGGGTTACGCAAAAAGAAGACTACGTAGAAATTACGTTCCGTGATGAAGATACGCTAGATAAAGCAGAGTTTTTCTTACGTAATCAAAATCGTGACCTTACAATAAGCCAAACTGATGACCTAGTGCTTCGTGCGGTATTTTCTGAAGCTAAACTTCAAGAGATTCGCGAGAACGCGGTTAAGCAAAACATTACCATTATTCGTAACCGTGTTAACCAATTAGGTGTTGCTGAGCCTTTGGTTCAAAAACAAGGTGCTGACCGTATTGTTGTGCAACTTCCTGGTATTCAAGATACGGCCCGTGCTAAAGAAATTCTAAATGCTACCGCAACCTTAGAATTTAGAATGGTTGATCAGAAAAACGACGTGCGTGACGCTATTAGCGGTCGTGTACCAGCGGGCTCACAGGTAATTGAAGATCAGCAAGGTATTCCTCAGTTGCTTGAAAAACGCATCATGCTTACGGGTAGTCATATTATTGATGCCAACAGTGGTGTGGACGAGTACGGTTTACCTAACGTAAATATTTCTCTTGATTCAGAGGGGGGCAACAAAATGTCTCGCTCAACCCGCGGCAACATTGGAAAACCAATGGCTACGGTATTTATTGAATACAAGTCGAACGGCGAGCGTAATAAAGACGACAAGCTAATCTTCGAAAAGCACGAACAGGTTATTTCCGTAGCCACTATTCGTGCACAGTTAGGCAGTAAGTTTCAAATTACGGGTCTAGATTCACCGAAAGAAGCGCGTGATTTAGCCTTGTTACTCCGTGCCGGAGCATTGATTGCGCCTATTCAAATTGTTGAAGAGCGCACAGTAGGGCCAAGTTTAGGTAAAGAGAACATTGAGCTTGGTACACAAGCTATTGTGTATGGTTTGTTGGCGGTACTTGTGTTTATGCTCATTTACTACAAAGCCTTTGGTATTGTGGCAAACATTGCACTTATCACCAACTTGGTGATGATTGTGGGTATTATGTCTATGATCCCTGGTGCGACGCTAACCTTACCGGGTATGGCGGGTATTGTTCTTACCGTTGGTATGGCGGTAGATGCTAACGTACTTATATTCGAGCGTATTCGCGAAGAGATACGTGATGGAAGAAGCCCTCAACAGGCCATTCATCATGGCTATGACAGCGCGTTCTCTACCATTTTAGATGCTAACATCACAACGTTCATTGCGGGTCTTATTCTGTTCGCTGTAGGAACCGGTCCAATTAAAGGCTTTTCTATTACGCTTATGATTGGTATTGCTACCTCTATGTTTACTGCTATTTTACTAACACGCGTTGTAGTTAACGCTGTGTGGGGTGGTCGACGTAATGTACAGAAATTAGCGATTTAGGAGCAGGACATGCAATTATTAAAGTTATCTGAAACCATTAATTTCATGCGTCTGCGTGTACCAGCGATGGTGCTGTCTACCATTCTTATTTTAGGTTCCTTCGTCTCGTTAGGCATTAACAGTCTTAATTGGGGGTTAGATTTCACCGGCGGTACGTTGATTGAAGTGGGTTACGAAGACGCGGCAAACCTAGAGTCGATTCGTACGTTACTTAACACCGCGGAATTCGAAGACGCAATCGTACAGAACTTTGGCAGCAGCCAAGAAGTGCTTATTCGCATAGCCCCTCGTGACGGTGTTAAAGCGGCCACGATTGGTGAGCAAGTATTAGCGGCATTGCGTGCAGACGGCACGGCGGTTGATATGCGTCGTATCGAGTTCGTAGGGCCAAACGTAGGTGAAGAGCTTACTGAACAGGGCGGTTTGGCCATGTTGGTGGCACTAATCTGTATATTAGTTTATGTTGCAATGCGTTTTGAATGGCGTTTCGCGCTAGGGTCAGTATCGGCCCTTGCTCATGATGTCATTCTGACCTTAGGGTTGTTTTCGGTACTTCAGATAGAATTTGATTTAACAGTACTAGCGGCGGTATTAGCGGTAATTGGTTACTCGCTTAACGATACCATTGTTGTCTCTGATCGTATTCGAGAGAATTTCCGCAAGATTCGTAAGGGCGAGCCCATTGATATTATCAATATTTCGCTTACGCAAACCTTGAATCGTACAATCATTACATCACTCACCACGGTATTAGTGTTGATTGCCTTGTTCTATAAAGGCGGCGCACTCATTCATGGTTTTGCTACTGCATTGTTGTTTGGTGTTGTTGTTGGTACGTATTCTTCCGTTTATATTGCAAGCTCAGTTGCACTAGCACTGGGTATTAGTAAAGAAGATTTGATGCCACCTCAGGTAGAAAAAGAAGGCGCTGATTTAGACCCAATGCCCTAATTTTTGACGCTAGGTTCACAAGATACAAAAAGCTAGTCAGCAATTGACTAGCTTTTTTTTGCTTTCAATTTACGCTGCAGGAGTTAGGCGGGCTTTTAAGGCGTCTTTGTAACGCCTAGAGACGGGAACTTCAGTGCCATTTAACAATGTTAAAGTGCCATCTCCGCTGTCTTCAAATCGTATGTTGTCTATAAGTGTGCTTTGCACCACATAGGAACGATGTACACGAATAAAGCCTTTTTCACTAGCGTGTTCACAGAAATGTTTCATGGTATACCGTAATGGAAAGGTCGACTTCACCGTGTGCAGATTAATATAATTGCCTGACGCTTCTACCCAATAGACGTCACTAAGTTTTACTAAAAATTCTCTGTTTAGCTTCTTTACCAACAAATTGTCAGGCATGCCCGAGGTGGGGGTATCCCCTCTAGCGCCACTCACTTCCCCAGGCGCATCATGCTCCCGAATGACAGAAGCCTCTCCTATAAGCCTTCTATAACTGAACATCATGATGTAATAAAAGGTGATAAGAGTGATATAACCCCATAAATCCTTACGGTATTCATAGAAAAATTCGCTGGCTATAGGCCCGAAATTATATTCTTTGTCCGATAGTAAATAGCACAGCTCTCTAAAGGCCACCATCAAAGTGACATGTGCAATTGAAAAAAGGCTCGCAAACGCAAAATGCCAAAGTAGCCATGTTCTAACCCCAAATGCGTAAGTATCAAGTTTGCGGATGAAATAAATAAGGGGGACGACTAATAATGCAGTGGCTAATGCGCTGCTATATTCCCACAGATAAGGCTCCCACAACGAAGTGCTGTTATTTGAATCTCTCGAGAGCTCTGTCCAATCTGATGCAGCATTAATCGAGTTATTCAAAAATAGATAAATCACCAGCAGTACAAAGGCTGCCCATTTATGATATCGCTCTGTATCGCGAAAAAACTGACTGAGTTTTTCGTCACTGCTACCCACCGCTCACCCCCAATTACTCATTCTCTCGTCACTCTACGCTAGTGTAAGTAAGAAAATCTACGTTATATCAAACCCTATTACTACATTATTGAATAGGACAGACAGTAATGACACAAGCAATAAGTCGCAACGAATCAACCCGGTTTCATGAACTCGATGCACTAAGAGTTATCGCGTTTGGTGTGTTAATTCTCTATCACATTGGAATGTACTACGTTTTGGAATGGGGGTGGCATATCAAAAGTGAACAGCCTCAAGCGTGGCTGCAAGACGTGATGATTTTAACTAATCAGTGGCGAATGTCGCTGTTATTTCTAATTTCTTCGATGGTACTGACGGTATTGTTGACGCGCGTAGAGCCTAAACCGCTTCTATTCCTAAAACGGGCAGGGGAGTTGATAATTCAGCGAACCCAACGTTTAATGATTCCGTTATTATTTGGCATGTTTGTGATAGTTGCCCCACAAGTTTATATTGAATGGACGGTTAATGGGGTGATAGACACCACTTTTACGCAGTTTTATTTAGAATACATTAACCCTAATACACAGTGGCTTGCCGAGCGCCATTCTGACATTGGCTTGCTGACGTGGAATCACCTTTGGTTTTTACCTTACTTGTGGGTGTACTCGCTACTACTTATTTTGTTGTTTCCGATGATGGCTCAGTTGCGAAAACTTCAGATTGGAATGATCACCTTTGCCTTCGCTTCCTCTACGGCAATGGTAGCAATCTGGCTAATGCTGCGAAATACATACCCCACTACACACGATTTGCTTAATGACTGGTACAGCCATGCTAAATACTTCCTTGTTATGGTGGTAGGTGCCGTTATCATCTTGCAGCCCAAACTATGGGAAGCGCTGGAGCGTACTCGTTATGTAAGCGCGGTGGTGGCGTTGTGCATGTATTCACTTATTATCGCTGATAGGCACGACATGTTTGGTCCTGTTGGCGATTGGATGACTGAGTTCTGGTGGTTCAGAGTGATGGTAGGCTACATTGTAGTGCTGAATCATTGGGCTTGGTTGGCGGCAATACTAGGCTTTGGTAAGCGTTACTTAAATAAACCCATGGACTGGGTTAAATACCTTAATAGCGGTGTGCTTCCTTACTACATGATGCACCAAACACTGATTGTGGTGGCCGCGTATAGCCTTCATTCAATAGGCTTTCCAGTAGGCATTCAGTTTGTGCTCATTTTACTCTTTACGTTAGTTGGTTGTGCGCTAACTTATGAACTTGCCAAAAGAAACATGGTTACACGAGTACTATTTGGGTTGAAGGCTAGGTCGCAACGACCTAACCAAGACATTGATACAACCATTACGCTCTCTTCTGCATCGGCTTATTCAAAGACAGGGTCTAAGCCGCCTACAAAAGCCAGCTTATAAACAGGCACAAAAAAAGCGGTGTATGAACACCGCTTTTTTTCATTTTATATAAGACGCTAATTCAATGAGCTGCCTTCTAAAATGCAAAGGCTATTTTAAATGCTTAACTAAGCCTTGAACTACCTTGGCGCTACCAGCAACAATTTCACCGCTATAAAGTGGATCGTTACCGCCTTTAAAGTCGGTGACTAGGCCACCAGCTTCACGAACAATAAGTTCGCCTGCTGCGATATCCCACGTTTTAATACCACGTTCCCAGTAGCCATCATGACGGCCAGCAGCAACGTAGGCTAAATCTAACGCTGCACTACCTGCACGGCGAATGTCGCCACACTCATGGAAAATTTTGTTTAGGCTTAGCGCATACTCGCCAAACTTAGCTTTGTTTTTGAACGGCATGCCAGTAGCGAGAATAGTCTCATTTAAATCACGAGGCTTAGACGCACGAATGCGGTAACCATTTAGCTGAGCGCCTTGTCCACGGCTAGCTGTGAATAACTCGCTTCGAATAGGATCGAATACAACAGCTTGGTCTAGACGACCTTTGTGAAGTAATGCAATAGATACGGCAAAATGAGGAATGCCTTTAATGAAATTGGTGGTGCCATCTAATGGGTCAATAATCCACTGAAAATCAGTATCTGCGCCGGCGGTTTCGCCAGACTCTTCGCCCATAAAGCAGTGATTTGGGAATGATTGCTGAATTTTAGCAATAATAGCTTGTTCAGCATCTTTATCGATTTGCGTAACGAAATCGTTAGCGCCTTTTGATTCAGTTGCTACTTCGTTGTGTTTTTCGAAACCACGAACAATAATTGTGCCAGCCGCACGCGCTGCGCGCACCGCAATATTCAGCATAGGATGCATAGATAAACCACCAATTGTAAAAGACCAAAGAACAGACCTTGACCATAGGTTAGCCCAACATGCGTTTTACGCAAGTGACCCACAAGGTAAGGTGTTCAAAACGCGCGCATCTTAACCAGAATGGTCGTGTGATGCAAATGAAATGTGGGTAGGTCGCACAACTACGGATGATGCCGACTGGTTTGAGGCATCAATGTAGGCCTTCAGATAGCCATCTATACCGCCATTGTGCTACTATTCGCTCAATATTGACGAGGCTACAGGTAATAAAAAGCATGCTCGAGAACATCCGTATTATTTTGGTGAGTACATCACACACTGGCAACATTGGCTCTACAGCGAGAGCAATGAAAACCATGGGCTTGAGTAGCCTTTATTTAGTTAATCCTGTTCATGAGCCTGATGGCCAAGCAAGTGCTTTGGCAGCAGGCGCTGGAGACGTCCTCGCCAATGCTAAAATAGTGAGTACATTAGAAGAAGCCGTGTCTGATTGTGGTTTGGTGGTAGGTACCTCGGCCCGTTCTAGAACCCATTCATGGCCTATGCTTGGGCCACGTGAATGCGGCGAAAAACTAGTACAGGAAGTCAGTAATTTCCCCGTAGCACTGGTATTTGGTCGTGAAAATAGTGGATTAAGCAACGAAGAGTTGCAGCAGTGTCACTTCCATATGTGTATTCCAGCAAATCCTGAATATAGCTCGCTTAACTTAGCCGCCGCGGTACAAACCTTATGTTATGAAATTCGTATGGCCTATCTTAATCGCGAAACTTACCCCAGCGTTGAAGAAGAGTACCCACTAAACGAAGATTTAGAGCGTTTCTATACCCATCTGGAAACGACTTTGGAAAGCACCTCTTTCATTCGTAAAAGCCATCCTGGTGTAGTGATGACTAAACTTCGACGTTTGTTTAATCGCGCTCGTCCTGAGTCTCAAGAACTGAACATACTACGTGGTATATTGGCGTCTATCGATAAATCGGTGAATGCGCCTGAACCTGAGCCTGAAATTGATAACGACAATGAATCACCTAACTAGACGAGGCACTCGTGTTCTCTAGAATTAAAGATGACATTCAAGGGGTATTTCATCGCGATCCTGCGGCACGAAATACCTTTGAGGTTTTAACCAACTATCCAGGTTTACATGCGGTGTGGCTGCATCGTGTTAGCCACAAATTGTGGAAAGCCAACTGGAAATGGTTGGCACGCAGTCTCTCCACATTCAACCGTTGGCTAACGGGGATTGAAATTCACCCAGGTGCTACGTTAGGTCGCCGAGTATTTATCGACCATGGCATGGGCGTAGTGATTGGTGAAACTGCAGAAGTGGGCGACGATGTTACTTTGTATCACGGGGTAACATTAGGCGGTACAAGTTGGACGCCGGGGAAACGTCACCCTACCTTAGAAAAAGGCGCGGTAGTGGGCGCGGGTGCTAAAGTGCTTGGCCCTATTACCATAGGTGAAAATGCCAAAGTAGGTTCAAACTCTGTGGTGGTGAAAGATATACCTGCGGGGGCTACTGCAGTAGGGATTCCTGGGCGTATAATTATCTCTAAGCAACAAAGTGATGCAGCGCAGGTTAACCCCAACCGCAATAAAATTGCCGAAAAATATGGGTTCGATGCTTATGCAGTTGCGCCTGATAATCCAGATCCTGTCGCTAATGCCATGGGAATTATGCTTGAGCATATGCATCAAATGGATACCAAGGTGGAAGAGATGTGTAAGGTTATTCAATCACTCGGCGGTGACGTGTGTACTGATAACTTGCATAACATATCAGCGCAAGATTTCGCCGATACGGGTATTGAGTTTGCAGATGAGAGTAAAGCTAAAGCTGGCCAAGAGGCGTTCGACCCTGCTATTTAGCCGACGCTTGGGTAGCCGAAATGAAAAAGTAAGCGCGTAACTCATTGGTGTAAGTTACTAATTTTAAAGTTTATTTTTTGCGAAGCTGAAAGCGATTACCTCAATCAATAATACTTGACTAAATTACTAGGTCTTATACTTGACCAATTTAGTCAGGTATGTGAAAATTCCTGCTATATTAATAGCGGGAGGATTCTATGAAATTAACATCTAAAGGGCGCTACGCAGTAACGGCAATGCTTGATGTAGCATTGCATTCGACACGCGGTCCTGTGCCTCTCGCTGATATCTCTGAACGCCAAGCTATTTCGCTATCTTATTTAGAGCAGCTTTTCTCTCGATTACGTAAAGATCAGCTAGTCGATAGTGTTCGCGGGCCAGGTGGTGGCTATTTACTAGGGCGCGATGCTGCCAATATATCAATTGGTGAAGTTATTCGTGCGGTAGATGAATCTGTAGATGCCACCCGTTGCCAAGGTCAAGCGGATTGTCAAAGTGGCGACCGTTGCCTAACTCATAGTTTATGGCAAGACTTGAGCGATCGGATAAGTTCCTTTTTGAACGATATTACCCTTGGCGAATTAATGGCCAAGCGCGACGTTCAAGAAGTGGCTGGGCGCCAAGATAAAAGCGCCTCCCTTCGTAATGTTGCCAACGATATCGAAGTTAGCTTTCAGTTATAACAACAGTTTTAGAGAATGTTTTAGTCGCTTATGTCTCGTTCAACACCTATTTATTTAGATTACGCCGCTACCACGCCTGTCGACCCAAAGGTTGCAGAAAAAATGGTGCAGTGCCTGACTATGGATGGCAATTTTGGCAACCCAGCTTCCCGTTCGTATCGTTTTGGTTGGATGGCGGAAGAAGCGGTAGACGTCGCCCGCAATCAAATAAGTGATGCACTGAACTGCGACCCACGAGAAATTGTATTTACCTCGGGTGCGACAGAATCGAATAATTTAGCTATTAAAGGTGTAGCAGAAGGCTATGCGAATAACGGTAAACATATCATTACCGTTAATACCGAACACAAAGCTGTTTTAGATACGTGTGAATACCTTGAAAAGCAAGGTTTTAAAGTGACTTACCTAGATGTGGATACGTCAGGTCTTGTTTCATTTTCACAGCTTGAAGCAGCAATAACTACCGACACCATTTTAGTGTCAGTAATGCACGTAAATAACGAATTAGGTGTTGTTCAAGATATTAGTGCTATTGGTGAGCTTTGCCGTGCTAAGAACATCCTGTTTCACGTCGATGCGGCGCAGAGCGTAGGTAAGCTTCCTATTGACTTGCAAGCATTGCCAGTCGACCTGTTATCTATTTCAGCGCATAAAATTTATGGTCCGAAAGGGATGGGGGCGTTATACGTTCGCCGTCGACCAAAAATCAACTTAGCGGCACAGATTCACGGTGGCGGTCACGAACGAGGAATGCGTTCAGGCACACTAGCAACCCACCAAATTGTAGGTATGGGGGAAGCGATACACCTTGCCTATCAGCAGTTAGAGAATGATACCGCCCTTATTAGCAAGTTGAAAACTGCGTTGTGGGAAGGGCTAAGCCAGTTAGATGATATTCACCTTAATGGTCATGAAACTCAGCGTATAGCGAACATTTTAAATGTGAGTTTTGGTGGTGTGGATGGGGAAAGTATGATGATGGCGATGAATGATATTGCGGTATCTTCAGGTTCTGCCTGTACATCGGCAAGCTTAGAACCCTCATATGTATTACGCGCCATAGGAAGAAGTAGTGAACTGGCTCACGCTGGAATACGTTTTAGTATAGGTAGGTTCACCACATTAGATGACATTACCTACGTCATCAATAAAGTCATCGATATTGTTACCCGTTTACGTGAGGCGACAGTATTGGCCGCAAGCCGATAGCGTCTTTTGTCGCACGGCATCGCAATTACCGATTGCTACGATATTTAATTTTTATTTAACAGGGCTATTGAATATTTGAGTGAAATACTCAGGTATTATATAATACGGCACCAAAATTTTAGGCTGTCTAGATATTCGATAAGAATATCGCAAATGCGTTTTGGCAAATACGTGAATAGCTAAAACGGCAACGTGACTTACTGGCAAGACCGAGAGGCCAGTAGTGAAGGCAGCAAACGCAGGCAAACAAGTGAGATCCCAACATGAGTGAACAGATCGAACAGGCGTTAGAAAGAAAGTACGATGCTGGATTTTATTCAGAGATCGAATCTGAGACTTTTGAAAGTGGCCTCGACGAGTCAGTAATTCGCCGTATTTCAGCAATGAAAAACGAGCCAGAGTGGATGCTAGAGTGGCGCTTAAAAGCGTATCATTCGTGGCTTGAAATGGAAGAGCCTGATTGGGCCCATGTCGACTACCCTAAAATTGACTATCAAGCCATTTCTTATTACTCGGCACCAAAGAGTATGAAAGATAAGCCTCAGTCACTTGATGAAGTCGATCCGGAACTACTGCGTACCTACGAAAAGCTAGGTATTCCGTTGCATGAACAAGAAATGCTAGCGGGTGTTGCTGTAGATGCGGTATTTGACTCAGTTTCAGTGGTAACAACCTTTCGCAGCAAGTTAGAAGAAGCGGGCGTTATCTTTTGCCCTATCTCTGAAGCGCTGGTGAAATACCCAGATTTAGTGAAAAAGTACATCGGCTCAGTAGTACCGCGCACCGATAACTACTTTGCCGCATTAAACAGTGCCGTATTTACCGATGGATCATTTGTTTATATCCCCAAAGGCACACGCTGTCCTATGGAGCTTTCTACCTATTTCCGTATAAACGAAATGAACACTGGTCAGTTTGAACGTACGTTAATTGTTGCCGAAGAAGGGAGTTACGTAAGCTACCTAGAAGGCTGTACTGCCCCCCAGCGTGACGAGAATCAATTACACGCCGCAGTGGTTGAATTGGTTGCTATGGATGATGCCACTATTAAGTACTCAACAGTACAAAACTGGTACCCAGGTGACGAAAACGGTAAAGGCGGTATTTACAACTTCGTGACCAAGCGTGGTATTTGCCATAAAAACGCAAAAATCTCGTGGACTCAGGTTGAAACCGGTTCAGCGGTGACGTGGAAATACCCAAGCTGTGTGCTGAAAGGCGATAACAGTGTAGGTGAGTTTTATTCAGTGGCGTTAACCCGTGGAAGGCAGCAAGCCGACACCGGTACTAAGATGATTCACCTTGGTAAGAACACGCGCTCTACCATTATCTCTAAAGGTATTTCAGCGGGTAACAGTAACAACGCCTATCGTGGATTAGTGCAGATGGGCCCTCGTGCCGATGGCGCGCGTAACTTCACAGAGTGTGACTCGCTGTTAATCGGCGATAAATGCGGCGCGCATACGTTCCCGTATATCGAAAGTAGAAATCCAAGTGCCATTGTTGAGCACGAAGCAACAACGTCGAAAGTAAGCGACGAGCAGTTGTTCTTGTGCCAGCAACGTGGTTTAGACACAGAAAAATCCGTTTCCATGATTGTTAACGGTTTCTGTAAAGAAGTATTCAAAGAGCTGCCGATGGAATTTGCCGTAGAAGCCGGCAAGCTGCTCGAAATTAGTCTTGAAGGTTCAGTGGGGTAATCAATGCTTAGTATCAAGAATTTACATGCCAGCGTAGAAGAGAAAAACATCATTAAAGGGCTTAACCTAGAAGTTAAGCCAGGTGAAGTACACGCTATCATGGGCCCTAACGGCGCCGGTAAGAGTACCCTTGGTTATGTGCTTTCTGGCCGTGATGGTTATGAAGTTAGCGAAGGTGAAGTGACACTGAACGGTAAAGATTTACTCGATTTAGAAGTGGAAGAACGTGCCCGTGAAGGTTTGTTCTTAGCGTTTCAATATCCAGTAGAAATTCCAGGCGTAAGCAACATGGAATTTATGAAAGAGTCTGTAAACGCCATGCGTGAACAGCGCGGCGAAGACCCGCTTACTGCTGCAGAATTTTTAAAGAAAGCCAAAGATGCGTGTAAGCAAGTGCAATTGCCGCTAGATTTCTTAAAGCGCGGTGTTAATGAAGGCTTCTCTGGTGGTGAGAAAAAACGTAACGAAATCATGCAAATGATTTTGTTAGAGCCAAAGCTTTGTATTCTTGATGAATCTGACTCAGGTCTAGATGTTGATGCACTTCAAGTGGTTGCCGACGGTGTAAACAGCCAGCGTGACGGTGAGCGCAGTTTTATCGTAGTGACTCACTACCAACGTTTGCTTGATTACATCAAACCTGACTTTGTGCACATTCTTGCCGACGGCAAAATTGTGAAAAGTGGTGATGCATCTCTGGCACTAGAAGTAGAGAAAAGTGGTTATGCCTTCTTAGGTAAAGCCTACGAGGAGGCTGAAGCATGAGTCAATGGCTAGAACAGGTCATTGATGGGGCAGCGCTAGATGATTATCTGGCGCCCGTGCGTCAGCAGGCCTTAACACAATTAAAAAACGATGGTTGGCCGAAACGCCGTAACGAAAGCTGGATCAATACGCCACTTACGCCTGTAGAAAAGCGTAACGTTGCAATTGCCACGCAAGCAGACAGCGTACCTGTGCCAAACATCGATAACTTAAACGCGTTAGATATCGTGTTTGTCGATGGTGTGTTAGTTACGCAAATTAACACGCTAGACGTGCCAGAAGGCATGGTGATTACATCGCTAAACGTTGACGATGCGGCTACACAGCAAGCGATTGCGAGTGTGTTCGGACAAGTGAAGCCAACACGCCATTTATTTGGTCGCGTTAACGATGCACTTTGTCAGCACGGTGTTTTCATTAATGTGGCAGATGGCGCAAAAGTAACTAAGCCTATTCGCATAGTGAATTTAGCGACTAAGAACGTAGATGCCCATACTCGCGTATTGGTTAAGCTAGGTAACGCATCAAGCGCGATTATCATTGAACAAGGTTCAGGTGATACCGATAGCCTTACAACAGCATTCGCAGAATACGATATTGCTGACGATGCGCACTTGGAGCATTACCGCTTTGCTATGTTCACAGGCAGCGCCAAACAACTTGGTGGTAGTCACTTTATGTTGCACGACCGCTCAACCTTAAATAGCACCCTAGTGGGCTATGGCAGTGAGTTGTCTCGCTTAGATGTAGATATGCATCATGCCGGTGAATTTGCTAACGCCAAAATGAACGCGATTTATTTGTTGGCTGAAGGTGAGTTATTCGACTTACATTCAACCATTGAGCACGCCATGCCTAACGGCACCACAGAAGAAAATGCGCGTGGGATTGTGGGTGATAAAGCCCGTGCTGTGTTCAATGGCCGTATTCACATTCACCGTGACGCACAAAAGACCTTGGCAGAGCTTAACAACCGTAACTTATTGTTGTCTCGTCGCGGTGTTATCAACACCAAACCTGAACTTGAAATTTATGCTGACGACGTGCGCTGTGCTCACGGTGCAACAGTGGCAGAAATTGAAGGTGAAGCGCTTTATTACATGCTGACTCGTGGTGTTCCGCGCAGTAAAGCCTTGGTGATGTTGAACTTTGGTTTCATACAAGAGCTAATTAACGATATGCCAAATGCGGCTATCCGCGATTGGTTACTTCCTGTGCTAAGCGAGCGCTTTGCACACATGGAGGTTAAATGAGCTTAGACGTTGCTGCGCTTCGCGCCCAGTTTCCAATCCTTGCTAAAACGGTAGATGGTAAGCCATTGGTTTACCTCGACAACGCGGCGACAACGCAAAAGCCGCAAGCGGTGATTGATGCCATTGTCGATTTCTATACGAACACCAATGCGAACGTGCATCGCGGCGCTCATCATTTATCTGATGAAGCAACTCGTCGTTATGAAAATGCGCGCACGAGTGTAGCGGGCTTCATTAACGCCAGTGCGCGGGAAGAAGTGATTTGGACCAGCGGTACCACTGAAGCCATTAATATTGTGGCTAACGGGTTGGGGCAGTTGCTTCGCGAAGGCGACCAAGTCATGGTGACAGAGCTAGAGCACCACGCGAACTTGGTTACGTGGCAGCAAGCGTGTCGACGTTCTGGCGCAACATTAAATATTGTGCCGGTGTTCGATAACGGTGAGCTCGATATCCACGCTTTCGATAGACTCTTAACACCTAGCACTAAAATGGTGGCGTTTCCGCATGTATCAAATGCATTAGGTACGGTTAACCCTATTAAACTGCTAACGGAAAAAGCGAAAGCAGTAGGTGCATGGGTGTTAGTGGACGGCGCGCAGGGCATTGCTCACGGCGGCGTTGACGTACAAGACATAGGTTGCGATTTTTACGCTTTCTCTGGGCACAAGCTATTCGGACCGACTGGCATTGGCGTTTTATGGGGCCGTAAATCGGTGCTAGAAGACTGGCCAGTATGGCAAACCGGCGGCGAAATGATTAAAGACGTGTCTTATCATGAAGCCACATGGGGCGAGTTACCTAATCGGCTAGAAGCGGGTACACCTAATATTGCAGGTGCTATTGGTTTAGGTGCTGCAGTTGATTGGTTTAAAAATCTTGATATGGCCGCATTACATAACCATGAACAAGCACTATTAAACTACGCCACTGAACAAGCACTTGCCTTTGAAGGTATGCGTTTAATTGGCACAGCGCCTAATAAAGTCGGTGTTTTAAGCTTTTTATTAGACGGTGCGCACCCTGGTGATATTGGATTTATTCTTGATAGGCAAGGCGTAGCAATAAGAACGGGCGATAACTGTGCTCAGCCGCTGATGAAGCGCTTTGGTATTCCAGGCACTGCTCGTGCATCGTTCTCAATTTACAACACGCTTGAAGAAGTGGACAGCTTATTTGCTGCACTTAAGAAAGCGAAAATGATGTTGGCCTAAGGAGGCACTATGAGTGTTGAAACATTTGTTCCTAGCACAAAGCTTATTACCTTGAGCGACAGCGCCATTAAGCATTTTGAAAGCAAGCTTAAAGACAAGCCGGGTCAGTTAATTCGCTTATCTACCCGTGTAAGTGGCTGTACCGGTTATGCATACGAACTTGATTTTGCCGATAGCGCTAAAGACGGCGACGAAATTGTAGAAATTTCACCAACCCTTCGTGTTGCGGTTTCAGAAGATGCAGCAGACCTAGTACGTAGTACGGAAATTGACTATGTAACTGAAGGTGTGAACGGCATTATTAAGTACAACAACCCAAATGTGGTTGATGAGTGTGGTTGTGGCGAAAGCTTCAACGTTGGCTAACTGCAATATTAAGAAGTTATAGCATGAAGCAGAAGATGGTGGTGACAGAACGAGAGTGTAAAGCACGTCTTGTTCCGGCAGGAAACCCTGCAACCATACCAGAGGGTGAGTTTGTTACGATCACGCAAGATTTAGGTGGCAATTACACGGTTACGTGGCGTGGCAATATGTACCGTATTGACGGCACCGATGCCGATGCGATTGGCCGTAAAGCCCAAGTACTTAACTTCGCCGAGCCTGAAGATGGCAAAGTGAGTGAGCAGCAGGTCTGGGATGCGCTTGAAACTATCTTCGACCCTGAAATACCGATTAACTTAGTATCGCTAGGGCTTATCTATAAGGTTAACGTTGATCAAGATAGTGGCGAAGTTGATATTGATATGACGCTAACCGCGCCAGGTTGCGGCATGGGTCCAGTATTGGTAGGCGATGTAGAATATCGTGTAGCACTTGTTCCCTTTGTTACTGCCGTCAACGTTGAGTTGGTATTCGATCCAGCGTGGTCACGAGAAATGATGAGTGAAGAAGCGCAGCTAGAAGCGGGCCTTTTCTTTTAATAACACAGGAATATCCATGGCATTACCGTCTACTGAAGAAATTATTGATGATTTAGCGTTTTTCGATGATTGGGAACAACGCTATCAATACATTATAGATTTAGGTAAATCTGTGCCAGGCTTGCCAGAAGACAAGCGTACGCCAGATAGATTAGTGAAAGGTTGCCAAAGCAGTGTGTGGCTGGTTGAGTCTTACGACAATAACCAAATTACCTTCGAAGTAGACAGTGACGCAGTGATTGTTCAAGGCTTATTGGCGTTAGTTTTAGCGGCGTACAATAATAAATCGCCGAAAGATATTCTTGAATTTGACATTGATGGCTATTTCGAAGCGCTAGATTTGGAGCGTCATATTACGCCGACTCGGGGAAATGGCCTTCGTGCAATCGTGGCAAAAATTCAACATCTTGCTAAAGAAAACAGTTAGTTATATAAATTTTGGTGCCGGGCGTTAGGTAAAATTAAGTGTAATATGCGTCCAAAGCCGAGTGCGTCATAAACGCTGTCATAATAGTGTCACTTTTATCACGTGTAGTAGAGCGCCATGGGGTGTTGAAATCGCCGCTGGTCAAGCCGTTAATAATTGCCTATAATTCGCGGCCAAAAATTCATAAGACTTAAATTTGTTTGGAGAAAACAATGGCTCTAGAGCGTACTTTTTCGATTATCAAGCCTGATGCGGTAGCTAAAAACGTTATCGGTGCAATTTACAACCGTTTCGAATCTGCTGGTCTTCGCATCGTGGCATCTAAGATGATCCACATGAGCAAAGAACAAGCTGAAGGTTTCTACGCAGAACATAAAGAACGTCCTTTTTTCGGCGCTCTAGTTGATTTCATGACATCTGGCCCAGTAATGGTTCAGGTTCTTGAAGGCGAAAACGCTGTTGTTAAAAACCGTGAAATTATGGGTGCTACTAACCCAGCTGATGCCGCTGCTGGAACACTTCGTTCTGACTACGCTGCTTCAATTGATGAAAACGCATGTCACGGTTCTGATGCACCAGAATCAGCTGCACGTGAAATTGCTTACTTCTTCTCTGAAGAAGAGATTTGTCCTCGTACGCGTTAATCGCAAACGACCGAATCTAAAAAACGAGGCTTCGGCCTCGTTTTTTGTTTCTGTAAGTCTGTTTTTTTAGCTTTATTGTTCAGCTACTGGCTTTGATTTATTCCGTCAAGATGGGGCAACAATATTGCAAGTTACACCCTATATTTAGTCTGTGGGTTACGCTTTTTCTACTTGAACAAGTATGGTAAAATCCGCGCAAATTTTGAACGGCTTTGGTCTATGACTTTTGTCCGTTTTGGGCGTAAGGTTTTTCTTAGCAGCATTTCTTCTGCTTACGTCCTACAAGTGAACGGCTTTTCACTACTTATGCTTTAAGAGTAACTCGTTATTTAGAGGCTTCCGATAGAGGCTCCCGAGGCTTCATCTTAATAACTCAAGTAGATTTAGAGCAACGTGGATTCGAACTTCCTAACGTCCGTTCGCGTCATCATATTAGCAGTACAAGGCAATAGCTTTGAATAGGTAAAAGGGTCATCATTTTATGGCAAAGACAAATTTGTTAAATCTTAATCGCGAAGGCTTGCGTAATTTCTTCAAAGACAAAGGAGAAAAACCATTTCGTGCCGATCAGGTAATGAAATGGATTTATCAGCAGGGCGAAAGCGATTTTGAGAAAATGAGCAACCTGAATAAAAACCTGCGTGCAATGTTGATAGAACACTGTGAAGTGAAAGCACCAGAGATTGCCTATTTCCAAGAAGCTAGCGATGGCACCATTAAGTTTGCGTTAGCGCTTGAGGGCGGTCAGGAAGTGGAGACGGTATGGATCCCAGAAGCTGACCGTGCAACGCTTTGTGTATCGTCACAAGTAGGCTGCGCCCTTGAATGTACGTTCTGCTCTACCGCTCAACAAGGTTTTAACCGTAATTTGAGCGTCAGTGAAATTATTGGTCAAGTATGGCGAGTAGCGACTTTCCTTGGTTTATCGAAAGATACCAGTAAACGTCCTATTACTAACGTAGTCATGATGGGCATGGGTGAGCCTTTGCTTAACCTTAAAAACGTGGTGCCAGCTATGAACATCATGTTAGATGACTTCGGATTTGGTTTATCGAAGCGCCGCGTGACCTTGAGTACCTCAGGTGTTGTGCCTGCACTTGATATGCTTGGTGATCAAATCGACGTGGCTTTAGCGATTTCATTGCATGCGCCAAACGATGAGCTACGTAATGAAATTGTGCCGGTGAATAAAAAATACAATATTGAAGCCTTTTTGGCTGGTGTGCGCCGTTACCTTGAAAAATCGAAAGCTAACCAAGGCCGAGTGACGGTTGAATACGTTATGCTTTCACACATTAACGACAGTACCGACCAAGCGCATGAATTAGCGAAAGTATTGAAAGATACACCAAGTAAAATTAACTTAATTCCGTTTAACCCTTATCCGGGTTCACCGTACCTTTGTTCAAGCAATTCGCGTATCGATAGATTCTCAAAAGTTCTTATGGATTATGGGTTTACCACCGTTGTACGCAAAACTCGTGGTGATGATATAGATGCTGCTTGTGGGCAATTAGTGGGTGATGTTGTAGACAGAACCAAACGATTGTTAAAAAAACAGGTGAAGGGCGAAGCGATTTCGGTAAAAATGGCCCAATAATCATTAAGATATTAGGGTAATAACATGCGAATAGGATTGATAGCAGCTGTCGTCTTTTTAGCGGGATGCGTAAGCAACTCGCAACCAGGCAGTTACAATAGTAACTTTGATCGCCAGGAAGCTGCTAAAACTCGTATGTCTTTAGGGTTAACCTACCTTAAAAACAATAATTATAAACAAGCCAAAGTGAATTTAGATCAAGCGCTTGAATACGATCCGCGCTCAGCTGAGGTCAACTATGCTATCGCGTATTATTACCAACTGGTGGGGGACGCAAAGCGAGCCGATGATCTATATCAAACAGCAATGTCCTTAGCACCAAACAACGGTGATATCGCAAACAGCTACGGTGCATTCAAGTGCCAAGACGGTGATTACGACGGCGCTAAAGAGTACTTTCTTAAGGCCGTGAGTAATCAACAATACGCTAATTCAGCAGAAACCTACGAAAATCTCGCCCTATGTGCACAAAGCCAAGGTAATACTGATGATGCTATTACCTATTTTCAAAGTGCACTCAAACACCAGCCGTTGCGTGCTAAAAGTTTATATTTACTGACAGAGCTTTATGTTGCCACCGAGCAGTGGACATCAGCGAAGTACACGTTAGACAAATACCAACGGGTTGCTAAACCTTCTCCCGATTCCTTATGGCTGTCATTTGAAATACACCAAGGGACAGGCGATTGGGAAGGGGCAAAAGAAGTGGGGTATAACTTATCAACCTTATTTCCTGACAGCCCGTATACAGCGGAATATAAGAATATTCTTGCGCAGCATGCCCCACAGGTTGAACGAAAAGTAAAAGGGGAAGATACTAACGCTGACAAAGTATCTCACTCAGCACACGCAGAAACAGAAACAAAATCAGGGTTGCCTTCTCAGCAAGCGCAATTCCACATAGTAAAGGCTAACGAAAACCTTTATCGTATTTCTCTAAAGCATAACATTAAAATTACCTCGCTGAAGGAGTGGAACAACATTGAAAATGCTGGCGCGATTTTTGCCGGTATGAAGATTTGGTTAGTACCACACAACATGCAAGGGGAATAGGAAGTCGAATGGTGTCAGAACAACAAACGACTGAGGAAGCAGGTTTAGCACAAGAGTCTACCGTGCCAAGCCCAGGTAAAATGCTTCAGGAGCGACGGGAATCGCTAGGGCTAACGCAGCAACAAATCGCTGATAAGCTTTTCTTGAAAGTCTCTCAAATCAATGCCTTGGAAGAAGATGCTGTGGATAAAACCACCTCTATTACTTTTACAAAAGGCTACGTAAGAAACTACGCGAAACAACTAGGATTAAATGCCGAACACGTTGTTGCTGCCTTTGAGCAATATCATACAAGTGTTGAACCACCGGCAAAACTACAAAGTTTCTCTCGTCGTGTCGCAAAACAGACACACGACGATCGCTGGATGATGGTTACCTATATTATTTTGTTACTGATAATCGGTGGCATTGTTGTGTGGTGGGTTCAGCAACCAAGTGATGAAGCTATCGTTGAAGCGCCTAATCTTGACGAAATTAAAGAAGAAGCTGCTAACACCCCCATCCCCGAAGCAACTAACCACACCAGTTCAGGTGCGTTAAACAGCGCAAATACTAATACAGCTACTGATACTGGTAGTGCTGCGCTTCCTCAATCTGGTAATGGTAACTTCACCAGTAACGGAAACAGCAGCTTTGAACCTTCACCAACCAATAGCCAACCTAATAGCGGTAATACAGATGATGAAAGCTTGCCGCCGTCAGCAGGTATTAACGAAAGTAATAACCTGACCGCATTGGTGAGCAATTCAGATTCCGGCGAAATCCGTTTAGGTAGCCAAGTTACTAACAATTCTTCGGACACCGGCAGTCAAAGTGGGGCAGTGCCCATATCGATGACATTTACCTTCGATGATGATTGTTGGGTGAACATAAAAGACGCAACCGGTGAGGCAATTGCTTACGGTGTTAAGCAATCTGGCCGTGTTATGGAAATTCAAGGTGTGCCTCCTGTTGCAGTTACACTCGGCAAACCGGATAATGTACGTATATCAGTTAATGGCGACCCCGTGGATATCACGGCCTTTCAAAATGGCCAGATAGCGCGATTCTCGCTTCCTATGTAGGTAATTAGATGTTTGCAGAAAGTCCTATCAAACGCAGAAAGTCCACGCGTATTAATGTAGGTAATATTCCTATTGGCGATGGTGCGCCCATTGCCGTTCAATCTATGACGAATACGCGTACCACTGACGTGGCTGCCACGGTCGATCAAATTAATCGTATTGTCGCTGTAGGAGGTGAGATTGTTCGTGTTTCCGTACCTACCATGGACGCTGCTGAAGCATTCAAAGAGATTCGTAAACAAGTTAGCACGCCCTTAGTGGCCGATATTCATTTCGACTATCGTATTGCGCTTAAAGTGGCGGAGTACGGTGTTGATTGCTTGCGAATTAACCCAGGTAATATCGGCAATATGGAGCGTGTACGTTCTGTGGTTGATTGTGCCAAAGACAAGAATATCCCCATTCGTATTGGCGTAAATGGCGGGTCGCTGGAAAAAGACTTACAAGAAAAGTATGGCGAACCTACGCCTGAAGCCTTGGTTGAGTCGGCCATGCGACATGTAGATATACTCGATAAGCTTAACTTCGACCAATTCAAAGTGAGTGTTAAAGCCTCTGATGTGTTTCTGGCGGTGGGGGCTTATCGACTATTAGCTCAGCAAATCGATCAGCCACTTCATTTGGGTATTACTGAAGCGGGCGGTCAACGTGCCGGTGCAGTAAAAAGCTCTGTTGGTCTAGGTATGCTTTTGGCAGAGGGTATCGGTGATACTATTCGTATTTCACTGGCTGCCGATCCGGTCGAAGAAATTAAAGTGGGTTTCGACATTTTAAAGTCGCTCCGAATCCGGTCTCGTGGCATTAACTTCATCGCGTGCCCAAGTTGTTCAAGACAAGAGTTCGATGTTATCGGTACGGTAAATGCGTTAGAGCAACGCCTTGAAGATATTCTTACGCCTATGGATGTCTCTATTATCGGCTGTGTCGTGAATGGTCCTGGAGAAGCTGAGGTATCAGACTTAGGCTTAACGGGCGCCAGAAACATGAGCGGGTTATACGAAGATGGTAAACGCGTGAAAGAGCGATTGGCCAATGATGACCTTATCGATAAGCTTGAAGCAAGAATTCGTGCCAAGGCAACCCGCATGAGCGAAGCTAACAAAATACAGGTATCGGTGAAAGACTAAGCCTGTACGATTGTTGTTTATCTTCAAAGCCCCTATAATGCGGGGCTTTTCACTATTTAGCAGTATGAGAATTTCACGTGGCTAAGACTATTCAGGCAATTCGCGGAATGAATGATTGCCTGCCGGAAGTATCCGGTACATGGCAGAAAGTAGAATCTGTACTCCGTCAAGTGGTGGCCAGCTATGGCTATCAAGAAATTCGCACGCCTATTGTAGAGAGTACCGACTTGTTCAAACGCTCTATTGGCGAAGTGACCGACATTGTCGAAAAGGAAATGTATACCTTTGAAGACAGAAACGGCGACAGTTTAACACTTCGCCCTGAAGGTACTGCCAGCACGGTGCGTGCCGGTAATGAGCATGGCTTGTTGTATAACCAACAGCAGCGCTTGTGGTATATGGGGCCAATGTTCCGCCACGAACGTCCGCAAAAAGGGCGTTATCGCCAATTCCACCAGTTCGGTGTTGAAACCTACGGCCTAGATGGGCCTGATATCGACTTGGAAGTGATTTTATTAAGCGCTCGACTATGGAAAGCGTTTGGTATTGAAAAGCACGTTACCTTGCAAATTAACTCATTAGGTTCAAACGAAGCCCGTCAGGCCTACCGTGAAACTTTAATTAGCTATTTGAAAGAACGCGCAGATAAGCTTGATGAAGAATCGCTTCGCCGGTTAGAGTCAAATCCACTTCGTGTACTTGATAGCAAGAACCCGAATGTGCAAGCAGCCATTGCTGATGCGCCATCATTGCTAGATCACTTAGATGAAGAATCTAAAACCCATTTCGATAACTTATGCGAACGCTTAACACAAGCAGGTATTGCATTTGAAATCAACCCACGCTTAGTGCGCGGGCTAGATTATTATAATCGCACCGTTTTTGAGTGGGTAACCGAAAGCTTAGGTTCGCAAGGTACAGTCTGTGCGGGCGGCCGATATGATGGTTTGGTAGAACAGCTAGGCGGAAAAGCTACACCTGCGGTAGGTTTTGCCATGGGTATGGAACGTTTAGTACTTTTACTTACCACGTTAAGTGAAGATGCACTAGATTCTAGCAGTGCTGATGTGTATGTTACCGCGATGGGCGATGATGCTCAGGCTTATGCCTTAGAAGTATCAGAACACCTTCGTGATACATTGCCTAGTGTGCGGGTGATGATGCACTGTGGCGGCGGAAACTTTAAAAAACAATTAAAACGCGCTGACAAAACAGGGGCAAGTTTTGCCTTGTTGTTAGGGTCACAAGAAATGCAATCACGTGAAGTGGCAGTAAAGCCGTTACGTGATGGTCAAGAGCAACAGACAATCGCTTTTGATGCGTTGTCGAGCACCATTGCCGACCTGCTGAACGCATAATAAGAGGAAATCATGGAACAATTCGCAACAGAAGACCAACAAGTAGAAGCGATTAAACGCTTTTGGAAAGAGCACGGTACCGCCATTATTGTAGGTGCAGCATTGGGGTTAGGTGGACTTTGGGGCTGGCGTTACTACTCTGATACGCAGATGGCAACCAAAGAAGCGGCATCAGTAGAATACCAAAATGCAGTGGAAACCTATGGTGAAGAAGGTAGCGCAGATAAAATTACCGCCTTTATTAATGCAAACGAAGACTCAGGCTACGCCAGTATTGCTAGCCTCTTGGCAGCCAAACAAGCAGTAGATGCTGGTGAGTTTGACGCCGCAGCATCACACCTAAACCGTGTGGTTACCTTTGCTGAAAATGAAGAATTAAAAGCGCTAGCCGCTATTCGTTTAACTCGAGTTCAAATTGAAATGAACCAGCTAGACGCAGCGTTGTCTACGCTAGGCAATATTACGAACGAAGCATTTGCTGCTGAAGTATCTGAACTGAAAGGTGATGTATATCAGCAACAAAGCAAATTTGATGATGCTCGTTTAGCCTACTCAGGTGCGCTAGAAAAAAATGCCAACAACCCGTTATTGCAAATGAAGTTAGACAACTTAGCCGTTGCTGCGGGCCAATAAGCTGGTACATAAAAATAAAGAGGTAAGCAATTTGTTTCACAATACGTGTGGCCGTAAGGGCCGATTTGCTCGGGCGATGGGCATGGCATTGGCCATCTCTGTAACGCTTTCCGGTTGTTCTACCGTCTCTGATTGGTTTGCAGATGAAGAAGAGCTAGAAATTCGCCGTTTGAAACCAATCGAAGCGAAGTTTACGCCGTCAGTAAAATGGGACAGAGACATCGGCGACGGTGTCGATCATTACTTCTCTCGCCTTCGCCCAGTGTATGCTTACGAAAACCTTTATGCCGCTGATCGCCATGGCAGCGTTGTCGCTATGAACCCAGAGAACGGTGATGTTTTATGGGAACGTGACTTCGCCGTATTTGAAGGTGACGGCTGGTGGGACTCCATTGCTCGCCTTTGGCGTAGTGGAGCAAGTGCGCGTATTGGCGGAATATCCGTTGCCGACAGATTGTTGTTTGTAGGCACAGAAAATGGCGTTGTAATGGCACTTGACTACGAAACAGGCGAAACCAAGTGGGAAGCGTCTATTCCTGGCGAAGTCTTAGCAGCGCCTTCTGCAGACGAAGGTATTTTAGTTGTTAACACGGGTGCGGGCACCTTGTTTGGTTTTGATACTCGTACTGGCGAGCAACTATGGAGACATGAAGGTGATACACCTCCATTAACCCTTCGTGGTATTTCGGGCCCAGTGGCGGCAAACGGCGGCGCCTTAATTGGAACGCCTACCGGTAAGTTGCAAGTTAACCTACTCGATTCAGGTATTCTTGCTTGGGAAACGGTCATTGCCACGCCAACGGGCGCGACAGAGTTAGAACGTATTGTTGACCTTGATACCACACCTGTGCTTTTTGGTGGCACCATTTACACGGTTTCCTACAATGGCACACTGGCAGCAGTAGAGTTGCGAAGTGGTCGTATTATTTGGAAGCGTGAGTACGGCTCGTATCGCAACCTGAGTATAGAAGGTAACAGTATTTTTGTTGTAGATAACAACTCCAATATTTACGCACTAGACAGACGAAACGGTGTAGAACTTTGGTCACAAGGTGGCTTGAAGTCTCGTTCTGTTACTGCTGCAACGCCAGTGGGTGAACATATTGTTGTGGGTGACAACTGGGGCTTCGTTCATTGGATTGAACAAGAAACTGGCCAAATAGTGGCTCGCGTCGATGTAGGCGGCGATGATGAAGACGATGCTATATACGATGCACCATTAAACGTTGACGGTGTGGTAGTAACCATGACCCGTAACGGCGTAGTGGCAGCCATTTCTACGTTATAGCCTGTTCAACAACATAATTTGTTGGATTGTTGGCCTAATATCTTCTGTTAGGCTGACGCATCATACCTAAACAGGTATAATGCCCAATCACACTCTGACCGCAAGTAAGCTATGCTTACTTGCGGTTTGTGTTTTTTAGCTTTTTTCCTTTAGGATTTGATACATGTTGCCCGTTGTTGCTTTGGTAGGCCGCCCTAATGTGGGTAAGTCCACCTTGTTTAATCGTTTAACTAATACACGTGATGCGCTGGTCGCTGATTATCCAGGGCTTACCCGTGACCGCAAGTACGGTCAGGCTAAGTTTGAGCAGCGCCAATTCATCGTGGTGGATACCGGTGGTATCACGGGTGACGAAGAAGGTATTGATGCTGAAATGGCGCAGCAGTCTCTTTTAGCCATTGAAGAAGCCGATGTAGTATTACTACTTGTTGATGCCAGAGCAGGTTTATTGCCGGCAGACCAAGGTATTGCTGAACACATTCGCCGCCTTAACAAGCAAGTTTTTGTCGTCGCGAATAAAGTTGACGGCATTGATGGCGATAGCGAAAGCGCAGACTTTTACGCGCTGGGTTTAGGCACCGTTAAACAAATCGCCGCGGCCCACGGGCGTGGCGTAAGCCAATTACTGCAAGATGCGTTAGTGCCACTTGAAGCCTCTTTTCCTGACATGCGCATTGTTGAGGAAACGCATGAAGAAGAGCTTGATGCGGAAGCGCAACTTAAGCGCCTTCAAGACCAGCCTATTAAACTGGCCATAGTTGGAAAGCCTAACGTGGGTAAATCTACGTTAACTAATCGAATTTTGGGTGAAGAACGGGTTGTAGTTTATGACCTTCCAGGCACGACCCGCGATAGCGTTTTCATTCCGATGGAACGTGACGAGCGTGAATATATTCTTATCGATACCGCAGGAGTTCGTAAACGCAGAAAAGTGAATGAGGCGGTTGAAAAGTTCTCTATTGTTAAAACTTTGCAAGCGATTGACGAAGCAAACGTCGTGCTGATGGTTATTGATGCTCGTGAGGGTATAACCGATCAAGACTTAAGCTTACTGGGCTTTGTGTTAAATTCCGGCCGCTCACTGGTGATTGCTGTGAATAAGTGGGACGGATTGAGCACAGATATTAAAAACGATATAAAACGCGAACTCGATCGCCGTCTTGGTTTTATTGACTTTGCACGTTTACACTTTATATCTGCAACGCACGGTACCGGTGTAGGTAATTTATTTGAGTCAGTACAAGAAGCTTACCTAAGCGCCACTAAGCGTATTAATACCTCCATGCTTACGCAGATTATGGAAATGGCTCAAGATGACCATCAACCGCCGCTAGTGCGCGGTCGTCGGGTCAAAATGAAATATGCCCATGCTGGAGGTTATAACCCGCCGGTGATTGTTATTCACGGTAACCAAGTTGACGATTTACCTACGTCGTACAAGCGCTTCTTGATGAACTACTTCCGTAAAGCGCTTCAGGTGATGGGCACGCCTATACGCATCGAATTTAGGGAAGGGGCGAACCCGTTTGAAGGCAAAAAGAATAAGCTCACTCTTACTCAAGAACGTAAACGTAAGCGTTTACTGTCTTATCATAGTAAGAAGAAGTAGCCGAACGTTGATACAAGTTCGGTAACTAAGCGTTTTGGATAATGGCGACATGCGGGTTTTGAAACGTTACTATTCCAAACATATAAAAAAGGTCGGCGCTATTATTAGCACCGACCTTTTTTGTTTTAAGTGAAGGTAGAGTGCATTTATTTATGTTTCGCTAAGCGCTTTTAAAGGGCTGATCACAACAGTCTGTCTATAAGGTGCTTTGCATAAGGAAGGCTTCACGCTGCACTATTGCTGGTGTTTTCTACTTCAGCATGGCGCGAACTTGCTGCATAAGCATAGATTCTTCTGGCACTGAGATATGCGCAATGAGTTCATTTGCTAAGTCGTCGGAGAAGTCACTAGGGAAGGTGGTAGCCACTTTCACTATTTTATCATTGCGCGTAAACACATAGGTGGTCGCGAAGATAGGATCGTCTACTGGCGAGTCAGCTTTAAGGGCTAGTCGCCATCCATTAGCAAGCCCCTTCACATTAAAAGGCGATATTGGTTGGGGTTGAGATAAGGTTAAATTGCGCGCGCTGGCAACGTGGTCAGCTTTATTCCAGTCTTCATCTAATTGTTGATGAAGTAAAGCGTCGGTGCGGGCTGAGTTTTCAGTATTGATAGTGTTCACCGTATTCGCTTTATTACTTTGCGCATTCGTGTCTAGTTTCGCCAAAATGGGATAAACCGTTACATCAACTAACGCATCTTCAAAAGAAGGATGGGTATACCTTGTAATTGAGCCTTTGAAGGGGTCTGGGTACAGCTGAGTATCAAGTCTGGTGAAATCACCCAAAGACTCCGGCACACTTAGATGGTTGCCGTAATCGCTCGCGTTTAACGCATGATATAAAAACTTTGGGGTGAACAGTTCGCTTTCGATAACATGCTTATACCACGATAGTAGCGGTTCTATGGCTTTCTCTGTTGGCGTTTCATTGCTATTCACTTGACTGGTAATAACCAAAGAATCAATCTCTATTCCTCGCCATTGCAGCGTTAATTCAGTGAAGTGCCTTTCTTCGCTAGGTTTTTCACTTAGCGCTTCACTTATACTGGAAGTTTCATCTTGTTTAGCCACGTTAGCAATCAGCAGTTCATAGTCTGAGTCATTACCGAAAGGTTTAATCTCAGTGAACCAAGATGTTGCTATCAGTGAAGAGATAAATGCTTCTGGGGTAATGGTATCTTCAATACACCCCTGTGTGGCCTCTGTATCGCCACAGGTATCCAAAAGGGTTTCACTGGGGTAAGTAGAAAACACCGCCAGAGAAATTGCTATTGTAGGAGCTTCAGGTACAGGTGCCGATAAAGATGACGTTTCGGGCAACACCGGTAACTCAGGCAATCCCGCCTGTTGCTGACCATAAACTGCCGGTGCGCATAAAGAGGCTAGAGCAAGTAGCAACCAGCCTGAACGCGAAGAAATAGGAAACAAAGGCCAACCTTTATTGATGACGACGAATTTCCACTATTTTACTGGTTATTTCACCATCAGTCACTCGAGACATAAGTATATCGTTTTCTTTGACGGTATTTACAGAGGTAACTGCCTCTCCACTTGACATAGTAATACTGTAGCCTCGCGACAATGTAGAAAGCGGGCTAACCGACTGCAATAAACCCACTTTTGCAGCAAATGCCTGTTGTTTACTATTTACTAACTGCTTCATGTTGTTACATAGCGCTTTATGGGTTTGTATCATGTGCGCTTTAGCTTGATTCACTCGCTCCGTTGGGTTTTGTCGCGCAAAGCGATTATCGACATACTCAAACCGTTTATTTTCGATAGCGAGTTTATTGTTAATAGCATGGCTTAAACGCAATTGTAGTCTGTCGAGGGCTTGCCACTGATTTTGTATTTTGCTTTGCGGATGTACTGACTGTAAACGTTGGTGCTGAAGTTTATGTTGCTGAGCTAAATGACTAAGTTTTTGCAGCATAGCACGGGTTAAGCGTTGCTTATATTGAACAAAGCCCTCACTGAGCGCGTTCGTGTCTTGGCTCAATATTTCCGCGGCCGCCGAAGGGGTAGGGGCGCGTAAATCGGCAACAAAATCAGCAATAGTAAAATCAACTTCATGCCCAACGGCGCTGATTAACGGTAGTTGCGACTCGGCAATTTCTCTAGCAAGGTTTTCATTGTTAAAACACCATAAATCTTCTAATGAGCCACCACCACGGGTTAGCAAAAGTGCATCTACTTCATTTCGTTTATTCGCAGTGCGAAGGGCGTTAATAAGCTGATTAGGCGCGGTTTCACCTTGCACCATAGAAGGGTAAACAATGACTTCAGTTTGTGGGCTACGGCGTTTCAATACACTAAGTACGTCATGCAGTGCTGCGCCTGTTGAAGAGGTAATAACACCAATACGATTGATAACCTCAGGCATTGGGCGCTTACGTTCGATACTGAACAAACCATCAGCGTTGAGTTTTGCTTTTAACGCTTCATAGGCTTGCTGCAGGGCACCTTCGCCGTCGCTCTCCATATGCTCTATTACAAGCTGGTAGTCGCCACGTGCTTCGTAAATACCTACCGATGCCCTTACGAGCACCTTATCGCCTTCTTTAGGGCGCTGTTTCACAGCGCGGTTTGTATTTTTAAACATGGCAGCGCGCACTTGTGCCTTGTTATCTTTTAACGTGAAATACCAATGACCGGAAGCGGCACTCACAAAATTAGATATTTCAGCGGATAACCATATAAGTCCCACTTCGCTTTCAAGCACGGTTCGAGCGAGCCGATTTAGCTTAGTAACTGTTAAAATTTGTCGCGATGTAGAGGGTGAAGATGTAAACATAAGAAAAAATCGTCTGGTTTAATAAAATAGAGTTTACCTGAAATCTAAAAAACACTACAATTGCGCCGCAATTAACCCTCAACTGAATAGGTGTTGTTGCATGCTACGAATCATCCAAGAAGCCCTGACGTTCGACGATGTGTTGCTGGTTCCCGGCCACTCGACAGTTCTTCCACATACTGCCAAACTTCAAACTCGTCTAACTCGTGGTGTCACGTTAAATATCCCTATGGTATCTGCGGCGATGGACACCGTCTCTGAAGCACGCCTAGCGATTGCACTTGCTCAAGAGGGCGGTATCGGCTTTATTCACAAAAATATGGAACCTGCGCAGCAGGCAAAGCATGTTCGTGAAGTCAAAAAGTACGAAAGTGGCGTGGTTTCAGACCCCGTTACGGTTGCTAAAGACGCCACTATCGGCGAAGTCATTACCCTTTCTAAGCGCCTAGGTTATTCTGGTTTTCCGGTAACCGATCATCAAAATAATTTAATTGGTATTGTTACTGGTCGTGATTTACGTTTCGAAAAACGTCTAGAACTGCCTATCAGTAATGTGATGACGGGCAAAGATGACTTAGTTACGGTAAAAGAAGGTGCAAGTTCAGATCAAGTACTCGATCTTATGCATGAACACCGCATCGAAAAAATTCTTGTAGTAGACGATGCTTTCAAGCTTACCGGCCTTATTACGGTTAAAGATTTTCAAAAAGCCGAAAATAAACCGAATGCTTGTAAAGATTCATTAGGTCGATTACGGGTTGGTGCAGCCGTTAGCGTTGGGCCAGGTACTGATGAGCGCATTCAACTTTTAGTTGAAGCCGGTGTGGATGTTTTACTTATCGACACTTCTCATGGTCACTCACAAGGCGTTATCGATCGCGTCAAGAAAGTGCGCAGTGATTATCCTGATGTCCAGATTATTGCAGGTAACGTAGCAACAGGTGATGGTGCAAAAGCACTGGCTGATGCAGGCGTTGATGCCGTTAAAGTAGGTATAGGCCCTGGTTCAATTTGTACTACCCGTATTGTTACCGGTTGTGGGGTACCACAAATTACTGCGGTATCTGATGCCGTAGACGCGCTTGCAGGTACCGACATTCCAGTGATTGCAGATGGCGGTATTCGTTTCTCTGGTGACATTGCGAAAGCGTTAGCTGCTGGTGCAAGTTGCGTAATGGTAGGCAGCATGTTAGCGGGCACAGAAGAAGCGCCAGGCGAAGTTGAGCTTTATCAAGGTCGCTACTTTAAATCTTACCGCGGTATGGGCTCACTAGGCGCAATGAACCAAAACCACGGTTCATCTGACCGTTACTTCCAAGAATCAAACAATGCGGAAAAGCTTGTTCCTGAAGGTATTGAAGGCCGCGTAGCCTATAAAGGGCCTATTGCGAACATCATCCATCAGCAAATGGGTGGGTTACGCTCAGCCATGGGGCTTACTGGCTGTGGCAGTATTGATGAACTTCGCACAAAAGCGCAGTTTGTTCGTGTTACATCGGCAGGTATGGGCGAGTCACACGTTCATGATGTTAGCATTACTAAAGAAGCACCGAACTACCGTCTAGGCTAGATTCGCGACAAGATATAACCATATACAGCGCATCGTGAGGCGGGTATCTTTCCGCCTCATCGCCGCCTTCGTTCTATTATAAAACGGGTAAAAACATGACCACAAATATCCATGACCAACGCATTCTGATTTTAGATTTTGGTTCACAGTACACGCAGCTTATTGCGCGTCGCGTTCGTGAAATAGGCGTTTATTGTGAGCTTTGGGCTTGGGATGTGACCGAAGAGCAAATTCGAGAATTTAATCCACAAGGCATTATTTTATCGGGCGGCCCTGAGTCAGTAACAGAAGAGAACTCTCCTCGCGCCCCTGAATACGTATTCGAAGCTGGTGTGCCTGTTTTTGGTATTTGTTACGGCATGCAAACCATGGCAGCCCAACTGGGTGGCGGTGTTTTAGGCTCTGACAAACGGGAATTTGGTTATGCGCAGGTAGAAGTTATTAAACCTACGTCTTTACTTAGTCATATTGAAGATAGCATTGGCGAGAATGGCAATGCGTTACTTGATGTATGGATGAGTCACGGCGATAAAGTTGCCGCTGTACCTGCTGGGTTCGAGACTATTGCGCAAACAGCCTCTTGCCCGCACGCGGCTATGTATAACGAAGAAAAGCAGTTTTACGGTGTTCAGTTTCACCCTGAAGTGACCCACACTAAGCAAGGTATGCGTTTGTTAAGCCATTTCGTCATGGATGTGTGTAAATGCGAAAAGTTATGGACTGCCGATGCCATTATTGAAGATGCTATTGCGCGCATTCAACAAAAAGTTGGCGACGATCGCGTCATTCTAGGTTTGTCGGGGGGCGTCGATTCATCGGTTACTGCTATGCTGCTGCATCGTGCTATTGGTGAAAACCTCACCTGTGTGTTTGTAGACAATGGTTTGCTTCGTTTAAACGAAGCTGATCAAGTAATGGAGATGTTTGGTGACCATTTTGGTCTCAATATTATCCGTGTTGACGCTGAGGACCGTTTTTTAGGGCGTCTAAAGGATATTGAGGATCCAGAGCTTAAGCGTAAAGCGATTGGTAATGAATTTGTCCGAGTATTCGACGAAGAAGCTGGAAAGCTTGCCAATGCGAAATGGCTAGCTCAGGGCACTATCTACCCCGATGTTATTGAATCAGCTGGTTCCGCAACAGGTAAAGCCCATGTGATTAAGTCTCACCATAATGTTGGTGGCTTGCCAGAAGACATGGCGCTAGGTTTAGTTGAACCCTTGCGTGAGCTATTCAAAGATGAAGTACGTAAAATTGGTCTTGAACTAGGTTTACCGTATGACATGCTCTACCGTCACCCATTCCCAGGACCTGGCTTAGGTGTACGCGTGCTTGGTGAAGTGAAAAAAGAGTATTGCGACTTACTACGCCGTGCAGACGCTATTTTCATTGAAGAATTGTACAACGCTGATTTATACCAGAAAGTGAGTCAAGCCTTCACCGTTTTCTTGCCTGTACGCTCCGTGGGCGTAATGGGTGATGCCCGTAAATACGATTGGGTAGTATCACTACGCGCGGTAGAAACAATCGATTTTATGACGGCTCACTGGGCGCATTTACCTTATGACTTCTTAGGTAAAGTTTCGAATCGTATTATTAACGAAATCGATGGTATTTCCCGCGTTGTTTATGACATTTCGGGTAAGCCGCCAGCTACAATTGAGTGGGAATAAAAAAGCAATAACCTCATTATTGTGCGCTTAAAGGCGTATCTAATGTGATTTACTTTAATTGCATTGAAAGCTTATGACGCTTTGCTAAGCTCAAAAGCGCACAATTTTTGAGGGTACTTCGAAAATACCAGTGTTAATTTTTCTTACGTTACGTGAAAATAAAGTATAACTATATAACCCCTCTAAATACGTCATCTCTATTACTGCAACGGTATAGATGTTAACTGAGCAGGGGGGATAACAGATACTTTCTAAAAGGACTTTATTTTGAAATATCGCTCCGAGATTGACGGCTTAAGAGCATTGGCCGTACTACCTGTCATTCTGTTTCATGCCGGATTTAAATTCTTTGCTGGTGGTTTCGTCGGTGTCGATGTTTTCTTTGTTATCAGCGGTTATTTAATTACCTCTATTCTTATCGTGGAAATTGAGCGTGAAAAATTTAGCTTAGTGAATTTTTACGAACGGCGTGCTAGAAGAATATTACCCGCACTGGTATTTGTCATAGTGGTATGTATGCCGATTGCATGGTCGACCATGACAGTTGACAGTTTTAAAGAGTTTTCTCATAGTATTGTTGCCGTGAGCCTTTTCGCATCTAATATTCTTTTTTGGCGAGAGAGCGGCTACTTTGAGGCCGCTGCTGAAGAGAAGCCTTTGCTTCACACGTGGAGTTTGGCGGTAGAAGAGCAGTATTACCTGATATTTCCTTTACTACTTATGTTTGCATGGCGACAAGGTTTTAAAAGAGAACAGCTTTTTTTGTTGATAGCATTTATTGCTACGATGAGTTTACTGGCATGCGAGTGGGGCTATCGAAACAGTCCAAGTGCAAATTTTTATCTCGCGCCATTTCGTGGTTGGGAACTGTTAGCTGGCTCTCTAGCTGCTTTTTTAGTGCAAAAGCATGGTGTGAGATCTAACAATGTCGCGGCCTCCATCGGCCTTTTAATGGTGCTTTACGCTACTTTCTTCTTCAACAGCTTTGTGCCATTTCCTAGTTTTTATACACTGGTACCCGTAGTTGGTGTGGTGTTAATCGTTTTATTTGCTGATACGCAAACTCTAGTTGGACGTTTGCTTAGCGTTAAGTTGTGCGTAGGCGTGGGCTTAATCAGCTATTCTGCCTACCTATGGCATCAACCTATCTTCGCCTTTACCAGAATACTTTCAGTGGAAGAGCCTTCCCATGGTTTAATGTTATCCCTTAGTTTATTGACTATGTTGCTAGCCTATGGAAGTTGGAAGTATGTAGAAACACCTTTTAGATTCAAAGATAAGATAAGTCGTAAGTCAATATTCACGTACTCTTGCTTATCATTAATCGGTTTTATTGTAATTGGCGCTAGTAGTGCAATTTTTTCCACAAAACTAAACCCAGGTAATTTTAATACGCTAAATAGCTTTCAAATTTCAGAGGCATCTCGAAGCAATACCGTATTAAGAGAAGAGTCTTGGCGTTTAGTACGTCAACATAACGAAAATGAGCTGTGGTTCGATTTAGAAAAAAACTATGAAAATGCATTGATTATAGGTAACTCTCACTCCAAAGATTTGTATAACGTACTGGTACATTCAAAATACAACGGCTCGATATTTTCTTTTGCACGTTATGGGAGTGAAATTAGTGAAATCTATAAGAATTTTTCTGAGCTTTCGGATGTTCCAAATTTTAAACATGCTGATACTATAATTATAGCTTCTAGATATGACCTAGAGGATATAGCCGCCTTAAATCAGGTTATTGAAAAATTTATAGAAGCTGGGAAAGGCATTATTGTAGTCAACAATATCCACGAATTCCCTGAATACAGAACACGCAGTTGGACACTTGCAGACTTTGTTGCCTATGTAGTAAGAGATGATAAATCGTATGCCGGTGATGAGGTTCTCGCTAACCATATTAATTCAGAGTATTTCAACGCTTACAGTACTAATAAAACAACGACAAGAGTGGACTTCACAGGAAGAGTGAGAGAGATTAACGAAGCTCTCGACCTTATAGTAAAAAAATTCCCTGATGTTACGCAGCTAGATAGGATGGATTATGTTTGCAAGCCTGCTTTAAAACAGTGTTCTGGCGTCAATCAATCTTTAGAAAAGCTATTTTACGATTATGGACATCACACGTTAGCGGGAGCAAAATACTTTGGTGAAGAGGTTAGCCGTATAAATTGGTTGGAACCCTAGTTGCTAGTGCAATTTTTTATTGTCATAGAAGAAAGTTTCAAAATCTGCTTTTAGTTCTATAATTCTTGCGTATCAATGGATATGCAAAGGTATGCAGCGTAATACCTAGTTTGTAACGTTTCTGTCATTAAATTATCATCTAATGACGGAGTTTCACGATTTTCGAATTTTTATTAGACTAAAGGTTAAGCGCTGTGTTCAATTATACCAGTATCAGTCGATTGGTAATTACCCCTGTACTTGCGAGCTTATGTTTATTGGTTTTTTTAAACGCCGCATCCATCTATAAATCTTTCTCGTTGTTAAGCAGTTTCGAATCCCTAGAGCATACACTTGTTCAGGCAGAGCGTGATGTTAATGCTACCTTAAACACCTTTAAAACACAGGTTCAGGAATGGAAAAATACGCTGCTGAGGGGGCACAACGACGACGACCGGGAAAAGTACTGGTCTCGCTTTCAAAAGCGAGAAGCTGAGATAAAGCAGCAATTTAGCCAAATGCTGTCAAACCCTGTAGTGAGTGATAAAGCCAAAGCGGATATTCGAAAGTTCCAAACATCGCACGCCTATATGGCTGAAAAGTATCGAGAAGGTTATGCGGCCTTTATAGCATCGGGTTTAGACCCAAAAGTTGGAGATAGCTTCGTTCGTGGCATCGACCGAGAGCCAGCAAAACTACTTGAAAGTATTGCCGATGAAATAGCACATCAATCTGAGCTAGCCATTACTGATCTAAAGGACGGCACACGCAGGATGTTATGGCTAATTTTACTGGCTGCTATCGTGCTGTCACTGCTATCTGTAATTTATGTAATTAGTCGTCTTCGCACCCAGGTAATTAACCCTACTCGTGAAGTGGCTGCGTGCATTTCTAATTTAGCAACCAGTCAATACGATTACCCGCTGACTTATTCAAGTGGGCACGAGCTTGGCATTTTAGCTGACTCAGCCAGAGCATTACAAAGTAAGCTAAAAGATTCAGTCACTCAGTTACATCAAACCGAATTAGAAATGGAGCGTGCTTTCGTAACCCTTGGCGATGTAGGGCAATCAATAATGGATGGCGCAGTAGAGCAGCGCGATGCATCACTATCGCTAGATGCCACCACTGATAAATTAAAAGGTATAGTTCAGAACTTGGTCGCGATTACCGACCAAGTAGCAGTGGCAACCAAAAACTCAGAAGAGAACGTTGCGAGTTGCTATTCGACTTTTGAGCGCGCTAATACTGGGTTTAAGCAACTGGCAAAAACGGTAACAGAATCGAGTGATATTGTAAGCGACCTGCAAAGCCGCAGCAAAAACATTCTTAAAGTGGTTAACGTTATCAATGAAATTGCCGACCAAACCAATTTATTGGCGCTCAATGCTGCAATTGAAGCTGCTAGGGCAGGAGAACATGGTAGAGGCTTCGCGGTGGTGGCAGATGAAGTTCGGGCGTTAGCAGCTAAAACACAGCAATCAACGAAAGAAATAAACAATATTCTTAGCAGTTTTGAAGCAGAAGCCCGTGGAGCCGTTCTGGCCATGGAAGAAGGTAAACAGCTTTCAGACAGCAATGCGACTGAAGCTGCTACTGCATTGCAAACCTTAAATAATGTGGTTGAGGATATTAAAGAAACGGCGAGTGTAGTGGTTGCCCTTAATGAAGCCGCAGACGAGCAAGAGGCAGTGTTGTCTCAGGTGGAAAGTATTATTGCGAACGTAGTGGCATCGTCCGACCGGTATCATAAATTGGCACAACGTGATGACATGGCAGAGTCGATGAAGAGTATGTCTGTCAATGTGGAAAAAGTGGTGAACAGTTTAACCCGCTAATACATGATAGTGCGTATAATGAAACGGAGCTCAATGCTCCGTTTTTTTATGAACCCAAGGTAATATCCACTACAAATAATACAAGGTAGCGACTGAGACGTTATGATCCCACTGGTATTTCACCCTATTTATAGCCAACTCAGCTTACCTGAACGCCATCGCTTCCCTATCGATAAATACCAAGGTATTCGAAATGCATTATCGTCTCACGGTGTTGCTGATAGTGTATTTCACACACCTTCACCGTTAGCGATAACGGAATTGGAGTCTCACTTTGATAAAGTCTATGTTCAGCAGTTAACCGGCGGCACACTAGATAAAAAAGCCATGCGTCGTATTGGCTTTCCTTGGTCGGATCAACTAATCGAACGCACCCTTACGGCAGTGTCAGGTACATGTTTAACTGCTGAATTGGCGATAAAACACGGGAAAGCGTTAAATTTAACCGGTGGCTACCATCACGCATTCTCAGATTTTGGGTCAGGATTTTGCTTATTTAACGATTTATTTCTTGCCGCAAAAAACATGCAAAAATCTAGCGGTATAGACAATGTATTAATTATCGACTTCGACGTCCATCAAGGGGATGGTACGGCTAAGCTAGCTCAATACGACAATAGTATTTTCACCGTGTCAGTTCATGGTGAGAAAAACTTCCCTTATCGAAAGCAACATTCAAACATCGATATAGGCATGGCGAAGGGCTGTGAAGACGACGAATATTTAAACACAGTGCAAGAAACACTCGCCATGGTTGCCATGCAATTTCAAGCAGACGCCATTATTTATGATGCTGGCGTAGATATTCATGTTAATGACGACTTGGGCTTATTAAACATCACAACCGAAGGCGTTAGCGCCCGAGATGATATGGTTTTTGCGTTCGCTGAACGTATGGGTATACCCATCGCAGCGGTCATCGGTGGCGGGTATCAGCGTGACATAGATGCGTTAGTAGATGTTCATCTTCAATTGTACAAAGCGGCTGGAGTCATGTGAAAAAGCAGTAATTAAGGGTAAGTTAAATAGCCGTTTAACAAAAAAGCTATAGTGGTGAGAGCCATATAAGAAAGGTAATCAGGTAAGCTGGAAAATGCATTAACGTACTGTGTTACTTAATAAGAGGCCTATAAGACAAGGCCTCTTATTAATTAAATGCTTATAGGAAAAGTAGCTGAAAGCCTAGTCCTACTCGTTCTTGAGAGCGGTTGTAATCAATGAGTGAGTCGCCGTAGCCGTTAAAATATTGAAACAGTAACTCATAACGGTCGGTGAGCGGATAGGTTAAATCAAGCTGAATGCTACCTCGGTTATTCCCTAAGTTAAGGTTATTGCGAAGCAATGCCATCACTTTGAAATTACCAAGCTTGCGCCCATAACCGAATTCCATACGACCATAATAGTTTTCGATATCTGGGTTATCATCTCCGGTAGGATCAAGCGGGTCTGCTTTGTCGTCTTCAGGAATACGATACCAAGTTTTTAAATAATAAATATCGTCTTGGTCACTAAACACAACAGAGGCGAAAATACGGTTCCAACTTCTAGAGCTAAGGCCACTCTGTCCGTTAGACATATGGTTAAACCCTAATTGAAAGGTATTAAATTTATACCCTAAAACCGAGTAGTCTGCCGTTTCTTGCCAAAATATCTCTGGCTCATAATTGGTTTCTCTAAAGGGTTTAGATACTTCGCTATTATATAGCTGCCAAAATGAGGTAAGGGTAAAACCGAGGTAAATGCCATCAAACCCAGTGTCTTCCAAATAAAGAGGCAGCTTTACACTAACCTGAAACTTGGCTTCTTTTTTATCGACATTGTCTTCTGTGAGCTCTTGATTACCGTTTGAGTTCGGATTGGTAATGTAAGTCATAGGAAGAAAATAGTTTTGTCTATGCTGAGTAATTGCAAAAACGTTATCAATTGCTTCCTTATCACCTTCCATACGATTATCGAGCGCACTTTCAGAAGTGGTATCTCGTTTAATGATATCAATGACTTCAATATCACTCTCTTGCTCGTCTTGCGCATTTTGTTGGGCAAGGGCATTTATGCTGCACAGACTGACTGCAGCCAATATTAAAAATGGCTTAAACACTGACACTGGTGGTGTTCTCCGTTGGGTAAGTCGTTGTTGTTTTTTGCTACATTATTTTAATTAGTGAATTCCAGTGACTGGCCTTCCGTTGATGCAAATATTTTCAGGTTCGACTCTGCAATAGTGATGTAATCCATGCAGTGTTCAACCACCTTATCAATATCCTCATCTGTGCGATCTGGATCATGGCTATATAGCGCTAATTGTTTTGCATTGCATGCGATGGCGAGCTTTACAGCTTCTTCAGCAATCGAATGACCCCACCCAGTTTTAGCCGGCATATCGGACATCATATATTGTGCATCATGAATAACAACGTCCGCGTTTCTAGCAAAATCAACAAATGTTAAAAAGTCCGTTTCTTTTTTATAGGGTGGGTAGAGTTCGTTGTCAGTAATGTAGGCGATTTTAATGCCTCTTTCTTCAATACTATAAGCGCTACCCTTGCCAGGGTGATTAATAGGTATTCTGCGAATGATGGCAGAACCGATTTCCCAAATATCTTGCTCGGGCGGGATAATGGTTAAATGAAGCTTAGACGGTAACGCACTGATAGGGACAGGGAACGATGAGCCTTCCATTTGTTTTAAGATTTGATCGTACTCGGGCAAGGTCGTTTGCCCAGGATAAATATAAATTTCCCTGTCTTTTTGAAAGATAGGGCTAAAGAATGGAAAACCTTGTATGTGATCCCAGTGGTTATGGCTGAGCAATAAGTGAATAGGGGTATCTTTTCTGCGAAGATTGTTCCCCAACAGTCTGATACCCGTTCCCGAATCAAGCACAATATCTGTGCCATCGGTTAATTCGATATGAACGCATGCGGTATTGCCACCATAGCGTGCATAGGCCTCTCCAGGAGTAGGAATAGAGCCCCTCACGCCGTAAAATGTTAACCGCATATGTTCACCGTTTTTATTCTTTTAGCTAACCACAATTGCTGTTATTGCAAAGCGCTATACAAGGTCAAATGCAAAATTACTAATATTTATCTTTCAATAATAGACAATGTTAAAGACTAACAACAAAGTCTTTAGCCGAATCTAAATCTAATAATTGCTTTTCACCTGTGCGGCGGTTTTTATACTCAATTTGTTGATTGTCGAGGTTTCTTTCGCCAATAACAATACTGTGAGGTATGCCAATTAATTCCATGTCATTAAACATTACACCAGGGCGTTCTTTGCGGTCGTCAAATAATACGTCTATACCCAACGCAATCAGTTGTTCGTATAGTGCCTCAGCCGCTTCTTTAATACGGTGAGATTTATGCATGTTCATTGGAATAAGTGCAATTTTAAATGGCGCGATAGGATCAGGCCACATGATGCCGTATTTATCATGGTTTTGTTCAATAGCCGCCGCAACAATACGTGAAACACCAATTCCATAACACCCCATGGTAAGTGTTTGGTGTTTACCCGTTTCGCTTAGTACACCACAATTCATCGCTTCTGAGTATTTGCTACCTAGTTGGAAAATATGGCCCACTTCAATTCCGCGCTTTATTTCAATGGTACCATTGCCGTCTGGCGAAGCATCACCAGCCACAATGTTACGTAAATCTGCTGTTTTTAAATCGACAGTCCAATTTGCATTTTTCGTGATTTGGCCATTTTCGCCTGCACCACAAGCAAAATCAGCAAGTGCTGCGGCACTAAAGTCGACATGCATTGGCAACGTAATATCATTAGGGTTAACGAAAGCAGGATAAGCGCCTAAGATTTCAGTGGCTTTTTCTTCACTTGCTATAACAAGCGGACTAGCTACGCCAGTGACTTTTTCCGCTTTAACATCGTTAAGCTCATGTTCTGCGCGCACTACTAATACAACCCACTGTTCAGTTGTGCTCTCTTCTTCCGTTTCGCCTTTAACAACATAAATGCTAAGTGCGCTATCTGAAGCTTTACCACTTACGACTTCTGCTGCTGCGCCTGAAGCTTGTTGTTTTTCTGGCATTGCCGTAGCCGCCATTTCAACGTTTGCGGCGTAGTCGCTGTCGCTTGCAAAGGCAATGGCATCTTCACCAGACTCGGCAAGTACGTGGAACTCATGAGAATGGTTTCCACCAATTGAGCCTGAGTCGGCAATAACTGCTCGGAAATCTAAGCCCATGCGATTAAAGATATTTCCATAGGCTTCATACATTGTTTGGTAAGTTTTATCTAAACACGTATCGTCTAAATGAAAGCTGTAAGCATCTTTCATGGTGAATTCACGACCACGCATAATGCCAAAACGAGGACGCACTTCATCACGGAATTTAGTTTGAATTTGATAAAGATTGATTGGCAGCTGTTTGTAACTACTGATTTCGTTTCTGACTAACGATGTGATCACTTCTTCATGTGTAGGACCTAGCACAAAGTCTCGCTGGTGGCGGTCTTTAATGCGCAGTAACTCTGGGCCATATTCTTCCCAACGGCCAGACTCTTCCCACAAATCAGCAGGTTGGACTACTGGCATTAACACTTCTACTCCGCCTGCTTTGTTCATTTCTTCACGAACGATGTTTGCCACTTTATTCAGTACGCGAAGCCCAGTTGGCAACCACGTATAAAGGCCTGAAGCCAGTTTTCTTATCATACCAGCACGTAACATTAACTGGTGGCTGATAACCTCAGCATCGGCCGGAGTTTCTTTCTGCGTGGCAAGTAAATATTGACTAGTGCGCATTCGAAGCGGTCTTCCTATAACTATGAAAAATACAATTGAGCGTATTCTAATTAACTGTGAGCAATAGTGCTACAACCACGTGCGACTAAAGCGTGTTAATCCCAATGACTTCAACCACACTATTTTTCACTGTGAAGGCAAAGTCATAATTATACAGTGCAGTATGGTAGGTCTTTTCATCACTTAATCGTTTATGACGATAAGCGGGGCGGGGATCTTGAGCCAGTACCGCCGTTAGCAATGTGGGTAGATCGGGGTGGTCTATCGCGGCTGCTTCGAGTATGTGCTGCACATTGGCGTTAATAGTTACATCGAGATGCGGAATGGGGGAGGCGTGGGTCAGTTCAGCAAGAGTATCAGATGCCTGAGGCAGTGAATCGGCATAAGGTAAATAAGGCTTAATATCGATAATTGGGGTGCCATCTAACAAATCTACTCCTTCAACATGCAAAATGAGTTCGTCATTAATGGCTTCGTAACCTAAATTCTTTACTGCAGACATGCCTATGCCATTGGGGCGGTGTGTACTTCTTGAAGCAAATACCCCAAGTGTTGCATTGCCGCCCAAGCGAGGGGCTTTAACAGTTGGTTTCCACCCCTTATCTATATTTTCGTGGAAAACGAATAGCAGCCACACATGGCTGAATACTTCCAACCCTTTAAAAACTCGAGGGTCATTAAATTCAGGCGCTAAAACGACTTGGCCTTTTGCCTTTGCTAAGTTGGGCTGTCGGGGAATTGCAAACTTTTGTTTAAACGGTGTCTTTATATGGCCGATGGGAGAAAGGGGAAACTGACACTGGTTCATTTGTGCAACGCGCTATTTGTAAAGTGAACTGTCATAAAATTCTCACATAGTTAAGGTAGAGTTCGGTTGCAAGTTTAAACGCTTGTACCAATTGCGGACACTTGGGGCAGCCGTATTTGGTTTCCCTGGACCCAATATATTTTTGGCCTGTTTTTACAGGCCGTTTTTATTTTGGCGTTTTAGAATTCAGTGAGTGTGTTTTCTTCGACGCTTCATCTCGCATTTCATTTAGTGCTTTTTCAAAGTAAGGGCACCCCAATTCATTGGCTTTGGCAATATTGTGAGTGTAAATTTTCTCTGCATCATCTTCGTTTTTCATATAGCGGGCAATATCTCGCTCGCGAATTAAATGCAGTAGAGGGTAGGGAGAGCGGTTGGTATAATTCGCTACGCTGTCTTTAGCTTCACCATCAAATTGATAGTCTGGGTGAAAACTGGCGAGTTGATAAACGCCACTGTACCCCCAATCAGATAGCATACGATCACATATCGCTAATACATCTAGGTAGTCGTCAAAGGAAGCTGTAGATGATGAAGGTGCGATGATAAGGGTAGTGGCAATATCGTCTTTCTCGTCTAATCGTTTACACTCATCGAAAAGCGAGGCAATAACATCGCCTGAATTCCCATTAACCACGACGCAGTGAATTTGGCCCGGTTGGCGTACAAAACCCGCAAAGGGGCAAAAGTTGTGGTTGATGACAATGTCATCAACCCAACGCATCGTGGCTTCTATAAGATGTGTATCGTTCACGATTTCAACTTAAGAGTGGTATTTTACGTAAGCTTCTAGGGTGTTTTCTATTAAGCTGGCCACTGTCATTGGGCCCACACCGCCAGGCACAGGGGTAATCCATCCAGCACGTTGTTTAGCAGGCTCAAAATCTACGTCGCCAACTAACGAACCGTCACTCACACGGTTAATACCTACATCAATAACAATAGCACCATGCTTAATCCAGTCACCAGGAATAAAGTTTGGTTTACCTACCGCGACCACAAGAAGGTCTGCACGACTTACATGAGCTTTTAAATCTTGTGTGAATTTATGACAGGTAGTAACAGTGCAACCGGCAAGTAAAAGCTCTAAGCTCATTGGTCGGCCTACGATGTTTGATGCACCCACGATAACTGCATCTAACCCTTTAACGGGGCGCTTAGTGGCCTCAATCATGGTCATGATACCTTTCGGAGTACACGGGCGAAGCGCGGGGATACGTTGTGCCAATCTTCCTATGTTATAAGGATGAAAGCCATCTACATCTTTATGCGGGTGAATGCGCTCTAACACTTTTTCTGCATTTAAACCGGCGGGTAGGGGCAGCTGTACTAAGATACCGTCTATTTCTTTGTCGTCATTTAATTGATCAACAAGTGCTAACAGTTCGCTTTCTGTTGTATCAGCGGGTAAATCAAAGGAACGAGATACAAAGCCAACTTCATCACACGCTTTACGCTTGTTAGAAACATAGACTTGAGAGGCAGCATCGCTACCGACTAACACAACGGCTAATCCAGGTTGACGTTTCTTTGCATCAATAAGTGAATCGACATAGGAAGCAACATGCTGGCGTACTTGTTTGGCAATTAATTTGCCGTCAATTAAATGAGCTGTCATAGAAGTGATTATAATGTGTGGTCATTAAGTGCTAATTATTGTTTCATAAAACAGCATGTGGCGACCAGTAGAAACACACAAATAGTGTAAATCGCAAAAAATTTTGAATAAATGGCAACTACATAAGGTAAATTTCGATAAATAATGAAATTGTTTATCGTAGGGACATAAGTGTTCTACCTCTAGGTTTGTATTTAATGGTCGGTCTATTGGATAGAATCAGTTTGAAAAATACCCAAAGTGCTCAAAAAAGCACATTTATGCGCGGTTTGTGAGCGGTTGAATATTTTATTTAAAAAAGTGTTTGACGAGGTGGGGTCTTGTCAGTAATATTCGCACCCCGTAACGGCACAGACGCAAATTGCTTCAAACGTATCGTTACACAGTCGGTGAGTGGCGCAGCTTGGTAGCGCACTTGTTTTGGGTACAAGGGGTCGTAGGTTCAAATCCTATCTCACCGACCATTTTTTGCAAGCGAAGATTCGCCGAGCGTCCGTAGCTCAGCTGGATAGAGCAACGGCCTTCTAAGCCGTGGGTCGCAGGTTCGAATCCTGCCGGACGCGCCATGCGAGTCAGGTAGGACCTGATTCGGATTAGTCGAATCTTTAAAGGTAAACATGTACTATCAATTCAACATGTTTATTTATTGCAAGCACCTCAGTGGTGGGCGTAGCTCAGTTGGTAGAGCCCCGGATTGTGATTCCGGTTGTCGTGGGTTCGAGCCCCATCGTCCACCCCACTTTTTCGCGGGAGTGGTGGAATTGGTAGACACGCTGGATTTAGGTTCCAGTGCTTCACGGCGTGAGAGTTCAAGTCTCTCCTTCCGCACCATGTTTTAGGCTTTTTTCACAAAAGCTGTTTAAAGCGCTGTTGTAAGTGCTTTTTAAGTGTTTTGTTAAGTATTATTGTCGGTGAGTGGCGCAGCTTGGTAGCGCACTTGTTTTGGGTACAAGGGGTCGTAGGTTCAAATCCTATCTCACCGACCATTTACTCTATCCTCGTTATATTTTCCTTATTAAATTCCTTATTTCTATCTGTTTGCACACTTATCATTCAAAAGCGTGTTACAAACTTGTGTTTCCCTCTCGACTCTCGTTCTCTGCGACTGTATACTACGGCGTCTTTTTTTAACTCGTATGTTTGTAACAAATACGCGATTAACACAGTATTGTGTGGTGTTTTGTTAGTGCAAACGTCGGAAACGACCTCTACCCCGGTGTGATATGCCATTTAGGCACGACGGGAGAGGGGATTGAGAACAAAGCGCTTAAATAGGCGTAAAGTTGAGGTAATATAATGCAAGTTTCAGTCGAGACGACCCAGGGTTTAGAACGCCGTCTTACTATCACCGTTCCAGCTGACGCTATTGATTCAGCTGTTAAATCTCGCCTACAGCAATTGGCGAAAACGCAACGAATCAACGGTTTCCGCCCAGGCAAGGTACCAGTAAGCGTAATCAAAAAGCGTTTCGGCCAAGCAGTGCGTCAAGAAATTGCTGGTGATGTAATGCAGCAAAACTTCTATCAGGCTATCGTTCAAGAAAAAATTCAACCAGCTGGTATGCCTAATTTCGAATTGACTAAAGATGAAGATGGTCAGGATTTGGAATTTGTTGCTTCTTTTGAAGTGTATCCAGAAGTAGAAGTTAAAGGCATCAACGATATTGAAATCGAAAAGCCAGTAGTAGAAATTACTGACGAAGATCTTGATAACATGATGGTAACGCTACAGAAGCAACACGCTTCTTGGAAAGAAGTTAAACGTAAAGCGAAGAAAGACGATAAAGTTGTTATCGATTTCGTTGGTTCTATCGACGGTGAAGAATTTGAAGGCGGAAAAGCTGAAGATTTCGAACTTGAACTAGGTCAAGATCGCATGATCCCAGGTTTCGAAAAGCCACTAGTTGGCGCGAAAGCGGGCGAAGAAGTAACAGTAGAAGTTGCTTTCCCTGAGGATTACCACGCAGAAAACCTTAAAGGTAAAGACGCGGTATTCCAAGTAACAGTGAAAAAAGTAGAAGGCCAGTCACTTCCTAAAGTTGACGAAGAGTTTGCTACTTTGTTCGGTGTTCAGGAAGGTGGTGTTGACGCGCTTAAAGCTGAAGTTCGTAAGAACATGCAGCGCGAGCTAGATCAAACACTTAAAACTCAGGTTAAAGAAGACGTTATTGCTAAATTGGTTGACGCTAATGAGCTTGATATTCCTCAAGCACTTATCGACCAAGAAGTTAACGCTTTACGTGAACAAGCTAAACAGCGTTTCAGCCAACAGGGCGGTGGTCAAAACCTTCCTGAGTTGCCTGCTGAATTATTTACTGATAATGCCAAGCGTCGTGTTTCAATTGGGCTATTATTAGGTGAAGTAATTAAGCAAAACGAACTTAAAGCTGACGAAGCAAAAGTAAACGAGATGATCGAAACTGCTGCTTCAGCGTATGAAGACCCTCAAGAAGTTGTAGAATACTACAACAACAACCAAGAGCTTATGCAGCAAATGCAAAATGTTGCATTAGAAGAGCAGGCGGTTGAGTGGGTACTTGAGCAAGCTAAAGTTACCGAAGTAACTAAAGCTTTTGACGAGGTTATGAACAAACAGGCGTAATTTTTTACTGTCTGATTGACTTCACCTGTCAGCAACTGCTTAAATGCTCGGAGCCTTCCGAGCATTTTTGTTTTTAACGCTAGATAATCAAGGTAGCTATGACTAATACCCCATTTGATCCAATGAATGCACTTGTTCCAATGGTAGTTGAACAAACTTCCAAAGGTGAACGTTCGTACGACATCTATTCTCGTCTACTAAAAGAAAATGTTATTTTCTTAGTAGGGCAGGTAGAAGACCACATGGCCAACCTGATTGTGGCTCAAATGCTATTTTTGGAAGCTGAAAATCCAGAAAAAGACATTTTTCTTTATATCAATTCACCTGGCGGTTCTGTAACTGCGGGTATGGCAATTTATGACACCATGAATTTCATCAAGCCAGACGTAAGCACGGTATGTGTAGGTCAAGCGGCTAGCATGGGTGCATTTTTGTTGTCTGGTGGTGCTAAAGGTAAGCGTTACTGTTTACCAAACTCTCGTGTGATGATTCACCAACCTTTAGGTGGTTTCCAAGGTCAAGCATCAGATTTTGAAATTCATGCGAAAGAAATCCTGTCTATTAAAGAGAAGTTGAACCGCCTAATGGCGCAACACACGGGACAAGATTACGAGAAAGTTGCCCACGATACTGATCGTGACAACTTCCTTAGTGCAACTGAAGCCAAAGAATACGGCTTGATCGACCAAGTTATGACAAATCGATCTGACGCGGCTGTAACTAAGTAGTATAGTTATATATAGTAGACCTGAACTAGTGCTAGGCACGATTTGGTTTTCGGTTCAGGCAAGGCAGAGGCAATTGTAATGAGTGATAAACAAAGCGGTGACGGTGATAACAAGTTACTGTACTGCTCGTTTTGTGGCAAAAGCCAACACGAAGTAAGAAAGTTAATAGCAGGCCCGTCGGTGTTTATTTGCGACGAGTGTGTTGAGTTATGTAACGATATCATTCGCGAAGAAATCAAGGAAATCGCGCCTAAGCAAAAGCAGGATGCTTTACCAAAGCCAAATGAAATCCATGCACACTTAGATGACTACGTTATTGGTCAAGAGCATGCCAAAAAAGTATTGTCTGTAGCGGTATATAACCACTACAAACGTTTACGTAATGGTGATGTGCACGATGGTGTGGAACTTGGTAAAAGTAACATCCTACTTATCGGGCCAACGGGTAGTGGTAAAACATTACTAGCGGAAACCCTTGCACGTTTGCTAGACGTTCCGTTCACAATGGCAGATGCAACCACATTAACCGAAGCTGGTTATGTGGGTGAGGATGTTGAAAACATCATTCAAAAGCTTCTGCAAAAATGTGATTACGATGTAGAAAAAGCCCAACGCGGTATTGTTTACATTGATGAAATTGATAAAATTTCGCGTAAATCAGATAACCCATCTATTACCCGTGATGTATCGGGTGAAGGTGTACAGCAAGCATTGCTTAAGCTTATTGAAGGTACTGTTGCTTCCGTTCCTCCGCAAGGTGGCCGTAAGCATCCACAGCAAGAATTTTTGCAGGTAGATACCTCTAAGATTCTCTTTATCTGTGGTGGTGCGTTCGCAGGACTTGATAAGGTTATTGAACAACGTGCACAAAAGGGCACGGGTATTGGATTCGGTGCGGCTGTTAAGTCTAAATCTGAAAACACCGCGCAAATAAGCGAGTTGTTCAAGCAAGTAGAGCCACAAGACTTGGTTAAATACGGATTAATTCCTGAATTTATCGGTCGTCTACCTGTGGTGACTAGCCTTGAAGAATTGAATGAAGAAGCCTTGATTCAAATTCTTAAAGAGCCTAAGAATGCGATTACGAAGCAGTACTCAGCATTATTTGATATGGAAGATGTGGAACTTGAGTTCCGTGACGACGCACTGCATGCTATCGCTAAAAAGGCGATGGATCGTAAAACGGGTGCCCGTGGTCTTCGTTCAATTGTTGAAGCAGTTCTGCTTGATACCATGTACGAATTACCGTCTGCGGTAGACGTAAGCAAAGTAGTTATTGATGAAACCGTTATTCGCGGCGAGTCTAAGCCTATCTTGATTTACGATAATACAGATAAAAAAGCAGCCTCTGAGTAGGTAGCTTTGCTTTCTAGAAAAGGTCCTTCGGGGCCTTTTTTGTTTTCTAAAAGCCTATAAATATTTTTTGCGTTAGGGTTTGTTAACCTCGAGCTTACTTTCACCCCCATCCCACCCTTAACCTCAATATTCGAGATCATTCACTTCAAAGCCATAAAAATAATATTCAAATATTACGCTTTTCTGTATGGCTAAAATTAGCGTTTTTTCACCTTTCAAAAAACAACTTGCTGGTTATTTAAGCAAACAAACCCGTTTAACCTATCCTTTCTGATAGATTCGGCAACAAACTATTGCCATACGGTCTAAAATCGATAATGGTAAAGAAAAGCAGGGAAAGCAGCGAATTTACGTACATTAAGAATGTTTTATTTGAACTTTGCGCTAGCATCCCCATATCAATCGACAATGCTAACTAATAGAGAACACGTATGACAGTTGAGCGAGAAAATCGCATTGAAATTCCTGTGCTTGCCTTAAGGGACGTGGTTGTTTATCCGCATATGGTCATACCCTTATTCGTAGGGCGAGAAAAATCGATCCGTTGTCTTGAAGCGGCAATGGAAAACGAGAAACAGATTTTCTTAGTAGCCCAGAAAGACGCAGGTGTGGATGAACCTGATGCCGATGACATTTATACCGTTGGTACTATTGCCACTATTCTTCAACTTTTAAAACTTCCTGACGGCACGGTAAAAGTGTTAGTTGAAGGGAGTGTGCGTGGTGAAGTTGAAGGTTACGAGCAATCAGAGCCATTCTTTGTAGCTAACGTAAATAAAATTGAAGACGGTGCTATTGATGAGAGCGAGCAAGAAGTGCTTATTCGCTCTGCGGTATCGCAGTTTGAAGGTTACGTTAAGCTAAACAAAAAAATACCGCCAGAGGTACTTACTTCGCTAAATGGTATCGAAGATGCTGCACGCTTAGCAGATACCATGGCTGCGCACATGCCGCTTAAACTCACCGAAAAACAAAAAGTGCTAGAAATGAAAGGGGTGAATGAACGCCTTGAGTATTTAATGGCCTTGATGGAAGGTGAAATCGATTTGCTACAGGTTGAGAAGAAAATTCGCACCCGTGTTAAAAAGCAAATGGAAAAAAGCCAGCGTGAGTACTATTTGAATGAGCAAATGAAAGCCATTCAAAAAGAGCTCGGTGAACTTGATGATGCACCGGATGAATTTGAAGCGTTAGCGAAGAAAATCGAAGACGCCAAAATGCCGCAAGAAGCGTTGGACAAAGCTAAGTCTGAGTTGCAAAAGCTTAAGATGATGTCGCCCATGTCGGCAGAAGCTACCGTATTGCGCAGCTACATTGAGTGGCTAACCAACGTACCGTGGAATAAGCGTTCACCAGTGAAGAAAGATTTATCTCGCGCTGAAGTGGTTCTAAATGAAGATCATTACGGGTTAGAGAAAGTCAAAGAACGCATTCTAGAATACCTTGCGGTACAACAGCGTGTTAAAAAGCTGAAAGGACCCATCTTGTGTCTTGTAGGGCCTCCTGGTGTGGGTAAAACCTCTTTGGGCCAATCGGTTGCGAAAGCGACAGGGCGCAAGTATGTACGTATGGCATTAGGCGGCGTGCGTGATGAAGCTGAAATTCGTGGACATAGACGTACTTACATAGGCTCATTACCTGGAAAATTAGTGCAGAAAATGGCAAAAGTTGGAGTTAAAAACCCACTTTTCCTATTAGATGAGATTGATAAAATGTCGTCTGATATGCGTGGCGACCCAGCATCTGCGTTACTTGAAGTGCTTGACCCAGAACAGAACAATAGTTTCAGTGACCACTATTTAGAAGTGGACTACGATTTATCTGATGTGATGTTTGTGGCGACCTCGAATAGCATGAATATTCCAGGCCCATTACTAGACCGTATGGAAGTTATTCGTCTTTCTGGTTATACCGAAGATGAGAAGCTAAACATCGCAACACGTCACTTAATCAGTAAGCAAATGGAACGTAACGGACTTAAGTCTAAAGAGCTTGAGATTACCGAATCTGCCATTATCGGCATGATTCGTTACTACACCCGTGAAGCAGGCGTTCGTAGCTTAGAACGTGAAATTTCTAAGGTATGTCGTAAAGCCGTTAAAGATATCTTGCTGACTAAGAGCAAAGATAAAGTGTCAGTGACTCAAGACAATCTTAAAGATTACTTAGGTGTACAACGCTTCGATTACGGTAAAGCAGATAAAGACAATCAAATTGGTCAAGTTACCGGATTAGCGTGGACACAGGTAGGCGGTGATTTACTGACTATCGAAACCACCTCAGTGCCAGGTAAAGGCAAGATGACATCAACCGGTTCGCTTGGTGATGTTATGCAGGAATCTATCAAAGCTGCAATGACGGTTGTGCGTAGTCGCGCTGAAAAGCTTCGTATTAACGAAGATTTTTATGAAAAGCGCGATATTCACGTGCATGTGCCTGAAGGTGCTACACCTAAAGATGGCCCAAGTGCGGGTATCGCAATGTGTACAGCTTTGGTGTCATCGTTAACAGGTAACCCCGTTAAATGCGATGTGGCCATGACCGGTGAAATAACACTGCGTGGTGAAGTGTTGGCCATTGGTGGTTTGAAAGAAAAGCTACTAGCCGCACACCGTGGTGGAATTAAAACGGTGGTTATTCCAGCAGAAAATGAACGTGATCTGGAAGAAATTCCAGAAAACGTGAAAAAAGATTTATCAATTCACCCTGTAAAGTGGATTGATGATGTGCTTGATATTGCACTTCAAGAGCCAGTAGAGTCTTTTGAGGTTGCAACTAAAAGCTAAAATGGTTGGCTGCATGTCCTAATTTTAAAGGCTTGCAGCCTTAAATTTGCAATAATTGATTAAAAAGTGTGCATACCTTCGCCAATTCGCCTATTTTTTTCAAAATAGGGCTTTCTTGTCGCAAGAGTTGTGTTACCTTTAATTTGTATTCGCTTGAAGCCTTGCCACAAAAGGGATTGCAGCGATTCAATAAAAGTTAATTAATTGTGACAGATGCTTGATGTTCAGAATCAAGCTTGCTATAACGTTCAATCAAATCGTTTTGGACAAACAGTATAATAACAATCGAAGGGGATCATAATAGTGAACAAGTCTCAACTTATCGACCAAATTGCTGCTGGCGCAGATATTTCAAAAGCAGCTGCCGGCCGCGCTCTAGATGCATTCACTGACTCAGTAACTGCAGCACTTAAAGACGGTGACCAAGTGGCACTAGTCGGTTTCGGTACTTTCTCAGTACGTGAGCGCTCTGCTCGTAGTGGTCGTAATCCACAAACTGGTGAGACTATTCAGATTTCAGCGGCGAAAGTTCCATCTTTCAAAGCTGGTAAAGCTCTGAAAGACGCTTGTAACTAAGCAAAACTTGCAAGAAAAAGGCGATGGCTTATGCCATCGCCTTTTTTATTTGTAACGCCGAATTTATCATTTCCCACTATTTTCTTTATCTCACCTATAGCGCGACAGTGCATTGCGCATCACGCTGCGGTTTTATTGGACAATAGAAGGATTAGTTTTTGTTAAGCCGTTTATCTTCACAGGTATTAGGTTATAATCACCGCTTATTTTTTGCCATGATGTTAGCGTAGGCATTATCCAACGCTAAAGGGCAAGTGTAGTAAGCAACGGAGTTGAAGAACAATCATGCTAGAAAGAATCAGAGAAGGTTCTCAAGGCCCATGGGCAATGGCAATTATTGCCCTAATCGTATTGAGTTTCGTGTTTGCTGGTGTAGGAAGCTACCTGACGTCTTCAGGTACTACGGCAGTAGCAACAGTTAATGGCGAAGAAATTTCTGCTCAGGAATTAGAACGCGGTTATCAGAACCAACGGGCACAAATGGAATCACAATTTGGCGAGAGCATTGCCCAGTTGTTTTCAAGCGAACAGTATTTAAGTGACTTTCGTCGTAACGTACTAGATAGACTTATTGCTGAAAAACTTATTCAGCAACAAGCACAGGAAATGGGCTTACGCGTTAGCGATGCTCAAATTCGTGAAACTATCGTACAAATGCCAGAGTTTCAGTTCGGTGGTCAATTCGACAACGACCGTTTCCAAACTATTTTGCGTCAAAACGGCTTTCAGGTTGCTGACTTCCGTGATTATTTACGCATTCAAATGACACAAAATCAATTGGCTGCAGCGTTAACCAATTCTGAGTTTGCATTGCCTGGAGAAGCTGAACGTGCGAATGCATTACAGCTTCAAACTCGTGACGCTAAATACGTGATGATTGATTCTGCTTCATTCGCCGACTCGGTGGAAGTAACAGAAGATGATATTGGCGAATATTACAACGCTAACATCACTGCATTTGATACCGAAGAGCAAATTAAGCTTGCCTATGTATCACTGACAGTAGAAGACGTTAAAAGCCGCGTAAGCGTCGATGACGAAGCCGTTCGCACTTACTATGACAATAACCTTAGCGGTTATGGCAAAGAAGAAGAGCGTCGAGTTTCACATATTCTTATCGAGTCAGGTGATGACGCTGATGCAGCAAAAGCGAAAACTCAAGCACTATTAGACCAACTGAACGACGGTGCTGATTTTGCTGAGTTAGCTGAAAGTAATTCAGATGACACCTTTTCAGCTGAAAATGGTGGTGATCTAGATTTTATTACTCCTGGAATGATGGACGATGCGTTTGATGAAGCGGTATTTAGTTTAGCGAATGTGGGTGACTATACCGACGTTGTTGAAACTGAATTCGGTTTTCACATCATTAAATTGACTGAACTTAAAGAAGCGCAAGTTCAAGCATTTGAAGACGTAGAAGCAGAAATCCGCGAGACATTGCTTACCGATAAAGCATTAGAAGAATTCTTCGAGCTGCAAAACACCATGGCTGAAATTGCATTTGAAGTGCCTGATACACTAGAAGATGTTGCTAACGCCGTTGACTTACCGGTACAAGAAACAGGTTTGTTTAGCCGTAACACTGTGCCAGTAAATATGAGCTCACCAGCACTGACTGAAGTCGCGTTTTCTTCTGAACTTATCGATGAAGGCGTGAACAGTGATATTATCGAACTAGATGATGAAACGGTAGTTGTTGTGCGTGTTGTAGAGCACTTGCCACAGCGTACTCAAGCCCTAGACGAAGTTCGTGATGGAATTGTATCAACAGTGAAAGCACAGAAAGCACAAGAAGCTGCTGAAAGCTGGGCTACAAGTGTTGTTGAATCGCTTCAGCAAGGCGAAAGTGTAGATGCAACATTAGCAGAAAAGTCTCTTAACTGGGAAAGTGCTGAAGCAGTGGCGAGAAGTGGTAGTACTTTAAACCGCAGTATCGTTGATAAACTATTTACCTTATCTACTGAAGCTGAAAAGCGTGTAGATGTGGTAGCAACCGTGAACGGTGACGTGGCCATTGTTGAGCTTGTTAAAGTGAACAGTGCGCCTGCGCTAAGTGCTGAGATGTCAGAAAGTCTGAAACCTCGTTTAGCACAGATGCAAGGCCAGCGTGTTTACCAACAGTTCATCGAAGCGTTACGTGCTGATGCCGATGTTACGGTGTCTGAAAGCCTTTAGTATTGTTTAGCTTACTACATAGGTTTTCGCGAGCATATAACGTAGTTAATACGTAAAGTCGTGATATTTTAGTCTTAGCGGTAAGCGTAGAATACGTAAAAAAGCCAGAGTTGGAGCAGCGATAATAACAATCGCTTGTTCAACACTGGCTTTTTTGTGGGCGTCTTATCGGTAAGCAAAAGAGCTAATGAGTGAGAAATAGCATAACAGCGTAAAATGCCGCAATAACACTCGACAGCACCAGTATGTAAGTAAAACCTTGTTTGCCTTGTGCTAGGGAATAGCTATTCACCCTCAAGTAGCCAAACCACAATAACGACAAGATAAGTGGTATTAGTACAATAATCTTTAGCAAAACTCGACCTCGCGTTGTATCGGTAAAGGGGGATTAAATTTTATGTAGGGTAACCGCTTCTAGTAATAACTTTAGCTCGCTGCCTAAATACAAGTTTATCGATAGAATCATCTATAACCCTAACTATATATGACTACAGTATATAAGGGGAAATCAGTTTAGCCTTGTCATTTCCTTGTCTTAATTTTGTTATCTGTGTGTCATCTTTACTTTGTGTAATAACAGGTAAGCAAACTTAGACTTCATTTATTCTTATGAACAATACTGCGCTTTCGTTGGTCCACCACGCTAGAAGCATTCATTTTGCAGAAGTACTTATGGCACGGGAATCCATTACCCCCGTTGACGCTGGGTGCCAAAGCTATCTAATGCACCGATTAGAAAAGCTAGGCTTTGCATGTGAAAAGCACAAAGTGGAAGGGGTGACTAATTTAATCGCTAAATGGGGGGATGGGCCTATCCATTTTGCTTTTTCTGGCCACACCGATGTAGTGCCACCAGGCCCATTAGAAAAATGGAAATCTAATCCCTTTTGCCCAGTGATAAGTCAAAATAAACTTTATGGTCGCGGCGCTGCCGATATGAAAACGGGTGTTGCTGCCATGCTAGCAGCAACAGAAAGAGCGCTACCATCACTGGATTCAAACCAATATACGTATTGGTGGTTGATTACCAGTGATGAAGAAGGCGAGGCTGAATATGGCTCTAAATGGATAAAGGCCTATTTAGATGCCAAACAAATTACACTTGATATGTGCTTAGTAGGCGAGCCTACTGCTACGCATACTACCGGCGACACCATTAAAGTAGGCCGCAGAGGTTCATTGTCGGGCACAATTTTGGTATCAGGAAAACAAGGGCATGTTGCTTACCCGCATACGTGCGATAACGCAATTCACAAAGCAAGCCGTATCATACAGGCGTTATCCTCCTACGAGTTTGAACAAGGTAGCCTCGACTTTCCAGGTACGTCTTTGCAAGTCACTCACGTAGATACGGGCGCGTTTACAGATAATTTAGTGTCGGGTAGTACCCGTATTGAATTTAATGTGCGTTACGCATGGCAATTTAACCGTGACAGCTTAGTTAAGTTATTAACACGTATTATCGGTGAGGTAGATGCCAGCGCGTCGATCAGCTGGTCTCGACCCTGTGAATCCTATTTGAGTAGAAGCAATACTGAAAAGCGCTGCTTAATTAATATTACAGAAAAAGCCATTCGACAAGCCACTGGACGTTACCCTGTGGTCAGCACGTCTGGCGGTACCTCAGACGGGCGGTTTTTTGCATCAGACACAACCCAAGTGGTAGAAGTGGGTGTGCCAAATGCCACCATCCACCAAGTTAATGAACACGTTCACCTATCAGATATTGTGACCCTGGAAGACATTTTCACAGATGTTTTATTGAGTCTGTAAAGCCCGTATTAGATTCATATGCCAACTAAAATAAGAAAAGCGCCAACGGGCGCTTTTCTTATTTTAGTGTAGTGTCTTCTATAGGGTGGTTGACGTAAATCAGGTAATCAAACCGTCTAAATTAGCCATATGTAAACCTCTACGCTGACTGTTTAAGCTCAGGTTTTAATTGTGTTGCGCCTAAATAGCGTTCCTTTTTCTTTTGGGTTAACGCTTCTAAATCGACCACCACTAGGCCGTCTATGCAGTCGTTAAAGTCAGGGTCTACATTAAAATCTAAGAACGCCACGCCACCGGTTTTCGATAGTTCGCTGTATTGCTTGTATAAGGTAGGTACGTTCACGCCCATATTGGCGAGTAAATGCTTTAATTGAGTAAACTCAGATTTATAGTCGTTACCGGTAAAAGTATACAAGGGATCTTGCGACATTTGATAAGGCCGCTTAGAAGTGGCTTGCCCAAACTTAGCCGGAAAGTAAGTAGAGTAGAACTGTACAATTAAGTCTTTAGCTGGTTGAGGGTAAGCATTGCTTAAAGACACCGCGCCAAACATGTATCGATATTTCGGGTAGCGATTTAAAAATGCACCTATGCCCACCCATAAATAATCTAAACTACGTTTACCCCAGTAACAGGGTTGAACAAAGCTACGACCAAGTTCGAGCCCCTCTTTGAACAAGGTGCTGTTACTTTCCTCACTTCCATAGTCGAACAACGTTGCCGAATATAGACCGGTAGGGTGGTCTTTATGACTCAGTAACTCAGCATCGCCAAAACGATATGCCCCCACAATCTCTAAATTACTCTCATCCCAAAGAATTAAGTGATAGTAGTAAGTATCGTATTGGTCTATATCGCGGCGTTTGTTAGTACCTTCACCTACCGCACGAAAGGCCACTTCCCTTAAGCGGCCAATTTCACGCATAATCGGTGAGCAATTTTTATGTTGGTACAAATATATCGACTGACCATCGCTAGTGTGGCCTAAGTGTTCGCATTGCTTCATTGCGCGGGAAAGCTCTTTTCTATCTTCCGGCATGGCAACAGGCGCTTGGGTATCAAAAATACCTTTCTTGTTACTGCCAATTCGATATAAGTGGCGCTTAAATAGTTTTACCTGATCTTTTAGCGCTATGCTGTTTTGTTGATAAGACTCAAAGGGAATAAGCTCGCCTATACGCATAGGAAGGTGTTTTTTGCGTTGCTTAAACATTTCTTTTACCAGCAGCGCGGTGGCTAAAGGTTTGTACACCATGGATACCCCATAAAATAGCGGGCTATTTTTGGCATCAATATAAACCGGAAGAATAGGGGATTTGGCTTGTCGGGCGATACGTAAAAAACCAGAATGCCATAGGGTGTCACGGACACCTTGAGGCCGTAATCGGGACACTTCTCCGGCGGGAAATATTAAAATGGCCCCATCTGATTGTAGGTGCTTTTGAATAGCCCCTAAATGCTGTTTCGGCGTACCGCCTTGCATATTATTGACTGGCAGCAACATGTCATGCAGAGGCTCAATGGCCATGAGCATTTGGTTCGCCACTACTTTTAAGTCGTGACGCACTTCACTAACCAGTTTAATTAGCGCAAGGGCGTCTAGTGAGCCGATAGGGTGGTTGGCAATAATCACCACACGACCTTGTGAGGGAATACGCTCTTTCTCTACGTCTCGGGTAGAGTAGCTAATGTTAAAGTATTCGAGCACTTGCTCTACAAAGTCGATATCTTCGTAGTGGGGATAGGTTTCGCCGAACTCTATTATTTCTCGTTCATGCAAAAGGTGGCGCAGCACAAACGATAAAGACCTAAACAACAAGGGGTTGTTAGCCACTTGGGGATAGTGTTTATTTAGTACTTCATCAACAGTAAACATAGTCTTTCTCGGTTTTTGCGAACAATAGCAGGGGAATATGACGGTTTTCACACAGTTTGATGTCAGTTATCTGACAATGCAGACGCCCGCGTTTCGTATATCTAGAAACGCGGGGTTTAAGTGGTATGCTTATGCTGCTTTCGATGGTGAACTTTTCACTTTCAGTGGTGTAACATTATCTGCGTTGTTCATGGTCTCAAGGGAATAGATTAGCGTTAGGTTTCCATTTTCGTCTTCACCCAAAGCACTGCAGTTTTCCATCCAATCGCCATCGTTGATGTAATGAATACCGTTTTCCATTGTGCTTTCAGGGTGATGAATATGACCGCAAATAACCCCATCAAGCCCCATTTCTTCTGCGCGTGAACAGCATGCCTGGCGGTAGCGAGCTATCGCTTCGTTTGCCCCTTTGATATGCTTTTTAATGTAACCGGCAAGCGACCAGTACTCACGTTTACGCCAGCTACGAAAACGATTGAACTCGCGGTTTAAAAACAGCAGTAAGTCGTAACCTTTATCGCCAATCCACGCATGGAATTTACCCATGGTGACATCGCCATCAAATTGATCGCCATGTAACACAAGGTAACGTTTGCCTTGGGCCGTGGTATGAACAAGTTGGCGCTCAATCTCGATATCGCCAAATGCCATGCCGGAATAAGACTGAATGGGTTCGTCGTGGTTACCTGGGAGATAAACAACGCGGGTGCCATCTTGGCTCATCGCCATTAGTTTATGCATAACTTGATTGTGCGCTTGTGGCCAACGAAATTGTTTTGTCATTTGCCACATATCGACAATGTCGCCAACCAAATAAAGGGTGTCGACGGTGACGCTGTTTAAAAACGAAAGTAGGTATTCAGCTTTGCAATCACGATTGCCAAGGTGAATATCAGAAAGCCAAAGTGTGCGGTAATGTGTTTTTTTCATAGCAAGGTCCCAAAGCGATTGCCTTGGAACGCCACTATATGGAGGTTAATTGACAAAATGGTGACGCTTGTTTGACGATAGTGTTACAGGTGTCTATTTCAACAAAATCTGTTTTACAGAAGCTCGTTAGCTAGGGCTAATAACTCCTCTCGCATCCACTTATTTACTAAATCCTCATCAGCTTGCTTGTGCCAATACATGTGAATGGGCATAAGTGGCACGTCGAAGGGCAGTGTGGTAACCGCAACCGGTAGGCTGCTGGTAATCTGTTGTGCATAACGACTTGGTACAGTAAGTAATAAATCTGATTTACTGACAACACTAGCGGCAGCGAAGTAATGTTCGCACTGTAGCGCAAACTGTCGCGTGGCGTTTTCTTTCGCAAGCGCTAAATCTACCGTATCTAATCGAGAGTCTTTCAAGGTCACCAGTACATGGGACGCTGCTACATAATTCGCTAGCGTTTTATCTTTTAAAATGGGGTGTTCTTTCGCACAGATAAGTACGAAATGCTCGTCGCACACCAGTGTTGAACGAATATCTGGACCTGTAGGCACTAAAGCGTCGATGACGATATCGAGTTCTTTATTGGCAAGTGCATTTTCAAGTTCAGGGCGGGTAACTCGCCTGCTAGTCACCGTAATATTCGCTGCATTTTGCAACAGCTCGGGAACAAGTGCCGGTAAGAACGTTGACTCAAGAATGTCTCTTAGTCCTAATCTTAATTCCCTTTTATAGCGGCTGATATCGAATTCGATGGGATCCGACAGCGTAGATTCTAAATGCGAGAGGGCTTCTTTTACAGGCTGAATAATAGATTGGCATAATGGGGTTGGTACCATCCGCCTGCTGTGGCGCACAAATAACTCATCATCAAACTTTTCTCTTAATCGTGACATTGCATGACTAACGGCAGGCTGAGTTAAATGCAATGCTTTAGCGGCCGCAGTAATACTCTCTTCTTCGTATACGGCTTTGAGCACAAAAAACAAATTTAGGTCGATCTTTCCATGCATCATATTTATGAAATTCCATAAAGAAGTATCATTTTTATTTATTTTTATTGAGGTTACACTGGTTTAAATGTTAATGGAAGGATGCAGTTGTGAGTGAAACGTTAAAATCGGCCTCGAGCGATATGTTAAGAGAACAAGCCCAAAAAATGACATTGGGAGGTGATAAATTTGCTATTCCTATGCCGCCTTCGTTCGTTGATAAAAGCGAACAACAGGCGTATGAAAAACAGCGTTTGGCGTCGGCATTTCGCGCATTCGCTATGCATGGATTTGATGAAGGGCTTGCTGGGCATATTACTTTACGGGATTGTATCGACCCTGAAACGTTTTGGGTTAACCCATTGGCCGTGCATTTTTCTAAAATTAAAGCGTCGGATTTAGTCAGGGTAGATCACCATGGCAACATCGTAGAAGGTAAAGCCGTAATCAACTTAGCCGCGTTTGCCATTCATTCTCGCATTCATGCAGCGCGAGAAGATATCAATGCTGTTGCCCATGCACATACCACTTACGGCAGAGCGTTTGCGTCTTTAGGGGAGAAATTGTTGCCTATTTCACAAGATGCTTGTGTATTTTATGAAAACCATGGTTTGTTTGATACCTTCAACGGTGTAGTGGCCGAGGGGGAAGAGGGCGATTTAATTGCCGAAGCATTAGGTGGAGGCATTGGCGTAATATTAAAGAACCATGGTTTACTAACCGTTGGGTCTTCCGTAGATGCCGCTACTGCTAATTTTATTATGATGGATAGTTGTTGCCATAGCCAGTTACTTGCACAAGCGGCTGGCGGCCCCAAGCTAATTGACCACGAGACGGCAGTAAAGACACGCAAAGCAAATGGAAACGAGTTAGTCACGTGGGGCAATTATCAGCCTCTATACCAAGTGATTGAATCACAGGATCTGAGCTTTAAGAATTAGCCTAGTCCTTGATAAAGCAAGGTAGATATACTAGGTAGAACGGGCTAAAGCGTGAAGCCAGTTCATCTAGGTTCTATTAATTCAGAGTTACTCTGAACAACAAGCCGCAGACGATAAGTGTGAATCATCGTCCATTATTAACAATAAAAAAGGGCATATATGCAGGCCTCGATTTTTACCGAAATACTGCTTCCACTGGCTTTGGCTTTCGTGATGTTTGGTATGGGTCTTACGTTAACGGTAGCCGATTTTACTAGATTACTTAAGGCGCCTAAAGCCATTGTGGTGGGGCTGGTGGGGCAAACCGTATTGCTCCCCTTATTGGCGTTTGGCTTGTGTATGGCATTTTCCCTTCATCCAGCTATGGCGATTGGCATTATGATTTTATCAGCGTGTCCTGGTGGCACCATGAGTAACTTAATCAGTCATATAGGGCGGGCAAATCTAGCGTTATCTGTAAGTTTAACCGCGCTATCGACTTTTATTTGCGTATTTTCTACTCCCTTTATTATTCATTATTCAATGGATTATTTCGCCAAAGAGAATGCGCCTTCATTTTCCATCGTCACTACCGTAGTCGGCTTGGTGTGCGTGTCGATAGTGCCAGTCATCATTGGTATGGCAATACGACACTTCAAACCTAGCTTTTCTATTAAGGTAGAAGGGTTTTTTAGAACCTTTTCATTATGGTTCATGATTGCCATGATCGTTGGCATATTAATCAGTGAACGGGCGAATTTAATGGCGTCATTGGAAGAAGCCTTGCTAGTGTGCTTAGCACTGAATATTTTTGCAGTAGTGCTGGGGCTTATTTTGGCTTTTGCCTTTAAGTTGTCAAAAATTGACGGTATTACACTGTCGATAGAAGTGGGCGTACAAAACGCTGCGCTAGCTATGTTGATTTGTATTACCTTTTTGAACTCGCCTGAATTTGCTGTGGCGGCTGGGGTTTACGGATTAACTATGTATGCAGGCCCGGGGCTTTTAGCTGTGTGGTCGAAGCGTTTGAAAAATAAAACTAAAAGTGACGGTAAGGACAAACCACTCGCTACTCAAAAAGCCTAGGCTGCGCGTTAACAATAAGAGCAAAACATACGAGTACAAAACATGGGTACAGAAACCAATAACCTAAAAATAAATAACCTAAAAACAGATAATAAAGAAAAGCGCATCCTTATCACCGGTGGTGCCACGGGATTAGGGCAAGCTATTGCCCTTGCGTTAAGCGAACAATACGGTAAAAACGGCGAAAAATTGAAAGTTTGTATCGCTGATATCCATGAGCAGCGAGGGCAAGAAACCCTAGCGCTACTAACGGAAAAAGGCACAGAGGCTTTCTATCAAGCATGCGACATTACCCAAGATGATGATGTCGCTAATTTGGTTACCGCGATAGAAGCACGATGGGGCGGTGTTGATGTTGTGTTTAATAACGCAGGCGTTGCGTCAGGCGGTAGTTTAAGCGATGAAAGTATTGCGCAGTGGAAGTGGATTTTCGATATCAACCTATTAGGCATGGTTCGCGTCAGCAAGGCCATGCTGCCCTTGTTTAAAGCGCAGGGAGCGGGCTATTTTGTCAATATTGCCTCCCAAGCGGGGCTAACGCCTATTCCTTACATGAACAGCTATAACGCGGTGAAAGCGGCGGTGGTATCACTGTCTGAGACCATGAAGCTAGAGCTTGCGCCTGATAATATCGATGTGAGTGTGGTTTGCCCTAGCTTCTTTAAAACTAATCTTGATGAGTCGATGCGTAGCGATAACCCTGCCATGCACAAAATGATGGCGCGGTTTTTTAAAAAAGCAGATATGACCAAAGAAGAGGTTGCGCAAAGTATCTGCGATCAGATTGCCCAAAAGCGATTTTTAATCCTTACCCATAAATTGGGCAAGCGCGCATTTTTGATGAAGAAACTACTTCCTACCCAGATGTATATTAACAACATGCTAAAACAAACCAAAGCGATGAAACGTGCAATGGATAAACGGTAACCCATGACGAATACAGTATTAGATAAAGCAGTATCAGTAAGAGAAGGCGAAGAGCTAGACGTTAATGTTGTCGATGGGTGGCTAAAAAATCATATTCAAGACCTCATCGGCACACCTACGGTGACCCAATATTCAGGCGGTGCGTCTAACTGGACTTATTGTCTTGAATACGAAAATACGTCGTTAATATTACGCCGTGCGCCCGCGGGCACTAAAGCAAAAGGTGCCCATGATATGGGGCGAGAGTATCGCCTTCAAGCAGCGCTGAAGCCAGTGTATAGTTATGTGCCCGATATGCTGGCATATTGCGATGATGAAGCCGTAATTGGCACAGAATTCTATGTCATGGAAAAGCTGACAGGTGTTATTCCACGTAAGAATCTCCCTCGTGATTTAAAGACCTCCCCAGAACAGACCCATCAGCTGTGTAAAAATGTACTCGATAGCTTAATAGAGCTTCATAAGGTTGACTATAAGGCGGCTGGTTTAGACTCGATTGGAAAAGGTAGTGGTTACATAGAGCGCCAAATTACAGGCTGGAGTGAGCGCTATACGAAAGCAAAAACCTGGAATGCCCCTTCGGGCAAAGGCGTAATGCGGTGGCTTGAGGCTAATATGCCAAGCAAAGAGCGTATTTGCATTACCCATAACGATTTTAGATTCGACAATGTGGTGTTAGATCCTAACGACTACACCCATATTTTAGGTGTGCTTGATTGGGAATTGGCCACCCTTGGCGATCCGTTAATGGATTTAGGTAATACGCTAGCCTATTGGGTGAATGCAGACGATGATTTTCTGGCCCAATCTAGCCGCAGGCAGCCTACCCACCTCGCTGGCATGATGACACGAGATGAAGTGGTTGCTTATTACTGCAAGCAAATGGGCGTTGACGTTGATGATTTCACTTTTTATGAAGTGTACGGCTTGTTTCGATTAGCGGGTATCGCGCAACAAATTTACTATCGCTATCACCACGGTCAAACCAATAACCCCGCGTTTAAACACTTTTGGATATTCATTCACTACTTAATGTGGCGTTGTAAAAAGGCCATTCGAAAATCAGGAAAAAGAAAATGACAACAAGACAAAATATTCTGATCACGGGCGCAAGCTCAGGCCTTGGTAAAGGAATGGCGGCGGAGTTCGCAAAGCAAGGTAGCAACTTAGCATTGTGCGCAAGACGTTTAGACCGCTTAGAAGAACTTAGAAGCGAACTGCTAGCGGTAAATCCTAACATCAAGGTGTTGATTAAGTCGCTTGACGTGAACGACCATAACGCGGTCTTTGAAGTGTTTGATGCGTTTAAACAAGAGATGGGGCAACTCGATAGAGTTATTGTTAACGCGGGCATGGGCAAGGGCGCCTCTATTGGTACTGGCTTTTTTAATGCGAATAAGCAAACCGCAGAAACCAATTTTGTGGCTGCACTGGCGCAAGCCGAAGCGGCCATGACTATTTTCAGAGCGCAAAATGAAGGTCACCTAGTAACGATTTCATCAATTAGTGCGGTAAGAGGCTTCAGACGCGCTATGACGGTGTATGCCGCCACTAAAGCAGGTCTTACGTCTATGACAGAGGGTATCCGTTTAGATGTGATGAATACTCCAATTAAAGTGAGCTGTGTACATCCAGGGTTTATTCGCACCGAAATTAATGAAGCGGTAGAAAAAGTGCCGTTTATTGTCGATACCGAAACCGGTTGTAAGGCGTTGGTAAAAGCCATTAATAAGGAAAAAGCGGTGTCATATGTGCCAAGTTGGCCGTGGGCATTATTACATTGGGTACTACGTGTTGCGCCTTCAAGCGCCATTCGCAAAATGAGTTAGTGCCAAAACTCTAATAAAAGCTTCTGATAAAAGCCTCGAACAAAGGACACAAAAAAAGCGCCAATAGGCGCTTTTTTACTAACTGTAAAACTTAAGCTAAAGCTTTAATTTGTGCAGCTAGGCGGCTCTTGTGACGAGCAGCTTTATTCTTGTGAATCAAACCTTTAGTAGCCATTCTGTCAAGAATCGGAGTTGCAGCAGCAAATGCAGTTTGTGCACCTTCTTTATCACCACTAGCGATAGCAGCTACTACTTTCTTCAAGCTTGTACGAGTCATGGAGCGACGGCTAGCGTTATGCTGGCGACGCTTTTCGGCTTGGATTGCACGTTTCTTAGCAGACTTGATGTTAGCCAAGGTGTAACTCCCAAATAAATTCATGTCAAAAACGAGGGTGCGGATTTTGCCTATCATCCAGCCAAAAGTCAAACGATTTAACCCAATAAGTAGAAAGTTAATTTCTACATTAAATAAGATGTTTATCGAATGCTTTGGTTTTTCGGCCTGTTCTTAACAAAGGCGCTAATAAAGCGACAAATAAAAAGTACAGAACGAAATGGCTATTGTACATATGTACTCATGTGCACAGATACAGCACACAGATACAAATGAAACAGTACGAAACCATACCCACAACGGGCGCGGATTATAGCAAAAAAAATTCATGAGATGCACTTATATTTTGAATAATACGTTTCGCCGGTAACAGGGTTTCGTTATGATTGAGCGCTTAAGTGAATGAAATGTATCTATTGGAATAGTCTTAGTGTCACGGAAGTTATTAAAATCAGGCCTTATTGTCAGCGTAATGACGTTGATATCCCGCGTGTTAGGGTTAGTGCGAGATGTGGTAGTGGCAAGGCTAATGGGCGATGGCGCTGCCGCCGACGTGTTTTTCTTTGCAAATAAAATTCCTAACTTCCTGCGCCGATTATTTGCCGAGGGGGCATTTGCGCAAGCGTTCATTCCGGTATTAACCGAAGTACACCAAAATCACGAGAAAGCAGAGCTTAAAGCATTTGTTGCTAAAATTTCCGGCACGCTTGGAGCCATTGTGTTCGTGGTTTCCCTTATAGGCGTTATCGCGTCGCCAGTTTTAGCCGCGCTGTTCGGCACAGGGTGGTTCATTGCGTGGGTACAGGGCGATGAGGCAGGAGATAAATTCTTACTCGCATCAACCATGCTGAAAATCACCTTCCCCTATCTTGCCTTTGTATCGTTAACAGGCTTGGCAGGGGCTATCTTAAATACACTAAACAAATTTGCAGTAGCAGCGTTTACGCCAGTGCTACTTAACGTATGCATTATAGCCTGTGCGGTCTTTTTAGCTCCCGATATGGAGCAGCCGGCTTTCGCATTAGCGTGGGGGGTGTTTATAGGCGGTATAGTACAACTTGCCTTCCAACTGCCATTTTTGTATCGGGCGGGATTATTAGTAAAACCTAAATGGGGCTGGCGAGATGAAAACGTTGTTAAGGTGCGCACCTTGATGATCCCTGCATTGTTTGGGGTGTCGGTAGGGCAAATTAACTTGCTGTTCGATACCTTTATCGCCAGTTTCCTGATGACAGGCTCTATTAGCTGGCTATATTACTCCGACCGTTTGCTGGAGTTCCCGTTAGGGCTGTTTGGTATCGCTATCGCCACGGTAATATTGCCGGCGCTGTCGCGCAATCATGTAAGTAAAGATCCCAAAGCTTTTTCAGCCAATATAGATTGGGCATTTCGTATGGTGTGTTTGCTTGGTATTCCAGCCGCCGTAGGCTTAGCCACCATGGCGCGACCAATTTTAACCGTGATATTCCAGCGGGGGGCCTTTACGGCTGAAACGGCCACCATGGCCTCTTATTCATTAACCGCTTACGCATTTGGTTTATTGAGCTTTATGTTAGTAAAAGTACTCGCTCCTGGTTTTTACTCGCGCCAAGACACTAAAACCCCGGTTAAATTTGGTATTTGGTGCATGGTCGCCAATATGGTGTTTAACCTATTAGCAATTTGGTTTGGCTACGTGGGCTTAGCGATTGCTACAAGCATGTCGGCCACACTTAATGCCACATTGCTTTATATTACGCTGCACAAACAAGGGGTTTTTGTATTAAGTCGTACCTCAGTGATGTTTATAATTAGAGTACTGATTGCCAGCGCTGTGATGGGGGCGGTGATTTATTGTCGCGATAAGGGCGTGGCATTTTTCGACCTTGAATGGACAGTGCAAGTGGTGGATGTCGCCATTACTATCACATTATCTGCCGCCGCCTTCTTCTCATGTATGATTGTATTGGGTGCAAGACGTCGTCATTTCAAAAGTGGGGGCGGCTAATATTGGTATTCCGTGCTGGGTCGTTTATAATCGCGAGCTTTGAATTTTCAGTAGTAACTAAAGGCAGTGGCTAATAGTGGAATTTATCCGCGGGCTTAACAACGTAAAACCGCAACACAGCGGGTGTGTACTTACTATCGGGAAGTTTGATGGCGTGCACTTGGGCCATCAGGCAGTACTGAGTAATGTGCTTCAAAAAGCCAAAGCGCTGGGGTTGCCGGCCACGGTGATGGTATTCGAGCCTCAACCCGAGGAAGTCTTTACACCCGATAGAGCGCCTGCACGCATCAGTCCATTGCGTGAAAAGTACGAATTGCTGAAACAGCAAGGCGTCGACCGTTTATTGGCTGTACGTTTTAACAGAGCTTTTGCCAGTCAAAGTGCCGATACCTTCGTGCATGATTTGCTGGTGGATAAGCTAGGGGTTAAATTTCTTGTGGTCGGCGATGACTTTCGCTTTGGCCAAGGTCGTAAAGGCGACTTTGCCATGCTGCAAGCCGCTGGGCAAAAGTACGGCTTTGAGGTGGTTAGCACGCAAAGCTTTATGATGCATGCTCATCGTATTAGCTCTACTGCAGTGCGAGAAGCACTGGCTGATTCGGATTTTGCGCTTGGTGAAGAAATGTTAGGTAGGCCGTTTGCTGTGTATGGTCGAGTTGTACATGGTGAAAAGAAAGGGCGCACGATAGGGTTTCCTACCGCCAATGTCATGCTGAAGCGTTGCAGAGCACCAATTCACGGGGTATTTGCGGTACATGTTGCCGTAGATGGAAAAAAATTCAATGGCGTGGCAAACATTGGTACTCGCCCCACGTTAAACGGGGTGCGAAACCAGTTAGAGGTGCACATCTTCGATATGTCAGCCGACCTTTACGGGAAACCAATGACCGTGTTTCCTGTTGCAAAAATACGAGATGAACAGAAATTTGACTCGTTTGAGATACTAAAAGCACAAATTCAGGCCGATGCCGCTAAGGCGCGCCTGTTATTAGAATAGTGAAACGTGATAAAGTCACCACGCTTAACATAGCGTCGACCAATGCAAGCCTATACAGCGCCTAACGAGGCGTTGGGTATTATTAAAGGTAACCGGATAATACAATTATATGAGTGATTATAAAGCCACATTAAACCTACCCGAAACCGCCTTTCCAATGCGCGGTAACCTTGCTCAGCGTGAGCCTAAAATGCTTAAAGACTGGCAGGAAAAAGGGGTATACACAAAGATTAGAGAAGCGAAGAAAGGTAAGAAGCCTTTCATTCTTCATGATGGCCCTCCGTACGCAAACGGCGATATTCATATTGGTCACGCAGTAAATAAAATTCTTAAAGACATTATAGTTAAGTCTAAAACCTTGTCTGATTTCGACTCGCCGTATGTGCCGGGTTGGGACTGTCACGGTTTACCTATTGAATTAATGGTAGAGAAAAAAGTCGGCAAGCCGGGCAAAAAAGTGACGGCTGCTGAGTTTCGCCAAAAGTGCCGCGAATACGCACAACGTCAAATTGACGGCCAAATGGCTGACTTTAAGCGCCTTGGTGTGTTTGGTACGTGGGAGAATCCCTATAAAACTATGGATTTTCGCTCAGAAGCCGACATTATTCGCGCACTGGGTAAAGTGGTTGAATCGGGCCATTTAGAAAAAGGCTTTAAGCCAGTTCATTGGTGTACAGATTGTGGTTCTGCATTGGCAGAAGCAGAAGTAGAATACCAAGACAAAATCTCACCTGCTATAGATGTGAAATTCCCTGTTGCTGATGCAGACGCTATTGCGGCTGCGTTTGGAGTAACGAGTGAAGACTTAACCGCGCACAAAGCGGGCGTGGTTATCTGGACAACGACCCCGTGGACGCTGCCTGCCAACCGCGCCATCAGCTTGCACCCAGAATTAACCTACGCGATTGTAGAAATCACGTCGACCAACGAATGGTTAGTGGTTGCGCAAGATTTGCTTGAAAGCTGCATGACGCGCTATGGTATTGAAGAGTATCGTGAAGTAGCGACCTGTGTAGGTTCAAGCTTAGATAAACTGCTAGTTAATCATCCGTTCTTAGATTTAAAAGTACCGCTAATTTTGGGCGAGCACGTTACCACTGAATCTGGTACAGGTTGTGTTCACACCGCGCCTGCTCACGGTGTTGACGATTTCAATGTAGGTAAACAATACGACATTGAAGTGTACAACCCAGTCGGTAATAACGGTGTGTATTTAGAAAACACGCCTTTATTTGCCGGCCAGTTCGTATTTAAAGCCAATGATACCATTGTTGAAACGGTAAAAGAGAACGGTAACCTAGTGCTTAACGTGAAATATGAGCACAGCTACCCGCATTGCTGGCGCCATAAAACGCCTATCATTTTCCGTGCTACGCCGCAGTGGTTTATCAGCATGGATAAAAAAGGCTTACGTGCTGAGTCAATCGAACAAATTAAACAAACTAAATGGATCCCAGAGTGGGGCGAAAACCGCATCCAGAAAATGGTAGAAGGTCGTCCAGACTGGTGTATTTCTCGCCAGCGTACATGGGGCGTCCCTATTCCTTTATACGTGCACAAACTTACCGGTGAACTTCACCCTGAGTCAGTTGCACTTGTGGAAAAAGTGGCCGCTGAGGTGGAAACTAAAGGTATTCAAGCGTGGTGGGATATTGACGATGCTGCACTACTAGGTAGCGAAGCCGATAACTACGACAAAGTCACCGATACCCTAGACGTATGGTTCGACTCAGGCGTTACGCACTACTTCGTTGTTGACCAACGTGAAGACATTCCAGCTAGCGCCGATTTGTACCTTGAAGGGTCAGACCAACATCGTGGTTGGTTTATGTCATCGCTAATGACGTCTACCGCCATGCATGGCCACGCACCCTATAAAGAAGTGTTAACTCACGGCTTTACCGTAGATGCCCACGGCAGAAAAATGTCGAAGTCGGTAGGTAATGTAGTTGCACCGCAAGAAGTAACAAACAAACTTGGCGCAGACATTCTTCGTTTGTGGGTGGCTTCTACTGACTACCGCGGTGAAATTGCGGTGTCTGATGAAATTTTAAAACGTGCTGCTGATGCATATCGTCGTTTACGTAACACGTCACGTTTCTTACTAGCAAACCTTAATGGCTTTCAGCCAGAAGATGCTTTGCGAGAAGACGAGATGGTTGCACTAGACCGCTGGATTGTAGCGCGTGCTAAAGCATTACAAGAAGAACTTGTTGAAGCGTTTGAAAAGTACGATTTATTAGTCGTTACGCAAAAGCTTATGCACTTCTGTTCCATCGAGTTAGGTTCATTCTACCTAGATGTCATTAAAGACAGACAGTACACGGCGAAATCTGACGGCAATGCTCGTCGTTCTTGTCAAACTGCGCTGTACCATATTATGGAGGCGTTAGTTCGTTGGATGGCACCCATCACAAGCTTTACGGCGCAGGAGATTTGGGAAGCTTTACCGGGCGAGCGTAGTGAATTTGTATTTACCGAAACCTGGTACGAAGGCTTTAACAGCTTCACGCAAAGTGACGTATTTAACGACGAACTATGGCACCAAGTGTTAAGCGTAAAAGACGCAGCAAACCAAGCTATGGAACAAGCCCGTAAAGACGGTCAGTTAGGCGGTTCGTTAGAAGCGAAAATTGACTTGTATGCTACAGAGTCTTTGTTTAACACCTTGGCTTCACTTGAAGATGAATTACGCTTTGTATTAATTACATCGGCAGTGAATTTGACTAAAGTAGAAAGTGCACCAGACAATGCTGCGGCTACCGATGTTGAAGGTTTATGGTTAAGCGTAAACAAAGCAAGCGGCGACAAATGTGTTCGTTGTTGGCACCATCGTGAAGATGTTGGCACCCATAAGGGGCACGAAGAATTATGTGGCCGTTGTGTAACCAACATTGATGGCGAAGGGGAAACGCGTCAGTATGCTTAATACTACGGCGGATACTAAGCCTAAGCTATTCAGTGAAACTGGTTTACGGTTTCTTTGGATAACCTTGATTGCATTCGTGCTAGATCAGGTGACCAAATACGCGGTGTTAGGTGGTATGTCACTTTATCAATCGATAGAGGTATTACCATTTTTCAATTTAACTTACGTACACAATTATGGCGCGGCATTTAGCTTTCTTGATAGTGCCGGTGGTTGGCAGCGATGGTTTTTTACTGCCATCGCTACTGTCGTCAGTGTGGTTATTTTATGGTGGTTGAAACAATCGCCTAAAAACCAAACCCTGTTGCCTGTCGCCTTTTCTTTTATTTTGGGTGGCGCGCTAGGTAACGTTTACGATCGTTTAGTGCATGGATATGTAATCGATTTTCTTGATTTTCATGTAAACAACATGCACTGGCCAGCCTTCAATATTGCCGATAGCGCTATATTTATTGGTGCAGCCCTATTAATTATTGATATGTTCAAGAACGGCGAGAAGCACAAAAGCGCCGATCCAACCAACACGTCAAAGCAGTAACCGGAGCCACAATGACCGACAACCTAATTATTGGTTCTGACAGCGAAGTTATTCTTCACTTTGATTTGAAACTTGAAGATGGCTCAGCCGCTGACAGCACCCGCGTAAATAATAAGCCCGCGAAAATGGTAATGGGTGACGGTAGTCTTACCCCTAACTTTGAAGCCTGCTTATTAGGACTTCAAAAAGGTGAGAAGAAATCGTTTACGCTGGCCGCGAACGATGCCTTTGGTGAGCCTAACCCAAACAATATCCATTACATGGATCGAAGCCGTTTTGGCGCAGACTTAGAAATACAAGAAGGTGCCATTCTTGCGTTTTCTCAGCCAGATGGCTCAGAAATACCCGGTATCATCAGAAGTGTGGCTGGCGACTCTATCACTGTTGATTTTAATCACCCTCTTGCAGGGCAGACGGTTATTTTTGATGTTGAAATTGTTGATGTAAAAGCCGCACCTGCACCAGAAGGTGAACAGTAATTATGCAAATTCATCTCGCTAACCCCCGTGGTTTTTGTGCCGGTGTAGACAGAGCCATCACAATTGTAGAAAGAGCACTTGAGATATTTGAGCCGCCTATCTATGTTCGCCATGAAGTCGTTCACAATAAGTTTGTGGTCGATGGGCTACGTGAGCGTGGCGCTATTTTTGTCGATGAATTGCATGAAGTGCCAGATAACTGCATTGTTATTTTTTCTGCCCACGGCGTTTCTCAAGCGGTAAGAAAAGAAGCTGAAAATCGTGGCTTAAAAGTGTTTGATGCCACATGTCCGCTAGTCACTAAAGTGCATATGGAAGTGACCCGTGCAAGTAAAACAGGCACAGAATGTATTTTGATTGGTCACGCAGGGCACCCAGAAGTAGAAGGTACTATGGGGCAGTATAGCAATGATAAGGGTGGGATTTACCTTGTCGAATCTGAGGCTGATGTAGCGACCCTTGAAGTAAAAGACGCCAAGAATCTTTATTACTGTAGTCAAACGACTTTATCTGTTGATGATACCGCAGATGTTATTGATGCATTGCGTGAACGTTTCCCTGACATTCAAGGTCCTCGTAAAGACGATATTTGTTATGCCACACAAAATCGACAAGATGCAGTACGCGATTTATCTCAAGATTGCCAAGTCTTGCTAGTGGTGGGGGCTCAAAATAGCTCAAACTCAAATCGTTTGCGTGAACTAGCAGAAAAAATTGGTGCGAAAGCGCACTTAATTGCCGATGCTAACTGCATTCAGAAGGAGTGGCTTGACGGTATCGAGCATATTGGTGTGACAGCTGGCGCTTCGGCGCCAGAGGTGTTGGTTCAAGGTGTGGTTGATAAGCTTAAAACATGGGGCGCAGTTTCCGCCTCTGAGCGTGCAGGCCGAGAAGAAAATGTGGAATTCGCGGTTCCAAAAGAGCTTAGAGTTAAACAAGTAAGCTAACACCTTTTAGGTATGAAAATTGGTTCTGATTTGAAGGCACTGCATTGATTTGCAGTGCTTTTTTTTACGCTGTCGCATGATGGTAATACAAACTTATACGTTTTATGATTGCTTATACCTTGAGCAAGAAATATTTAGCATAGAATGCTAAATATAAGGTTGTGTCTAAATTTTAGCGTGAATGCCACCGTGCAATGCAGGGACTATGAATCGAACGATAATCACTAGTGGATTGAACAAACAGCAGGGCGTCGGCCTTATTGAAGTGCTTGTTACTTTGTTCATTCTTGCGATTGGGTTACTCGGGGTTGCTGCACTTCAATTCACCGGTTCGTTTGCCAACAAAGATGCTATTAGCCGAACGCAAAGCGAATTTGTTGCGGCTCAAGTTGCAGAGCGCTTACGTGCTGCTGCGCGTGTGGCAACGGTAGGTGATGGCATGGTGGTTAACAACCAATATTTCAATGCAAGTAATTACAACTTCACCGGGCTCACCTGCTCGGGTTCCACCCATCCTTATAAATGTTTTTGTTTGAGTCGTCCTTCTGGGGTGCCCAATTGTGAAACCGCCACCTGCAACGAGCTGGATATGGCTAAATACGATGGCTGGGCACTCTCATGCGCGGCAGTACAAACTAACCCTCAAACCACATTGTCGTTAACCTGTGCAGATAACAATGCAGCGGATGTTTACAGTTGCAGTGCGGGCTCAAGGTTGCAAGTTATTTTAGCATGGCCAGTAGCATCAACAGGTAATCAAACGTATACCTTAAACACGCGTTGCAACCCAAACGAATCAGACAGCAATGCTTGCGTCATTAAGGATTTAACCTTGTGAAGCGTGTACAGGGTTTTTCGCTTGTAGAGCTAATGATTTCATTGGTATTGGGGCTGGTTATTTCTGGCGCTATCATTCAAGTGCTGGTAAGCAGCAGCGTAACCAATACACTAAACCAAGCTGTTTCTCAGGTTCAGGAGTCGGGCCGGTATATAACCAGTCGGCTCACCGGAGAGTTTTACGAAATAGGTCGCTACGACCTTATTACTGCCAGCGTCGATGACTCTGTAGATACCGTATCAGAAGCTGCGTTTGTTCAAAACAACCCGGTTAGTTTAGTTGGAGACTTTTCGGCTAATGCCAGCCTAGGTAGTACTCAAGCATCAAGTGGAGCGAATGATCAGCTAGTAGTAAGCCTGCTTGCACTTGAAGACTGTACGGGAAATAAACATGGCTATGCTGCGGGTGATGAGTTCCATGTTGTGAATCGTTATTTTGTGAGTGGGACAGAGTTTAAATGCACGGGTTACGATGGCCGAGTTTTACGAGGCCTAAAAGCACAATCCGTTTCACCGACTACCGTGACCTTGCTAGACAATGTCAGTAATTTTCAACTTCAGTATGGCGTCAGTGATGTTGCTGAGGATTCCAATGGGCAAGCTATAACCTATGTGACAGCAGACAAGTTGTCAGCGCTACGAGCACAAAATCAACAAGTAGTTGCGCTGCGCTGGGGGATCTTACTTAAAAGCTATCAAAACCAAGTGCAGCAAACCTCAGCTCCTACTTTTGCACTACTTAATGAAAATGCGGTGACCTTAGACTCAGCGCATTACTATCAGGTGTTTACGAAAACGTTATCACTTCGAAATATGAAAAATTTTGTTAGGAGTATCCGATGAAGCAGCGCGGTTTGGTCATGGTGTTTGCATTGCTGGTACTACTTTCCCTTACTATTTTAGGGGTAAGCGCCGTAACTAGTAGCTTATCTCAATCTAAAATGGCCATGTCTATGCAGCAAAGTGGCTTAGCATTTGATGCTGCAGAAGCGGCCATTGCGGGCGTCTTTTTTGAATCGGAAGATGAAGTCTTGTTAGAAGATAGCACTAAAACAGACCCTTTATCAGCTGCTCGCCAAATTGCGGCCTTTGATCCAGAAACCGCATCAATGAGTTGTTTTGATGAAAATGAATGGACCGACAGGTACATGACTGAAGGTGGTCTCTCTACGGGCAGTGAGCACACCACAAACGGCACGTATCAAACCCTGGCAGGTACTAAGAGTTGGTCTCGTACCGCGTTTATAAGAGAGCAGGCATGTAGGGGCTCAAGCAACGTGATTGGTGGTAGCAACGTAAATTGCCACGTGTTCATTATTAGAGGCTGCGGCAAGGTAGGTGCCAAATCCACGGTGGTTGCAAACTCCCTAGCGGCATCAGTGTTTGGCCCCGCATCACAATAAGTAGAGTAATAATTATGAAACGCGTGAGTAGTTTTTTTGTCTCGGTAGTGATGTTTTCTTGTATTGGCTTTTCCGCTGTCGGTGATGATTTGGATATTTACTTAGGTACCGCGTCAGAGTCGGCTACTTATAATCCAAATGTACTCTTTATTATGGACACGTCAGGCAGTATGACGGGCAAAGATGGCACCGGCCAATCGCGTATTCTTAGAGTACAAAACGCACTTAAAGAGGCGTTAACTTCAGCCACCAATATAGATGCCGGCCTTATGCGTTTTTCCGACTATGGTGGCCCTATACTCTTTCCAGTAAGCGGGATTGACGATGCTATTCAACCAGAACTCATCACCTCAACCGGTTCAAGTAGTCATGATGCGTCAGAAATCAACGGTACCGTAAATACTAATGCTAACAACCTAGTGTTGAGCTCTGGCACGAATATAGTCACATCAGGCATGCGTTTTACTGAGATGAATATTCCTCAAGGGGCAACGATAGTCAGTGCATATATTCGTTTTACATCAGAAAAATTTAATATAGCAGGCACCACACTCACGATAAGCGGTGAGGCGTCGGCAACTAGCACGGCATTTTCCACGGCATATGACAACCTTTCGTCACGAACTAAAACCGCATCAAAAGTTGAATGGATAAGTAACAATGACTTTCCTTCTGCTGATGAGGTTATTGCCACGCCTGATATTTCATCGGTTATTCAAGAAATTGTAGATTTGCCACAATGGTGCGGCGGTGATGACCTCAATATTCTTATAGAGGGCACAAGTTCAGATACAGCAAGCAGCCGAGAAGCCCGAGCATTTGATTCTGGGCAAACTGGGTCCCCGCAATTGGTGGTGTCTTATGATGATACAACCGCTACAGGTTGTATCAGCGGTGAAAGCGTTTACCAGGTTAGCCGTTCTAACGACAATATAGAAGAAAACAACAAAGGGTATGAAAATACAGGCTCAGAGCTTACTTTCTCAAGCAGCTATAACAGTTATATAGGGGTTCGCTTTCAAAACGTAAACATCCCTCAAGGAGCTGAAATTTCCGAAGCCTACATAGAACTTACTGCTTATAGCAGCTACAACTACAATAACTCGAGCATGTTAATTCGCGGTGTTGCTGATAATGATGCTGACGACTTCTCTTCTGGAAATCGTTATTTGCTTAGAAATATTGGCAAAACGTCCGGTGTAACTTGGACTATGGGGTCGTTTTCATCGGGCAATGATTACGCCTCACCGGATATTTCCGGCGTAGTTAAAGAGATTGTAGATAGAGCGGGATGGCAATCAGGTAATGCGATGGCGTTCGTGTTTAGTGACTTCACTGGCTATCGAGGTGCATATACCTACAGTGGCTCTCAGTCATCCGCGGCAAAATTAGTAGTTAAATTCAATGGTTCAGCCTCGCCTGGGCAGACATCGACAGTGAGAGAACACCTTATCAGTAAAGTTGATGAGCTTACTGCCAGTGGCTATACGCCCATTGTAGATACGCTGTATGAGGCGGTTAACTATTACGGTGGCAGAGACGTTGATTACGGGCTAACCCGTGGTAACTACAATGTTTCAAACACGGTAAGGAAGAATACGCGAGTCAGCCACAGAAGCGCGTATTTGGGCGGTGATGCTGTTCAACCAAACGGGTGTTCCGATGACAATCTATCTGATAGCGACTGTATTAATGAATATATTCCTAGCGGGGCAACCTATATATCACCGGTTAGCGATCTGCAATGTCAGACCAACAATCATATTGTTTTGCTGTCTGATGGGGAAGCAAACAATAACCACAGTGTATCTCTTATCGAATCATTGCTAGGCGATAGCTGTACAGGTAGTGGGGGTGAAAAGTGTGGTTTGAGTTTAGTTAAAAATGTCAGCGATTCGGATACATCGGTTATTGGACGTCGGGTGATCACACATACAATAGGGTTTGCCGCGAATAGTACCGCCAACAATTTCTTGAATCAGCTGGCAGTGCAAAGTGGTGGCGGATTCTATCAAGCTGATGACAGCGCAGAACTGCTTGAAGCATTTAACACTATTCTTCGTTCAGTAAAGGATGTGAATTCTACTTTTGTATCACCCGGAGTAGCGGTGAATCAGCTTAATCGCTTGACCCATAACGACGAACTCTACTTTGCGTTGTTTAAACCCAGTGAAGGTGCTATCTGGCCGGGTAACCTTAAGCGTTACCGATTAGATGGCGAGGATATTTTAGATCAAAACTCACTGGTTGCGGTAGATGGTGATACGGGATTCTTTAAAGATAATTCCCATAGCTTTTGGTCGACTCTTGTTGATGGTAGTGATGTTCGAGAAGGCGGTACCGCGAGCAAAATGACGTCTAACCGTAACTTATATCTCTTCGATGGTGCTGGAACTATTGTTCAATCTAGTAATGAACTGCATGAAAACAACGAGGATATTACAGCAGCAATGATGGGGGTTGATGACGAACTCGACGCGGAAGAACTTCGCGAAGTGCTGCTTAAATGGGCGCGGGGCATAGATGTTAAAGATAATGATGGAGATGGTGATACCACTGACTACCGGCTTCAAATGGGCGACCCCATTCATTCTCAACCTGTGGTGGTTAATTACGGCAGCACCGATTCAGCCATATTAGTTGCCACAAACCAAGGTATGCTGCATTCGTTTGACGCTGAAACCGGCGAAGAAAACTTTGGCATTATGCCTAAAACGTTGCTGCCTAACTTGCACCACTTTTATGAAGATATCTCTACGTTTAATCATGTTTATGGCTTAGATGGTGAAATGGTATTGCGTACGGTGGGAACTTCGACTTACCTGTATTTAGGTATGCGCCGAGGTGGCCGGAACTATTATGTGTTTGACGTGACACAGAAGACGTCGCCCACCGTTAAGTTTGTAATCGCAGGCGGTACCTCGGGTCTTGAGAAATTAGGGCAAACATGGTCGCGTCCCACCATCACTAAAGTGCGCTACGGCAGCCAAGAGAAGAATGTCATGATCATCGGTGGCGGTTACGATGAATCGCAAGACGATAAGTCGGTGAGAAGTGCTGATGCCATTGGAAATGCAGTTTATATGTTCGATGCAGACACTGGAAGCTTACTCTGGCACGCCAGCAACACTGATGCCGATTTGAATCTGGTTGATATGAACTACAGTATCCCGGGTCGAATATCCGTGATTGACAGAGACAACGATGGCTTCGCTGACCATATGTATGTCGGTGACATGGGCGGGCAACTGTTTCGCTTGGATATTTATAATGGCGAGTCGGGTAGCAACTTTATAAAAGGTGCGAGGCTGGCTGATTTTGCTGGGGACACCGCCGAAACCAATCGTCGTTTTTATTATGGCCCTGATGTTTCGGAAGTTGCGTTGGGTGACGAATTGTATTATGCCGTTGCAATGGGAAGTGGATGGCGAGCATCACCGCTTGATGTCACGGTAGAAGACAATTTTTATATGCTCAAAGACGATAGTGTATTTAGTCGCGATGTGAATGGTGAATATACCTTCATGAGCACCGTGTCTGAGTCGGATTTATATAATGCCACCGAACATTTGCTCACGAGTAGCGATGAAACTGAGCAAGGCGTGGCCGCATCCAGCTTTGCAAATAAAGCGGGGTGGTATATCGAGCTTACGACCAAGGGAGAAAAAGTATTAGCGTCACCCTTGATACTAGATTATAAAATATTCTTTACTACTTATGTACCTGCCGTAAGCAGTACCAGTTTGTGCGCGCCACCGTCCGGAAATAGCAGGGCATATCTCGTTAACTTATTTAATGCTAATGCCGTAACAGACCTTAATAATAATGGTGAACTCGATAGTTCTGACAGATCCGTAGAGTTACAGCAAACGGGGATCGCACCAGAGACTAAAATTCTTATCGAAGATATAACTAGCCCTGTGGTGTGCCTTGGTACCGAGTGTGCCTCTACCGTTATCAGTGTCGACGATGATGGTAACGAAGAGGCCTGCGGCTCAGTGTTTGAATGTTTAGCGCAAAATATTTATGGTAAGTTTGAACGAATACAACGAGGCAGTTGGCATACAGAAACTGAGCGAGAGGATACATCTCAGTGATTATTAGTAACGAAAGAAATAAAGGCTTTTCCCTTATTGAATTAATGATAGTCGTGGCGATTGTTGGCATTCTTGCCAGTATTGCTTACCCTTCGTATCAGTCTTTTATGACTGATGGGTATAGAGGGACGGGGCAGGCGGATTTGTTGGCATTTGCTGCTGCAATGGAGCGCCATCATAGTGGCTCATTTAGTTACCAAGGTGCGGGCGCGGGCGGCGGAAATACGGGGGCGCCGACTATATTTGCCACTTATTCGCCTTCAACAGAAGCCGCGGCTAATAAACGCTACAACCTCACCATCGTGTCTGCTGATGCAACCAGTTATCAGCTCAAAGCAACACCAGTAAGCGGTTCTGCGCAGGCTGCTGATGGCGCGCTATTCTACTTTAGCGATGGACGGAAAGGTTGGGACGTGAACAATAATGGGTCGTTGGCGGCGGGCGAGTATTGTTGGTCTTGTTAATTCACTAGGGTTTTGCGGGTGATAGTGGCACTAACGGCCCCATGCTCACCACATCTTGCCAACTCGACTGATACGGCGGTGCAACGATAAATGTCAATTGTTGAGTAATAACTTGGCTTTCAAGTTTTTCTTTTTCAGTAAGTCCTTGCACTTCATCAAGCGTGCCTTCTACATTTACCTCCTCCTCGGTATTTAGCGCTTCTTCTGTATGGGGCAATTTGGGCAAAGGTTCTATGATTTGCTCTAAGATAACGGCTTTTGCCACGCTCGTGGAATACGAGGGTGTAATGGTGACGTATGAATTTGGGTTGGTGTTCACGTTTATTAGTAAATCAGTTTGGGCGATCTCAAGTTGATGTCGTGCTTGCTGCACTGCGCGAAGTTGCTGCCACTGTCCGAAAATTTGCTGATAAAGCTTAAGGCCGGCGGTAAAGGTAAGCGCAAAGAGTCCTGATGCGATAATTACTTCGATTAGTGAAAACCCTTTGGTCAATTTAATTGAAGTCATGCCAACTCCCGGGTATGGGTTGCATCTTTTGCAAACCACGAGAATATTGAAGGGTATGTAATACGCTTACATTGAAATCGATGTGTCCGTAGAAAAACGTAGAAACATCTGCATTGCTTACCATAGCGCCTACGAATTTGGCCGAAGCGGCGATAGTGGCTTTAGGGTTTGTAGGCATACTGGTATCGCTTAACATCACCACTAACCCATAAATTTGTGCATGGGATTCAAGGGTGAAATCACCTTTTTCCACAACAAGTAAAACGGGATGATTCGCTTCCCCTATTGTTTCACTCGACGAAATATAACAGTCACCACGAACCCATATAACGAGTTTACCGGTAAGAGCTTCGCACTTATTTGTTATAAGCGGCTCTGAAAAATACATCGGCGTAAAGTGGCTATGATCTCGTTCAAAAAGATGAGGAAGTATGGCGTTGGTACTACCGGTTACCAAGCCAGTGGTAGGAAGACGAACCAATGCGGGATGGCGTAAAAAACCTTGCCGAACAAAGAGTGAAGTCGCAGGGTGGAGCATGGCCACTGTGAATAGGGTTAAATATTGAGAATCCTTCCCAGCGTAGTCAGTGGCCGTTACTGTTGCTCGTGTGAATAAACTTGCGGTTTGCCGCCAATCATCGCTGGTACGCAACTGCTCTGTTAATAGCGTTAAGTCGTTGTGCAGTGTATTCATCACCTCAACATAAGCAAGGCTGCGCTTGTTGGCTTGAAACTCGCTTGTCAGCAGTGAACTGGTTGCCCAAAGTGCTAGTGTTATTAAGCTTAACAGTATACCCACGACACTTAACAATACGGCGCCTTTTACCTTACTAGGACATTTCCTAGCGCTTGCGTCTCTTGCACCTATCACATGTGTTTGGAGGGCTAGTGGGAATGAGTAAAAATCGGCGTTATATTGCATTGGCAACTCGTATATACAGATGTTGCTCGGCGCTCAGTTTTGCAGACGCTTTACTTTGAAGGGCAAGCTTTACCTTGTAAACAGGGGCACGGTTTACCTCACCGTGAAGGGATATAGTGAATTGAGTGACGTACAATTCTGATGCGTCGGTAAGATCATGCCATCCACCTTGTGCGCAACTTTTACTTGCTACACGGTACTCAAGTGCTTTATTGCGCAACCGAAAACCCAATAGCTCGGCTGGATCTTCATGGGTAATGTCTCCGTCAGCATTTTTATCATAAGAAAATAACACACAAGAATTTTCAACCTCTAGTGGATGGTGGCTGATTTCAATAGAGGGCGGTAGCAATGCACCGTTGGCAAAAATCTCTTCAAAGGTGCTAGCTACGTAACCCGCCCGCTGTAGTTGTAAAGAAAGAGACTGACTCAAAAGACGTAGTTCACTGTGCAGTGCGAGTTGCTGCTGAAAGTAACCTAATTCCTTGGAAATGGTGGCAGCCCCCATGGCAGAAAAAAGCACCAATGTTGTGCTGATGGCCATGGCAATGGTGAGCTCTACAAGGGTGATGCCAGATGACGTTAACATAGAGAAACATCCTCAAATGCGGGAGAGGCGCAATACCGTACTCGACCAAGATTATTAATAATAACCTTGCCGGTAAATCGTGCGTTACTTAACGTGACGGTCATTGCGCTGCCGAAGCTCATCCCATGAGTACCATCGAAGGTTAACAACGACTTTTTATTGGCTGGATTAGCAATCACTGCATTATAACTTTGCATCATGAGCCGCTTGTGTTGGCCAAAAACATGGCAACTGCTTGCTACATTGCAATCGCAGTCATTAGCAGAAGTTACGCTGATGCAATGATTCACGGACGAGTCGATTACCAAGGTAATCGGCTTACGCTCAGCGATAGCTAGTGTGCGGGCGTATTTTGCGATGTCAGCGGTATGCCTTAATGCACTTTTCATGGCGATGACTTGCCGCCATTCAACAAAAGAGGGAACCGCTATGCCAGTAAAAATGCCCATTATGCAAAGTACCAGAAGCAATTCTAATAATGAAAATCCATCTGCTTTGAATAAAACCATGCTTTAGTCCGGTTATTTGTTATTTGTTTGCTGTTAGATTTACAGCATAGCGAATCAACCAATAGCGGGCTGCTGTACCATGGAAGGGAAAATCAATTTAATTAAGGGACGGGGTATTACGTTAATCGAGCTTTTGGTCGCCGTTGCGATTGTGGGCATTATTTCTATGTTTGCTATACCTAGCTACTCATCAACTATCGCCCTTGCGAACAAGCATGAAACCATTAGTTACTTACTTTCTTTGCAAATAAAGCAAGAAAGGTACTGGTTAAGCGAAGGTAAATACGCAGGGCTTAGTGGATTACCGGCGCCCAGTATAGACGGCGTCACATTGACATACAGCGAATCTAAGGATGGGAATTATAGCATTGCAGCGTCTTTAGGCTTTTTGGATGAGTCCAATCCTTGTCGGCTGCTAACGATCACGCCTTATGAGAATTTACCCCATGGATGTTGGGGAAGATAGCCTGTTTTTCGTACGTGGTTATGATTACTTCAACCCTAAAGGAGGCCTGCGCTATAGCAAAAATCGCAAGGCATTAGGTGCAGGTAAGGGCTGTGCCAGATAAGTCTTCGTTAACGCCATCGTTGTCACTGTCGATGGCGACGGATATTCTGCCGTAGAGTGATAATAAGAGGGCTGAAGCATATGAAGCATCTTTACTCTTTGGACAAATTGTTATGGTTGCACTGGTACTAATACTTCCTTGTTCAGAAAAAGAAATAGCACCAGAAATGCCACTGATTATGTTACCAGTATTTAACGGATCGCTGCTGGCAATAAGCGATTCGCTACTGTCTCTGCTTCCGTTTGCGTTTTCATCAATAAAGACCATTTTCGCGTTCGCCCAATCACTTACACACGTATCGTAGTTCGTGGTAGGACAAAGTATTACATCAAACTGCTCATTGACGGCACTAAACCGAGCTTGCTGTGCAATAGCGCTTAACGTATTGATATCGCCGGTCACTCTATTTTTGACTAAAATAGTATTAATAGACGGGGCAACCACCCCTACTAAAATGGCCAAAATGGCTACGGTAATTAGCATCTCTAAAAGCGTAAAACCGTACTGAAGATGCATAGTGCTAGAAGACTCTGTTTTCACTGATATTTTTTTACTAAGTTAATTTAATACTGATCATAGCGTTAGCCTCAATTTATACAACATTAGATGCAAACACGCGCGAGTATTCAAGGTAAACCAATTTGCCTCAAGAAGGGTATAAAAAAAGGCATGTAGGCATACCCCAAGATACAAAAAGTAATGAATTTTAGTGATTAATGAAGTTTGAATTCTTTTACCACTAACATCTAAGGCGAGTTTATCGTAAACTCAGATATCAGGACGCCCACTCACTAATTGGACATTATAATGCAAAAACAAGCAGTTATTGAAGAAATGAAAGTGCTGCCTGAAATTGATGTGGCATTTGAAGTTACTCGTCGAGTGGCTTTCATTAAAAAGCAGCTTCTTACGTCAGGTTTAAATTCACTGGTGCTAGGCATTAGTGGCGGTATCGATTCTTGTACTTTGGGTAAATTAGCCCAGTTAGCAGTGAACGAATTAAACCAGGAAAAGCATGAAAATTTTCAGTTTGTCGCCGTTCGTCTACCTTATCAAACGCAGGCCGATGAAGCTGATGCTCAGTTGTCGATAGACTTTATTGAGCCTTCCCATTCTGTAACGGTTAATGTTCAGCCTGGGGCAGATGCCATTCACGCTTCTACCACTGAGTCATTATCAAATGCTGGCTTATTGCCTGAAAGTGAAGCAAAGCGTGACTTCGTTAAAGGTAATGTAAAAGCACGAACCCGTATGGTGATTCAGTATGAAATTGCCGGCATGGTTGATGGATTAGTGTTAGGCACAGACCATTCAGCTGAAAATATTACGGGTTTTTATACAAAGTATGGCGATGGAGCGTGCGATTTAGCGCCTTTGTTTGGGTTGAGCAAACGCCAAGTTCGACAACTGGCCTCGCACTTAGGCGCGCCGCAAACTGTTATTACAAAAGCGCCCACCGCCGATCTCGAAACTCTCGCGCCGCAAAAAGCTGATGAACAAGCCCTTGGCATGACGTACGATCAAATTGATGACTTCCTAGAAGGTAAATCAGTTTCCGCCGAGGTAGATGAAAAGTTGTTGTACATTTATCAGCGTACTCAGCACAAGCGCGTACCTATTCCAACCATTTATGATGAGTAGTTACCATGAAAAAGATTGAAGCGATAGTTAAACCGTTCAAGATGGACGATGTAAGGGAAGCATTAGCCGAAGTTGGTATTGCTGGAATGACAGTGTCTGAAGTAAAAGGCTTCGGACGACAAAAAGGACATACTGAGCTTTATCGCGGTGCCGAATATCAAGTGGATTTTCTGCCTAAAATTAAGATTGAGTTAGTGCTTGATGATGAGCGCGTCGAGCAGGCGATAGAAGCCATCGAAAACTCAGCAAAAACAGGCAAAATTGGTGACGGCAAAATATTCGTGTTTAATGTTGAAGCAGCAGTGCGTATTCGTACTGGTGAGCAAAACGAAGACGCGATATAAATAGTTGCTACTGAGTAAAGACAAAACCTTAGCGTTGCATATAGGTAACGTTAGGGCGGATATCAAAAAAGGGAGCCTTTGGCTCCCTTTTTAGTTTTATTGCACTTACGTTAGTAAGGCAAATTAGTGGTCGTGACCACAACCGCCTGGCGTATGGGCATGGCCGTGCTCTAATTCTTCCGCAGTCGCATCGCGTACATCAACCACTTCCACATCGAAAGTAAGTGGAATACCTGCAAGCGGGTGGTTACCGTCTACAACCACTTCATCATCAGATGTCTCGATAATAATAACCGATTGTTCACCTTCTGGTGTGGTTGCACGAAAAGACATGCCAACTTCAACGTCCATGCCTTCAAACATTGAACTAGGTACGCGCTGAACGAGTTCATCGATACGTTCACCGTAGGCTTTCTCTGGTTCAACAGACAAGTTGAACTTCTCGCCTTTTTCTTTCCCAACCAATGCGTCTTCTAGTCCCTCAATAAGAAAGCGGCGCCCTTGAAGCACTACAAGCGGCTCCTTACCGGCTGATGAATCAAGCTCGGTACCGTCTTCGGTTGAAACGGTGTAGTGAAGGGTGACAACGCTGTCAGAGGTTATAGTCATAATTTGTCCTGTAGTTTTGCCCTACTGGGCGGTGGTTTTAAATTTATTAATGCTTATTTACGGTTTTTCACCAATGAGCTCTTTGCCTGCTCAATGCTGTACGGTAAAGGGTTAGGGTAGCAGGTAATTTCAACTTGGTCAGCTAGGCGATGAATATCTTGCTCAGTGGTATCGTTTGAAAGCACAGCCATGAACCATGTTTCTTCGCTAAGTTCAGCCTTACGAATTACCATGCCAGCGCGACGCCAGTTCTCGCCTAATTGCTTTTCTAGCGTATCGCCAGCGTTAATGTGAAACGCTTTTGGCACTGAAAAGCTATAGGCAGCGCGCTTGTTTTTGCCTAAAAAGCGTGTGCGAGCAACCACTTCTTGGCCCATATAACAGCCTTTGTCGAAATCGATACCGTTAAGTGCCTGTACGTTCATCATCTGGGGAACGTACTCACTGATGCCAGTTTCTTGAATAGAAGGTATCGCACTTTCTATCATAATAGCATCGTATACATTTTGTTCAAAAATGGCGCCGTTAGTATCTTTTACTTTTTGCTCAAATTCAGCGACTTGTGCGCAATCCAGTACCACATAATAGCCAGCCCGCAGAGTATCACTTTTAAATACCCACCCCGCATCACTATGAACACTAGCCAATGGCTCACTCGGAAGGGTGTCGAAATAGCTACTAAGTAACATCTGCCCAAGGTTTTCACCTAAGAAAAATTGCGTGTACTGATTTGTTTCCTCGGATATATCTACCTTTGAAAACACACCATACTTATTCAACTGAGCAAGAGAGTGCGCACCTGAGTCTTTGTTGGTTAACATATAAATTGCATTTTCATGGCGACTCACAAAAGAAATAGACCAGGTCTTTCCTTTATTGTCGCAATGGGCACAATGCCTCACCGTATTCTCATCTAAGGCGTTGATGTTGACTGTCACTTGTCCATGCAGGTAGCTATCAGCTTGCTCGCCTTCTAGCTTTATCAGCATGTTGTCATTTAACTTAATTGCATAGTGCGAAGGTAAATCAGAAAGAGTCGTTAACGCTGTCATCAAAGATTCCGAATGAAGAATTTATAATGTAGTAGGTGAGGGGGTTGTGGGTTTTATCAAGGGGAACCCCTGAGATTATCGTATTTTGTGGGTAATTCGTTTATCACAAGACGCTATTGATACGAGTTTCTGTCTAAAAGGGCAGTGATCCTTCGCCCATCACCGTGGTAATATGATGATAGTGTCAAAACAATAATTAAGAATGTGGATATATGTTTGAGCCAAAAAGACGGGCTAGATTAAAGTGGGCGTGCCGCAGAGGGATGTTGGAACTTGATGTGTTGCTCATGCCTTTCGTAGATGAAGCCTTCGATTCGCTTGATTACGAACAACAAGAAATATTCGAACGCTTACTTACCAGCGACGACCCGGACTTGTTTGCCTGGTTTATGGGCCATCAGCAATGCCAAGATCCAGAGCTAGCTGGCATGGTGTCTACTATCGTTAATCGTGTCAAAGTACAGGGTTAAACTCAGTTATTCGCCGTGGCGACATGTAGTAGGAATACTCATTCTTATTACAGCTTTAGGCTTCAGTATTATAAATTTGCCTGAAGCCTTGTGGACGTGGGTAAGCCCAAGCTGGCTTTGGTTGTGCGCGCTTGTGTGTGTGCCGTTGTATATAACCTTCTGCCTGCATATATGGTGTAGGTCAAGCAAACTGACGACGGTGCCATGTAATGATGTTTACACGCTTACAGGCGATGTTACATTGCGGGCGTTGATGGTATCGGGTGAAGAGGTTTATTCGCCAGCGGTGAATCTTCACAAGTCTTCATTACTGTTCCCATGGGGTCTTACCCTCAATGTAGAACGAACTGCGCGAAAATGGTACCAGCCGTATTACGAGCATGTACGCTGGGTATTAAAAGGTGAATGCTCTGAAGCAGATTATCGGCGACTATGTCGAGCAATAATCTTCGCTCAAGGAGCGGGCCAAACAAGGAATAACATTGATGTTTCGTGAGTATGTAAAAGCTTTATTTAAACGTGTCGATACCCGACAGTTAATGCAATTCAAACCACCCACATTACCGCCTCGTATTTACACTAAGCAAATTAATGTTGATAACAAGCACTACGGGGCGTTCTGTCAGGAAGTGGCCTGGCCAGATGCTGCAACCATGCATCCTTTGTATGTGCAAATGCTGTCTCTGCCCCTTCAAATGCAGTGTTTACTTGATAAGAAAAGCCCGTTTCCGCTGCTAGGGTTAATACATGCTGCGAATCGTGTAGAAGTGCTAGAAGAATGCGATTTAAGCGACGCTTTTGAATGCCGTGTTCGATTCAGCAATGTTAAACCACACTCCCGTGGCTGGGAAGTTGATGTTTCCTTGGACGCTTTTCAACAAGGGCGCTGTGTTTACAAAGCAGTAAGTAGCTACTTGGTGAAGGTGAAAGCGGTACACGTGGCGCCCAGAGCACCTTTGCAAGATACTACCGAAGCCTGTGTTGATAGCCCTAAAAACTTGCTTGCAGAGCTTGATGTTACGGCCGATACAGGCAGACGTTACGCGAAAATTTCTGGCGACTATAATCCCATTCATTTGTTTGGGCTAAGTGCCAAAGCATTTGGCTTTAAACGCCCCATAGCGCATGGAATGTGGACACTAGCCCGCGCGTTATCATTCGTACCGGTATCCGATGGTCAGCATATTTCAGATGTGGTTTGCCGTTTTAAACGGCCCGTTATGCTGCCTTGCAGTATTAATATCTATCAAATGTGCCGAGATGAAGACCGCTCTATTTTGGAAATTACTAGCAGTGATGATCAGCAAGTACACCTAGATGCTGAAGTATCGACACTGTAGCTTGAAGCTGTTATTCCGACACGGTATCAAGTCTACTATCATCAACGGGTAAGTCAGCCTGCTTAGTTTGGTGTTTTTATAACGTGCTATATTTGCGTGCTATGACTTTGGTACTTTGTAGTAGATTTAAAAAAAAAGCAGAGTAAAACTCAAAGTCGCAATATAAATAGAAAAGCCCACTTCCTAATGTAGTGTATTGAACACTCTGTATTAGGAAGTGGGCTTTTTCGTATTTCTATTGTATATCCAAAACACGCAGATAACGCTAAGGGGACGCGTAAATTCACCCAAAACCGTTAAGAAATAAGTGTTCCTGGTACCGATGGTAAGGCATCTTTTTCGGGGCACAAAAAAGTAGGTTGAGGGTTATCAAGTTGTCCCGGGTGATCCAGGTTGAAGTGTAGACCCCGGCTTTCTTTTCGCTGCATAGCGCAGCGCACAATTAATTCAGCAACAGTCACCAAGTTTCTTAATTCAAGAAGGTTATTGCTTACCCTGAAGTGTGCGTAGTATTCAGCAATTTCTTGTTCCAGCAAGTTAATTCGGCGCATGGCGCGTTCTAACCGTTTGTCAGTACGAACAATGCCTACATAGTCCCACATAAATAAGCGTAGTTCGTGCCAGTTATGCTGAATAATAACTTCTTCATCAGAGTCTGATACCTGACTTTCATCCCAAGGCAAAATGGCTTCTTCACAGGAGGCTGAAGGTAACGAAGAGATAATATGCTCGGCGGCAGCGCTGGCAAAGACAACACATTCTAACAGCGAGTTAGATGCCATGCGGTTTGCGCCGTGTAAACCGGTATAGGCGACTTCTCCTATCGCGTACACATTGACTAAATCTGTTTTTCCATTGAAGTCGGTTACAACGCCACCGCAGCTATAATGAGCTGCGGGCACTACAGGGATAGGCTCTCGGGTAATATCTATACCTAATGAGCGGCATTTACGATAAATATTAGGAAAGTGTTTAACGATAAAGTCAGCGGGTTTATGACTGATATCTAAATACATACAGTCAGCGCCAAGGCGCTTCATTTCATAATCGATGGCACGTGCAACCACATCCCTGGGCGCTAAATCGCCACGCTCGTCAAACTTGTGCATAAAACGGGTGCCATCGGCGTGACATAAGTTCGCGCCTTCACCACGCAGGGCTTCTGTAATAAGAAAATTTCGGGCTTGCGGGTGGAATAAGCAGGTTGGATGAAACTGATTGAATTCCATGTTGGCAACACGACAACCTGCACGCCAGGCCATAGCAATGCCATCACCGCTGGAAACATCTGGGTTTGAGGTATATTGATATACTTTGCTTCCACCGCCCGTTGCCAATGAGATGAAGGGCGCGCGAATGACTTCAACGTGCTCTTGTTGGCGGTTCCACACATACGCGCCAATCACTCGCTTTTTATCGTCCTTCGATGGGATAAGGTCGATAGCGTTGTAACGTTCAAAGACGTGAATATTAGGGTGAGCAGAAACAGCATCGTTTAATGTTATTTGCAGCGCTTCACCGGTAGCATCGGCGGCGTGAAGAATACGTCTGTGACTATGCCCACCTTCACGGGTAAGGTGAAAACGTTCTTCACCAGACTCAGTTGTTTCGGTATCAAAGGGTACGCCGTATCCAATAAGCCAGCTTAACGCTTCTTTTGCTCGTTCGGTAGTAAAGCGCACGGCTGGTTCATCGCATAAGTCTCCGCCTGCTTTTAAGGTATCTTGCACATGAGCATCGATAGAGTCTTGCTCATCGAACACCGCGGCGATGCCGCCTTGGGCATAACGGGTAGACCCTTCATTACGATCGCTCTTACTGAGCACGATAACCTGACAGTGGTCGGCAAGCCTAAGTGCAAGGCTAAGCCCTGCTGCGCCGCTACCTATAATCAGTACATCACATCGATGTTCAATTGAATTTGATGTGGAAGTTAGTGAAGATGACACTGATTTCATGTATTTTTGTATATATTAAACGAGCAAAGGTTCGGCAAGTCTAAAGGATGAGTGGCAAAACACAATGATCCAGATGGCTTTCCCTCAGCATTTTTAAATATTTTTAATGCTAATACAGAACTTTTTGTAACAGTACGCGTCTATATCAATGCTTGTTAGAGCTATTGGGTAGTTGAAGTAGGAGTAATGGCTCGAATGAGCGAGCAGATAACCGACCAACAATTGGTCGAAAAAGTACAGCGTGGCGATAAAAATGCATTTAACTTACTGGTAACTCGCTATCAGCATAAAGTCATGCATTTGGTATCGCGCTATGTAAAAAACAGCGGTGATGTGGCTGATGTTACCCAAGAAGCGTTTATTAAAGCTTATCGGGCATTACCAAACTTTCGTGGCGACAGTGCGTTTTACACTTGGTTGTACCGTATCGCGGTAAACAGTGCTAAAAATTATCTGGTTGCGCAAGGAAGGAAGCCCCCCGCGAGTGATGTCGACGCAGACGAAGCAGACTTTTACGAAGGCAGTGATGCGCTCAAAGAGCAATCCACGCCAGAACGTAGTTTGTTAACGGATGAAATTGAAGAAACCTTATTTAAAGTGGTGGAAAAGTTACCCGATGACCTTCGTATGGCAATAACCCTTCGTGAAATAGAAGGGCTAAGTTATGAGGAAATTGCAAATGTGATGTCGTGCCCAGTAGGTACGGTTCGCTCTCGAATTTTCCGAGCGCGAGAGGCTATCGATAAAGTGATTCAGCCATTGTTAGAAAATTAAATATAATGAAAATGAACTTTCATTATATTGAGCAGACTAACAGCTGTGTTAGGGTATTAATTGATCACAGTTGATCAGGAAATGAATTTATGACGCAACAGCAAGAAAATTTGTCCGCTTTCATGGATGGCGAAATAGATGGCGATGCAATCATCGATGCGATTAAGCAAGATGATGAATTACAGGCCAAATGGAAACGCTACCATGTAATTAGGGGCGCAATGCGCAAAGAAGCAAGTGTCGCACCGCAGTTAGATATTACTGCTAGCGTTGCCGCCGCGCTTGAAAGTGAGCCTGCTATTGTCGCGCCAAAAGCGTCACGCTGGCGTTCAATTCCAGTACTCGGCAGCGTAGTGCCATTCGCGAAACAGTCTGGCCAGTTTGCCGTTGCTGCATCAGTTGCGGTAGCAGTGATTTTAGGTGTTCAACACTTCAATCAACCTGCGCCAACCGAGCCTTTCATGACAGCACCTACGGCAGGCCCGCAGGGTGGTTTAGCGCCAGTTAGTTTAGAGCAAACTCGCGCATTGCCTCGCAATGACATGAACGAAGTATTAGAGAAAAAGCGCAAAATTAATGCACTTATTGCCGATCACGAGCAACAAGTAAAATTGAAACAAGCGCAAGAATCTGAAACTGACGATGCCGAGGCGAGTGCAGATAACCGCCCGTAAGCAGTTCATACGACGCTCAATAAGAATATCGTTTAATGAAAATAGATTATCGTAATATCGTACCAGCGCTTTTAGTGCTGGTACGCGTGTTTTTAGCCAACGTAAAAGTAAGTATTCGCCCTCGGATTCTCATCGGTGCCATGACCTATGTCGTCATAGTGTCTTCAGGTTTATCGTTTAGCAGTGCAGCGCAAGAAAACGAATCTGCACAAAACACATCTTCAGAAAGCGCTCAAACTTCATCTTCAACCTTGCCTTTACCTGCAGATGCTTCACAAACTCCGTCCCAAGCAGTACCTCAAGCCACTGATCTGGTGGTAGTGAATGCACACCCTCAAACCACATCAGATTGGCTTATGCAATTAAGCGAAGTGGTGAAAACCCAGAACTTCGAGGTTGCTTTTGTTCAGAGCCGTGCGGGACGTGAGACCATTCCCTTTTTATGGCGGCATGGTGTGCTAGAGGATGGCACCAGCATGGAGCAACTCAATTTACAAAACGGGCCAGGCCGCGAGCAAATTCGTGTTAATGGTATAGTCAGTGTGTTTGAACCTGATGTGTCACCTTATAGTCTTCGTTCTGAATTTATCAATGGGCCAATTCCCAGCGAACTTCTTCATCATCCTGAGAGATTGAAAAGCGGTTATGAATTTGTCTCTGTGGGCCGAGCCCGTGTTGCAGGGAGACCTGCTCAACAAATCCGTATTGTCAGTCGCGATAATAGTCGTTTTAGCTATCAACTATGGTTAGACGAAGATTCAGGCATGGTATTGAAACTTAATATGCTTGATTTACAGGGCGGATTATTAGAGCAAATACAAGTGACTTCGCTTAAAATAACCGATACCCCTGATGAGTATTTTGCACGAATTAATCAGGCGTCTTTACCCAAACCGATGGCATTAACGCAAAAGCAATCTCGCCAACCTAATTGGGAAGTTAAGTATTTGCCTAATGGTATGGAAGAAGTACGCGGCGATACCCGCCGGTTAGCGCTAACTGGGCAAGTGGTAGAGTATAAAATGTACAGTGATGGGTTGGTAGATGTGTCTGTTTATGTGCAACCAGCAAAAGATGCCCTTGGTGGTGATTTAGTGCTTAGGAACGACTTGAGTACTTTTTTAACCCTTACTGATGGAAATACGCAAGTGACAGTGGTGGGTGAAATACCCCTGCAAACCGCTAATGCTATTGCTACCTCACTTTCCCCAACGGCGGAAAAATAGTGATTACCGAAACCGCGCGTGTTGTCGCTGTAGAGGGTGATCTTATTACCGTCGAGGCTGCCATTAAATCAACCTGTAGTAGTTGCCAAGCGCAAAGTGACTGCGGAACGGGTGCCATTTCCAGAGCGTTAGCGCCGAAAACTCAGCAGCTAACGTTGCGTTCACCAATGCCGGTAGTGATAGGGCAAGATGTGACAGTGGGTGTGCCTGAAGCAGGAGTGTTAAGTGCCTCGGCGTGGCTGTATTTATTACCCTTAATGGTTTTCATCGCAGTTTTTGCATTTGCGAATGCCACGCTATCTTCCATTGGGCTTAGTCATGAATTGTGGGGTTTACTCCCCGCCGCGACGTTTACCTTTGTAACTTATAAAGCCATCGCATTTAAGCTTAAACGACTTGATAAAGGTAAGTTTCAACCCGTACTGTTGAATACTATTTAGCGTAATACTTGCGCTAATTCGGTATTATTATGACGAAAATGGCTACTTTGGCTTACACTATTTCTATCTTTGGCAATATAACCCACAAGCTTATTCGCTTTTGTGTAAAGAAATGGGTAAAATCCGCACGCGCTAGCTACAACACAAACAATAGCTACCATTCTTTTTTATATTAATGAATTTTTCTGCAGGTAATTTCCAGCATTATGCAACAATCGCACATTCGTAACTTCAGTATTATTGCTCATATCGATCACGGTAAATCGACTCTTTCTGACCGCCTTATTCAACATTGTGGCGGGCTAGCCGATCGTGAAATGGCTGAACAGGTTCTTGATTCAATGGACTTGGAGCGGGAGCGTGGAATTACTATTAAAGCACAAAGCGTAACGCTTAATTACACTGCTAAAGACGGTGAAGTTTACCAGTTGAACTTCATCGACACTCCCGGACACGTAGACTTTACGTACGAAGTATCTCGCTCACTTGCCGCATGTGAAGGTGCATTGTTGGTGGTTGATGCAGGGCAGGGTGTTGAAGCACAAACATTAGCCAACTGCTATACTGCCATGGATATGGACATGGAAGTGGTGCCTATTTTAAATAAAATAGATTTACCACAGGCGGAACCAGAGCGCGTAGCCGAAGAAATTGAAGACATTGTTGGTATAGATGCCATTGACGCTGTGCGCTGCTCGGCGAAAACAGGTATTGGTATTGAAGATGTCCTTGAAGTTATAGTAAATAAAATTCCTCCTCCGGGCGGTAACCGTGAAGAGCCGCTAAAAGCGCTTATCATTGATTCATGGTTCGACAACTACCAAGGGGTGGTGTCATTAGTTCGTATCGTAGAAGGTGAGCTTTCTAAGAAAGACAAAATTCAAATCATGTCGAATGGTCAAACTCACCAAGTTGATAAAATTGGTGTGTTTACCCCCAAAGCTTTAGATACAGGCGTACTTCGCGCTGGTGAAGTAGGCTTTATTATTGCGGGTATTAAAGACATCCAAGGCGCACCGGTTGGCGATACTATTACCCTAGCAAGACAACCCGCTGTAGGTGCTTTACCTGGATTTAAGAAAGTTAAGCCGCAGGTTTACGCAGGTATTTTCCCGATCAGTTCAGATGACTACGAAGATTTTCGTGATGCGTTAGCTAAACTAAGCTTGAACGATGCTTCATTATTTTATGAGCCAGAAAGCTCGCAAGCGCTAGGCTTTGGATTCCGCATTGGGTTCCTGGGCATGCTTCACATGGAAATTATTCAAGAGCGTTTAGAACGGGAATACGATCTTGGTCTTATTACTACAGCACCCACGGTAATCTACGAAGTAGAAACCACAAAAGGTGAAATTTTAAGCTGTGATAACCCGTCTAAATTACCGGCGGTAAACGATATTGCCGAAATTCGCGAGCCATTGGTTGAAGCGAACATTCTGGTACCGCAGGAATACCTAGGTAACGTCATTACGTTGTGCGTTGAAAAGCGTGGTATGCAAACCGCTATGACGTATCACGGTAAGCAAGTGGCAGTAACCTATGAGTTGCCTATGGCTGAAGTGGTGCTCGATTTCTTCGATCGTTTGAAATCAACGAGCCGTGGTTTTGCCTCTCTTGATTATAACTTCAAGCGTTTCCAAGTCTCTGACATGGTACGTGTAGATATTATGATTAATGGCGAGCGCGTAGACGCGTTAGCGATGATAACCCACCGTGATAATTCACAAGGTCGTGGGCGTGAATTGGTTGAAAAACTGCGTGAGCTTATTCCTCGTCAGATGTTTGATATCGCTATTCAAGCCGCTATTGGCAATCATATTATTGCCCGTAGTACGGTGAAACAGTTACGTAAAAACGTTATCGCCAAGTGTTACGGTGGTGACGTGAGTCGTAAGAAAAAACTGCTTCAAAAGCAAAAAGATGGAAAGAAAAGAATGAAACAGGTAGGTAATGTTGAATTACCGCAGGATGCATTCCTGGCAATTTTGAAGGTAGGTAAGTAATGGCCAATTACTTTTCGCTTATTTTAGTACTTCTAACGCTAACCACGGGGCTTGTTTGGCTGGTGGATAGTATGGTGTTTGCACCAAAACGAAAGGCGCGGTTACAGGAATTAGCAAAAGCGGAAGGGGTTAACTTTGCAGGCGAACCCCAACTTCCTTACTTGGTTGATACCTCGCAGCAAATATTTCCGGTTATCGCTTTTGTATTAGTGTTGCGTTCGTTTATTTACGAACCATTTCAAATACCATCAGGCTCGATGATGCCAACCTTGTTGGTGGGCGACTTTATTCTGGTTGAGAAGTTTTCTTATGGGATAAAAGACCCGGTTTTTCGCAGTAAACTAGTGGAAACCGGTGTACCAGAACGCGGCGATGTCGTGGTATTTAAATACCCTGAAGATACCTCAGTAGATTACATCAAGCGTGTTATCGGGGTGCCTGGCGACACTGTGGTGTATCAAGATAAGCAGGTTTATATCAAGTCGAAATGCGAAGGTGCTGTGAAAAACTGCGGGAAGCTTACGGCTATGCCGCTAGATTTCGTCGGCCGAGACGAATTTGTTCAAGACATGGCTAAGCTTATGCGTTACACCGAAACGCTAGGTGATAATGAACACGACATACTGCGCCACCCTGTCAGAGAGATTTCTTCAAGTAACTTCTATACTCAGCCAGGTACACGTAGCAATGAATGGATTGTACCTGATGGTCATTATTTCGTATTGGGCGATAATCGTGACAACAGCCGAGACAGCCGTTTTTGGGGCTTTGTACCGGACGAAAACTTAGTAGGTAAAGCTGTTGCCATTTGGATTTCATTTGAATTCGAACGCGACCGCGACAGTGTTTTACCAACATGGATCCCAACGGGCGTTAGATTTGAACGCGTAGGTGGCATTAATTAATGCAGGGTATTGATAAATATATTCGCTTAAGTAAAGCGTTAGGGTACACATTTAATAATGTAGCCTTGCTAGAGCAAGCGTTAACCCACAGAAGTGCTGCAAAGCAGCACAATGAAAGATTAGAATTTTTAGGCGATGCTATTTTAGGTATGGTTATTGGTGAAACCTTGTTTAAGCGTTTCCCAGACGTACCAGAAGGTAAGCTTACCCGTATGCGTTCAACCTTAGTAAAAGGTGATACGTTGGCCGAATTGGCCCGTGAAGCGAGTATGGGTGAGTTACTACACCTTGGTCCCGGTGAGCTTAAAAGCGGTGGTCATCGTCGCAGTTCAATATTGGCAGACGCGGTGGAAGCTGTGTTAGGCGCAATTTACTTGGACTCAGGGATGGATGAGGTCTGTAACGTTATTTACCATTTATGGGAAAGCCGTATTGAAGCGTTAAACCCCAATGCGCACCCTAAAGACAGCAAAACCCGTCTTCAAGAATACCTGCAAGGCCGTAAACTGCCTTTACCGTCCTATGAAGTTATCTCTATTTCAGGGAAAGATCACGCTCAAGTTTTTGAAGTTAGCTGCACAGTGACGACGTTAGATAAGCCCGTTTCGGCATCTGGAAATAGCCGAAGAAAAGCCGAGCAGGAAGCAGCAAGACTTACCTTGGAGACACTCGATGACACAGCCAAATGATACAACCCGATGTGGCCTAGTCGCTATTGTAGGGCGCCCCAATGTAGGTAAATCGACACTGCTTAATAGATTGCTTGGGCAAAAAGTGAGTATTACGTCGCGTAAACCACAAACTACCCGTCACCGTATTTTAGGTATCGATACTGAAGGCGATTATCAAGCCATCTACGTCGATACTCCAGGCCTTCATAGCGAAGAAAAAAGCGCCATGAACCGTTATATGAACCGAGCCGCTTCAAGTTCTCTTGCCGAAGTGGGTTTGGTGTTGTTCGTGATAGAAGGTACACGCTGGAACGACGACGATGAAATGGTGTTGTCTAAAGTGAAAGCCTCAGGTCTACCTTGCTACCTTATCGTCAACAAGATGGATAAAGTAGAAGATAAAGAAGCCTTTATGCTCCATCTTCAAGGCCTATCAGAAAAATATAAGTTCGAACATATTATCCCCATTAGCGCGAAACAGGGCAAAATGGTGGATGATATCCGAGAACTTGTTGCCAATAGCCTGCCTGAAAGTGAGTTTTTCTTCCCCGAAGATTACATTACCGATCGCTCAAGTCGCTTTATGGCCGCTGAAATCATTCGCGAAAAGTTAATGCGCTTTACCGGGGATGAACTTCCTTATGCTACAACCGTAGAAATTGAACAGTTTAAGCTAGCTGAAAACGGCGTATACCGTATCAGTGGTCTTATTCTTGTAGAGCGTGAAACGCAAAAGCGTATGATTATAGGCAAGGGTGGCAAGCACCTGAAAACCATTGGTGAACATGCCCGCAAAGATATGGAAAACCTGTTTGATAATAAAGTTTTCTTAGAAATGTGGGTTAAAGTGAAACAAGGTTGGGCTGACGATGAACGTGCTCTACGTTCGTTAGGTTATTCAGACGATAGTTAGCACTCAGCAATTATCTGTTTTGGGCTCAACGGAATACGCGTTAGCCCAAAACATAATTTAAAAAGTGTAGCCCAAATCATAAGCCCAAACGTATCAGCTAAAAAATCAGCGAGCATCCATTAGTCACAAAGCAATATAAAGGGGTAGGTATGGCAATTTCTGATATGCGCAGACAGTATGCAAAAGGGAGTCTGCAAGATACAGATCTCACCGCGGATCCTTTTTCATTATTTGACCGTTGGCTAAAAGATGCCATCACCGCTGAAATTCCCGATCCTACCGCTATGACAGTGGCAACGGTTGATGCCACAGGACAGCCTTCTCAACGTATCGTGCTATTAAAAGATTTAAGTGAAGCAGGGTTTGTCTTTTTCACTAATTTAGGCAGCCGTAAAGCAAAAGAGCTTAGTCAAAACCCTAAGGTTTCATGTCATTTCCCCTGGTTTTTCATGGAGCGACAAGTGAGAGTGTGCGGTGTAGTAGAAAAGCTTTCCTTTAAGGAAAACGCGGCCTACTTCCTTTCTCGCCCTAAAGACAGCCAGTTAGCAGCTTACGCGTCTGAGCAAAGTAAGCCTATTAGCAGCCGTGAACTATTGCATACCCAGTTTGCCCAAATGAGACAAAAGTTTGAAAACAAAACGCTACCTGCACCTGACTTTTGGGGCGGCTTTCGTATTGTTCCTCACCAAATCGAATTTTGGCAAGGCGGTGAAGACAGGTTACACGACCGCTTTGAATACAACCGTGATGAAAATGGTAACTGGAACACTCAGCGTTTAATGCCTTAAGAGGTATTAATCATGGCATTCTTTAATGATTGATAGCCACTGCCATTTAGACTTGCCAGCATTTCAAGGTGACTGGCAGTCGGTGATAAGCCACGCAACCAGCGCAGGCCTAACGCGCATTCTTATTCCTGGTACGCAAGTGTCGCAGTGGTCAACTCAACTCGCTATCCAATCCTATGCCAACCAAAATACGAAACCTATTTCGATAGATATCGCGTGTGGTCTGCACCCTTACTTCTTGTCTACCCACGAAACTGATAATGACAGCGCGTTAAGCATCCTAGAACGGCTTTTGTCTCAATCTAGTGCTCGTATGGTAGCATTAGGTGAAATCGGCTTAGATGGTCACATAGCGTTACCTATGCTGCGTCAAAAAGAGATATTTGAAGTGCAGTTACGTTTAGCGAGTGAATACGCCCTTCCTGTTATTTTGCATCATCGAAAAAGCCATCATCTTATTTTTGAAAGTCTTAAAAAAACAGGATTTGCAGAAGGCGGCGTTATTCATGCATTTTCTGGCAGTATAGAGGTGGCCAAAGCGTATATTGAGAAAGGTTTTTATATTGGCGTAGGGGGGACCATTACCTATGACAGAGCGAAGAAGACGAAAGAAACCATCGTTTACTTACTTAAGCATCACCCAGACCGATTACTACTTGAAACTGATTCGCCTGATATGCCCATGCAGGGGCGACAAGGCGCTCGAAACAGCCCTGAATACCTTGGGGAAGTGCTAGAGGCACTGGGTAAACTTGGGGAGTATGATACACAAACACTAGACGCCATTACCACGCAAAATTACTTCACGCTTTTTCACAACACGCTTTTTCGTAATAGCCAGAAAAAGGCCTAAAACAGGTGAAGTTTGCTGGCTTGGATTAATTGAAATTAGCAAAAATGTCACTCAAGACTGAAAAACTCGAATTATCCACGGGCGAAACTTATAAAACCCTCGTGTTATATAAACACCCACAATCAGCGCCAACACAATAACGGCGCTAATAATAAGCCACAATTGCTGGCGAAGCGTTAACGGACTGGAAAGTACCACCTCAGTGTCGATATTGACGTTCAAATAGCCAATTACCTTGCCGTTATCATCGAGAATTTTTTCAACATGAGTATTGGGAGCAACGTCCCGTTCTCGGGCTAACGCTACCACACTGTCGACTCTTGGTAAGGGCGCAATATAAATGCCTTGGGCATTAAATACGCTTAAAGAGATAACGGCGGGTTCTTCTAATGCAATGGCAATTAAACGGGCTAGTTGAACCGTGTCTTGTGCCACTAATGCAGGCTGTAAGATTTTTGAATATTGACTGCTAATGCTGGTACCCGGTTGGGCCGTTTGTACGTCAACCCAATGGGTCTGGTACTGCTGGTACATGAGAAATAGACCCACTGCCAATGCCACCGCGGTAGCCATGATAATAGTATGGATAAGCCGCTTGAACGCAGTGTAAGCTGAGTGTGAAACGCTGTGTTTGTGAGCAATGCGTTCGCTTTCTAAGTGGTTCAGCATTTCGCCTTAATTTCCTTTATCTTTATGCGCTAACAGTAGGGTAATTTTGACTAATTTGAAAGTGTGTATTTCCACATGTGTAATGTTTGGGTAGCATATGGGCAAGACTAACAAAGGTTTGAATAAATAGTGATCACGTTTTTAAACGAAATACCGCCGAATGCGATGCATGATACCTCTTTTTTATCTACGCAGCTTACCACAAAGTCGCCCAGTGAGGATGAAGCTGGTCTTTCCATTCTAACCATTATCGGTCAAGCATTAACCCCATACATTGTTAGTCAGGTTGTTGAAGGGTTTAGCGACGTTTTTGAGGCTACATCAATTCACTTACATCCGTTCCACAACAAACTCGGTGATGGCGTGGTGGTAGTGAAAGGCCGCTTAAGTGAAAACGCCGACTCCCAAGCTGATACTACAGTGCCAGCCCTAGTAGCGACATTATCGGCCCGATATCACGTGGATTTAGGCATTCAAGATACTCAACCATCGCTCAACGAGCCAGGCCTTCTCGTGATGGATATGGACAGTACATTAATTGATATTGAGTGCATTGATGAAATTGCCAAACTAGCGGGCGTCGGTGAGCAAGTGGCTGCTGTAACCGAACAGGCCATGCGTGGCGACATAGCATTTAATGATAGCTTGAATCATCGAGTGGCCTGCCTAGATGGTGTACCAGAGCAACAGCTTCAACAAATACGTGATAGCTTGCCCATCATGCCAGGTGTACAGCTGCTGATTGCTATTCTAAAACAATACAATTGGAAGCTTGCTATTGCTTCAGGTGGTTTTACTTATTTTGCCAACCATTTAAAAGCCCGTTTAGATCTTGATGAAGCGGTTTCAAATACTTTAGTGATAGAGCAGGGCATATTGACCGGCGAAGTGTCTGGCGAAATTGTGAATGCTGAAGTAAAAGCGCGAACCGTGAAAGCGTTGGCCGAACGTTGGGGAGTTCCGAGCGCTCAAACGGTTGCCATGGGCGACGGTGCAAACGATTTAGTGATGATGGCCGAATCGGCGTTAGGGGTGGCGTGCCATGGAAAGCCAGTTGTGAACGAAAAAGCTGACGTTGCTATTCGATTGGGCAGCCTACATTGCCTATTGTACTTTTTGTCTTTGTAGATGATCGTTGACTAGGATGCATATTTGATTACTAGCAGCGCTGTGTTAAGCGCGAAGAATAAGTAGTAAGCACAAGCTCTGAAGGTTGTATCAGAGCTTGTTTTTATTTCGCAAATGCTTGGTCTTGTAATAATGCTTGAATACCGGACTGAGCGCGCTCTTCTGCTTTCGCTTTAGTGTCTCGGTTAGCGGTAATGGTGTCGTCATCGAATTCATATCTAATCAATACTTCATCGGTTACATCAATTAAGTGTGAACAAGCGGCTAAGCTCCAAAGCTTATTTTCAAGCTCCTTAGCACGGTGAATAGCATACACGCTAACGTAATTTATCTCTGTTTGTAACATCGATAAATCCGGTTTTCCTGTAGTGGTAAGCATCACGTGAATAGCAATAAATTGCCCTCGGTTTAACGCTTCAGTAATGAAGGTCTTACGCTGCTCATTATTCTCAAACCGGTGAGAATAGCGCGGAATAATAGCCATGCGAGGATCTTTTTGCTTGGCATCAAAAGAGATTAAAAGCTCTTGACGCAAGGGCATATTTTCCAGCTTCACCTGCTTAATACCGCTTTGCATGAAAGGGGTATCTAGCTTTCTGTCTCTGAATAAGAACTCTAAATTTACCTGACGCTTTTCCGTTAAGTAGGAGACTAGGCTTGAAACCCGTTCGTCCTGTTTTCCGATGATGCCCGCCTGCGGTGTGTACCTAACCCCTTCCTTGCTCATTAAGAAGGATAGTGAGGTCGCATTACGCGCATTAATACAGCGAAGTGCCTGACCCATACCCGGCAATTCTTCCTCGCCAGAGTCTTCTTTCAAGCTGTGTTTGTTCTTTTTAATCAGTTCTTCAAAAAACGCTCTAGCCCCTTTTCCAGCTTCACCCGTCGCGGCTTTTAAGTGCAGAATATTTTTCTCAGCGTTGTGGTAAATGACCGAGTATTGCAAATTCATTACGTTAAAGTTTTGCGTAATCTGCTGAAGGCGGGGGAAGGACACTTCAACTTGCCCTTCTAATTCACCGTCGTACTCCTTATTCAATTCAACACGAAGTCCCAATCCATGAACCGAGATATCTTCACTTACGCCAATGTGTACGCTGTCGTCATGAGGTATCCTAAGCTCGATTTGAGACCGCAAACGGTAGCGAGATTCTAAACGCTGATCTTCATACTTAAATCGGAATAACTCAACATTCGGGGTCTTCTGATTTCTAGGGTGACCAAAAACGCGAAGATGAGAAAGGCTGTCGCGGTTGAACTGTAATTCGTTGTACGCCTGTTGCCCATATATCGAAGTAACGTCAGTAACGTGAAGCAAGTATTTAAGGTTTTTCAACTTCGACATAACCCGAGGCGAAGGCGGTGTATTTTGGCGTTTTATTTTCGATCCCACAGAGTCTGGAATAGACAAGGGGGTATGGGCTTGCTCAGGTTGCATGTCGGTTAAGGTAAGCTTAAATACTCGCCAGCTGACCTTTTTGGAGCCAAAGCCTAAAAAAACCTGTTTTAGCATGTCTTTTTCTACAAGCTGCTCGTAAGAGGCCGAGTAAAAAAAGACTTTGTCATTTTGTAAATGGGTAAAGCTGAACACGAATATTTCGCGACGATGCGCAGGCATAGCGTGCAAGGTGTTCAATCTATTTTGTGACAGCAGAAAACCTAAGCGACACTCATCTTCTTCATCTTGCCAGTAGTTCACAGTTTCACGGTTAACTTCGTTAACCATAGCGAAACGAGGGATAAGCCGCTCTTCAATTACATCGATATAAATAGGCAGAGTAGGGCTTCTTGGCGAAAAGTACTGTTCACACGTTTTACTGGTTATTGCTTCGATGGTGTTGTTCATATTCACTTTATAACGGCGTTTATTTCCGTGAATAAAGCTTTCTAAAAACTTATCGAAACTGGGAGATGGGCGCTCTGTCGCGCGCTGTAAAGCTAAGTAGATAACATCTTTTTTGCGAACTGTTTTCACAAGACGGTAAGCAATGCCATTTTTCTTATCCATGGCAAACTCACCTTCAAGCCCACGGAAGTAGACTTGTAACAGCTCATTTTGTTTAAACAGCGCTTCTTTGGTGAGTTTGACTTGCAACCCTTCTAGCGACACATCAACGCTTAAGCCTTTAATCGAGTGATTACTTTCATTGAATAGCTCTACCGCAACAGCAAAGTTCATACGTTCTGTGCTGCGTTGACGATAATCTAGTAGGTTTACCGTTGGCACTTTAAACTGCTCTAAAATTGCAGAGCCTTTTTTGCGCGACGTATTTGAGGTTGTGCCTTTATCCCGCGCTTCCTCTGCTTTCTCACGAATAATGCGGTAATTGTTTTCAGTATTTTGAACGGCTTCGTAAACACCGAAAGTGTACCCACCAAATATCCTAATTTGCTCTTCGAATTTATCGACGGCAATTTCATCCATGTAATGGGTTCTGCCATCATGTAAGTAGCTGTTGCACTTACCATCTACTTGGCCACGTAAGTCTATTGATCGCATACAGGGTTTCGCAAGGCGTTTCACTTCCATTTTTAATAGAAAGCGTTTTTCCTTGGGAATATCACCACCAATTTGTAAAAGAACCTTATTGAATTCAGGCTCATTTACCAGTGGTTTCAATTGCTCAATTATGTCAGCGTACTGCTGTAAATCTTGGCTCATGTATGCACAACTTAGTTACTTTCTATTATTATAGACATTATTATTATCGGCACGAATGCTAAACCCATTAATAAACAGTGTTTTGCAAACTGCAACGCGAATGACGACTGGGATGAGAGTCTGACAAAACTGTTAGATGGGTTAGTGTGCCTTGGTATCTTAATAAGATAGAATACTCTTTTTCACGCTGGGATAAAACTGGAATATGGCAAAACGAAAAACGGCTTATGTATGCTCAGATTGTGGGGCTGAATTTCCACGCTGGCAGGGGCAGTGTTCTGAATGTAAAGCATGGAACACCATTAGCGAGTTTGTAGTAAGTAGCGCCAAAACCAATTCAAAACCAACTTTATCAGGTTACGCTGGGCAAACTGCCGCTAAAATAGAAATGCTCAACGCGATTGATTTGGAATCACTACCGCGATTTAGCGCAGGGTTTAAAGAACTAGACAGGGTATTGGGCGGTGGTATCGTGCCCGGCGCCGCTATGTTAATTGGCGGCTCCCCTGGGGCCGGTAAAAGTACACTATTACTTCAGGTAATGTGTCAAATGGCACAAACTGAAACGGCTTTATACGTAACAGGGGAAGAGTCGCTTCAGCAAGTAGCTATGCGTGCTAAGCGCTTGAACCTGCCCGATGATAAGCTAATGATGTTGGCGGAAACCAGCGTAGAAACTATCTGCGATCTGGCGTTAACCAAAAAACCTAAAATCATGGTTATTGATTCCATTCAGGTTATGCATGTGGCCGATGTGCAATCTGCACCAGGCAGTGTATCTCAGGTTAGAGAAAGTGCGGCCTATTTAACCCGCTTTGCAAAACAACACCATATCTCAATGTTTCTAGTAGGCCATGTAACCAAAGACGGCAACTTAGCTGGTCCGAAAGTGCTAGAACACTGTATTGACAGTTCGATGATGCTAGAAGGCGAGAGTGATGGGCGCTATCGTACGTTGCGTAGCCACAAAAACCGTTTTGGCGCTGTAAACGAATTAGGCGTATTTGCGATGACAGAAAAAGGGCTTAAAGAGGTGAATAACCCTTCTGCTATTTTTCTAAGCCGTGGCGAAAATGAAACCCCTGGATCGAGCGTTATGGTGATTTGGGAAGGCACGCGGCCGCTATTGGTAGAAATACAGGCTTTGGTGGATTATTCACAAATGTCTAATCCTAGGCGGATTGCTGTGGGGCTTGATCAAAACCGGTTGTCGATGTTATTAGCGGTATTGCATCGTCACGGTAATGTACAAATGAATGACCAAGACGTATTTGTGAATGTGGTTGGTGGCGTGAAGGTGAGTGAAACCAGCGCTGACTTGGCATTACTTTTAGCAATGGTATCGAGCTTTCGAAATCGCTCTTTGCCCAGAGATTTAATTGTATTTGGAGAAGTTGGACTAGCCGGAGAAATCAGGCCTGTTCCCAATGGCACTGAGCGCATTATTGAAGCTGCTAAACATGGTTTCAAACGTGCGATTGTGCCAAAGGCAAATGCGCCTAAACAGGCAGTAAATGGTATGAAAGTTATTCCTGTGTCTCAGCTTAGCGATGCGTTAGACGCATTAGAGTAAACCGCTTCAATTAGCGCGTTTAGTTCCTTTTCATTTAAATCAGCATCTTGGCTGTTAAGCAGTATTAAGCGCCTAAGTGCGCTTATGCTGTCCACATCCATTTGAGATACTTTGCAGCCTAAAGATACCGAATCTTTGCGGGTATCGTTCTGTCGATACAGTTGCTCAATATGCAGGGTGATAACCGGGCTGTCTTCATTTGCTCTGAAAGTGGCAGTGTAAGGATCGTGACTGTCGAAGGGCAATTCGTTAAGTGCATCTTCGTTTGCGCTTAATTTTACGCCTTGAAGAGAGACATCAATAATAATGACATCAATGCGCTTATCATGATGGGCGAGTGTTCCTTTTACGGCCAATGGAATACGTGTAAATAAGCGTTTGTCTGACATAACTTCCTCAAGCTTGAAAATCTTTGATTCACTCAGTATTAGTGATGTTAGTACACATGGCAACTAGCAATAAGTGTAGGAGTGTAAAGCAAGTATTTACGGCACAAAAAAACGGGCTCATATAAGCCCGTTTTGTAACGCTATTTGGTCATGCGCTTGTATTTTAGTCTGTGTGGTTCAACCGCATCTTGACCGAATTCAGCTTTAAGCCAGGTTTCGTAGTCAGAGTAGTTACCTTCAAAGAAGTTGATTTTACCTTCGTCGCGGTAATCCATGATGTGTGTGGCAACTCTATCTAAGAACCATCTATCATGCGATATAACCATGGCGCAACCTGGGAATTCAAGCAAGGCGTTTTCAAGCGCTCGCAGGGTTTCAACGTCCAAGTCATTGGTTGGTTCATCGAGTAGCAACACGTTGCCGCCTGCTTTTAATAGCTTGGCTAAATGCACACGATTTCGTTCACCACCCGATAAGTCTTTAATGAACTTCTGCTGATCGTTGCCTTTAAAGTTGAAGCGGCTGCAGTAGGCGCGGCTGTTAATTTCAAAGTTACCAATACGAATAATATCTTGTTCTTCAGAAATCTCTTTAAACACCGTCGTGTTTTCGTTCATGTGGTCACGAAATTGCTCAACGCTGGCAATCTTTACAGAATCACCTAGGCTAATGTCGCCTGAATCTGCCTGCTCTGCACCAGTAAGCATTCTAAATAAAGTCGATTTACCCGCACCGTTTGGCCCTACAATCCCTACGATTGCGCCTTTAGGTACTTTGAACGACAAGTCATCAATAAGTACACGTTCACCGTAGGATTTACTAAGGTGTTCAACTTCAATAACCTTATCACCTAAGCGCTCACCAGGTGGAATAAAGAGTTCGTTAGTCTCGTTACGCTTTTGGTAATCGCCAGTAGACATCTCTTCAAAACGCGCCATACGCGCTTTGCTTTTTGCATGGCGACCTTTTGGATTAGAGCGAACCCATTCGAGTTCCTGTCTAATGCTTTTTTGACGCGCATTCTCTGTGCGTTCTTCTTGCTCTAAGCGCTGATCTTTTTGTTCCAACCAAGAAGAATAGTTACCTTCCCAAGGTATTCCTTCACCGCGGTCTAGTTCTAATATCCAGCCTGCAACATTATCTAGGAAGTATCTATCATGGGTAATAGCCACAACCGTGCCTTCGTAATCGTGAAGGAAGCGTTCTAACCAAGCAACAGATTCAGCATCCAAGTGGTTGGTAGGTTCATCAAGCAGCAGCATTTCTGGCTTTTCAAGCAACAAACGACACAAGGCAACACGGCGGCGTTCACCACCTGATAATTTGCTGACGTCTGCATCCCATGCCGGAAGACGAAGGGCTTCGGCAGCACGGTTTAAGGTATTCTCTAGGTTATGTCCGTCTTTCGACTGAATAATAGCTTCAAGTTCACCCTGCTCTTTTGCAAGGGCGTCGAAGTCGGCATCTGCTTCTGCGTACGCAGCGTACACTTCATCTAAGCGAGTTAGCGCGTGTTTAACGTCGGCTAACGCTTCTTCCACGTTTCCACGTACATCTTTCGATTCGTCTAGTTGTGGCTCCTGAGGTAGGTAGCCTATTTTAAGCCCTGGTTGAGGGCGTGCTTCACCTTCAATTTCGGTGTCTAACCCAGCCATAATACGCAGTAAGGTAGATTTACCAGAACCGTTTAAACCCAATACGCCAATTTTTGCGCCGGGGAAAAAACTCAGAGAGATATTTTTAAGAATTTGACGGTTCGGTGGAACAATTTTCCCCACGCGATGCATACTATAAACGTATTGAGCCATGCTGTGTCCTTGCCAGAAAATAAAGTATCATTGTACTCGTAACAGGATAGTCTGTGCCAGTGTGAACCGCCATACAGGCTCATGCTTGATGGTATTTTGTTCAATTGAAGTAAAAAGAAGGCGAAAAGTACGAATAATACGTCGGTCACCTTCCTAAATTGAGGTAAACTTCACTAGCATACGCTTCAATGAAAAAATAGGTATTCACTGTATGACTGCAATGAACAAACGCCCTTACAGCCTATCGGAACTTGCCAGCCATGTAGGCGGTGTTGTAGAGGGAGACGGCAGTGTCGTTATCTCTGCGGTAGGAACGCTAGCAGGCTCTGCCAGCCATCAAATCTCATTTCTTACTAATCCGAAATATAAATCACAGTTAAGCGATACCTCTGCTGGTGCGGTTATTCTTCACAGCAGTTTAAAAGATAAAGCCCCATGCCCAGCGCTAGTGGTAGACAATCCTCATGTAGCGTTCGCGCGCATTGCACAGCTTTTCGACACTACGCCCGCAGTAGCAAGTGGGATTGCCGACACCGCCGTGATTGCATCGTCGGCCAATATCGGTAGCGATGTGTCGTTAGGCCACAATGTGATTATTGAAGATAACGTGGTGCTAGGTGACCGCGTCACTATTGGTGCCAATTCGGTTATTCGCAAAGGTACGCGCATTGGTGAAGGCAGTGTTATTCATCCTAATGTGACGATTTATCATGACGTGATAATGGGTAAGCGGGTTACGGTGCATAGCCAAACGGTCATTGGTGCAGCGGGCTTTGGCTACGCGAACGATAAAGGCGTATGGCTTCCTATTCCGCAAACTGGTTCTGTTCGCATTGGTGATGACTGTCAAATTGGCGCCAGTAGCAGTATCGATCGCGGAGCTATGGAAGACACCGTTATAGGCACCAACGTCATTATCGACAACCAAGTGCAAGTGGGTCATAACTGCATTATTGGCGATCATTCGTGTATCTGCGGTGCAACCGGTATCGCGGGCAGTTGCCACATTGGAAAGTACGTTGTTATCGGCGGTGGTGTTGGCGTAAACGGCCATATTTCTATTTGCGACAAAGTGCAAGTAACTGGCTACTCCATGATTGTCCAAGATATCACCGAACCAGGGGTTTATTCTTCAGGTCAGCCGGCTACGTCTAATCGAGAATGGAAGCGAAATACTATAAGGCTGCAAAAAATAGGCAGTTTATTTGACCGCGTGAAGGCGCTAGAAAAACAGGTCTGATCTCAATGGAGCGCAGGCGTTACGTTAAACCTGCGCCATTTAAATTAAATTGGTCATAAAGCGGTATACAAGCCCTTGAAAATGACTAGAATATGCCACGAACAAGCCATCAATCAATGCCGTTAAGGAGCCCTCATGTTACCTCGCGAAATGAATATCGCTGACTTTGACCCAGAATTAGCCGAAGCAATGGCGAAAGAAGTTGTCCGTCAGGAACAGCATATCGAACTTATCGCCTCTGAAAACTACTGTAGCCCACGTGTTATGGAAGCTCAGGGCTCTCAGTTAACTAATAAGTATGCTGAAGGTTACCCAGGTAAGCGTTATTACGGCGGTTGTGAACACGTAGACGTAGTAGAGCAATTGGCTATCGATAGAGCAAAAGAGCTTTTCGGTGCAGACTACGCTAACGTGCAACCTCACTCAGGTTCACAAGCTAACTCTGCGGTATTCATGGCATTGCTTGATGCTGGCGATACTGTATTAGGTATGAGCCTTTCTGAAGGTGGTCATTTAACGCATGGTTCTCACGTAAACTTTTCGGGTAAGACCTACAATGCCGTTCAGTATGGCTTGAACCACGAAACGGGCGAAATCGATTACGAACAAGTTGCCGCGTTAGCAGAAGAACATAAACCAAAAATGATTATTGGCGGTTTCTCTGCTTATTCGGGTGTTGTTGATTGGGCAAAATTTCGGGAAATCGCCGACAGTGTAGGCGCTTTCCTGTTAGTTGATATGGCGCACGTTGCAGGTTTGATTGCTGCGGGTGTTTATCCTAATCCACTCCCACATGCACATGTAGTAACTACAACGACACATAAGACCCTAGCGGGCCCACGTAGCGGACTAATCTTGTCTGCCTGTGGTGACGAAGCCATTTATAAAAAGCTTCAAAGCTCAGTATTCCCAGGCAATCAAGGCGGTCCTTTGTGTCATGTTATTGCAGCAAAAGCAGTAGCGTTTAAAGAAGCACTTCAGGCAGACTTTAAAGAATACCAAACACAGGTTGTTGCGAACGCAAAAGCGATGGTGGCGGTAATGCAAGAACGCGGATACAAAATTGTATCTAATGGTACTGAAAACCATTTGTTCCTGTTAGATCTTATTGATAAAGATATTACGGGTAAAGATGCTGATGCTGCCCTTGGTGCGGCTAACATTACTGTCAACAAGAACTCGGTTCCTAACGATCCTCGCTCACCGTTTGTTACAAGTGGATTGCGTATCGGTAGCCCAGCAATTACACGTCGTGGCTTTAAAGAAGAACAAGCCAAACAAGTCGCTACATGGATTTGTGATGTGTTAGATAATATGGGTGATGACAGCGTTATTGACCGTGTTAAAAGTGAAGTGGTTGCACTTTGTGAACAGTTCCCTGTTTACGCGTAAGCAACCGATATAAGGTAGTTACCGCGCGTTAGTCTATACAAACACAGGCTAACGCGTAGTAAATAGTAAGTTAAGGATCGCTCATGTTTTGCCCCTTTTGTTCAGCACAAGAAACAAAAGTGATTGACTCTCGCCTAGTGGCAGAGGGGCATCAGGTGCGCCGGCGTCGTGAATGCGCAATGTGTCATGAACGTTTTACTACCTTCGAAAGTGCAGAACTCGTAATGCCGCGTGTTATTAAACGTGATGGTTCACGAGAGCCTTTCAACGAAGATAAGCTTCGTGCAGGCTTACAGCGCGCGCTAGAAAAACGCCCAGTGAGTACAGAAAAAGTTGAACAGTGTATCTTGTCGCTTAAGTCAGAGCTTCGGGCAACCGGCGAACGAGAAGTGGGGAGTGAACTGTTAGGCAACCTTATTATGAAAGCGCTCAAAGAGCTAGATAAGGTCGCTTATGTGCGGTTTGCCTCTGTTTATCGTTCCTTTGAAGATATCCGAGAGTTTGGTGAGGAAATAGCCAGACTAGGGGATTAACCACGGGATATGCAGTGTCAATTAATACTACCCATGCTCATATAAATAGCGGCTCAAATACCGACGTAGGCAAAAATCACAGTAGCAGTTCAACCAGTGACTTGCCGAGTAAGGCCGTTGAAATTGACTATTATTGGATGGCCAAAGCCATTCGGCTGGCGCAAAAAGGCCGATATACTACTTCTCCTAACCCCCGTGTTGGCTGTGTCATTGTTAATAATAACAATGAATCTATTGGCCAAGGCTTTCATGTCCAAGCCGGTACGCCTCATGCCGAAGTTCATGCCCTTCGTGAAGCAGGTAAAAGCGCAAAAGGTGCTACGGCCTACGTGACTTTAGAGCCATGTAGCCATTATGGACGAACGCCCCCCTGTGCTGAAGCACTTATAAAAGCACAAGTGTCGCGGGTGGTTATTGCCATGACTGATCCGAACCCCAATGTTAGCGGTAATGGTATTCGCATGTTACAAGATGCGGGCATTGAGGTCTCATCCGATATTATGTCGGCAGAATCTGCCGCGTTGAACCCGGGTTTTATCAAGCGAATGTTAACTGGCAAACCTTATGTGCGAGTGAAATTAGGCATAAGTGTGGATGGAAAAATTGCCCTTCAAAATGGTAACAGTCAATGGATAACTGGGCCAGAAGCTAGAAGAGATGTGCAGCATTACCGTGCACAAAGCTGCGCGGTGTTAACAGGCTCGGGAACGGTAAAAGCCGATAATCCTAGTCTATTAGTCAGATCAGGCGAAGCGAAGTTCACTGATTACCCATTGGAGGCTATTCGCCAGCCAGTGCGGATAATTGTGAATAGTGCCGATGATCTTTCAAGGGACTACACGTGCATGAACGATGGTCATCCAACCTTCGTGGTATCTACCCAAAATAGCGCCGATACTGACAATCGCCAACACCTAACCGTTGATGCGATGAACGGTAAAGTGGATATCAGTAAATTGATGCTGCAGTTAGGCGACATGCAGTTTAACGAAGTGTGGGTAGAGGCAGGACCAGGTTTGGTTGGCGCATTACTGATGGCTGGTGAAGTAGATGAGCTCATCTGTTATCAAGCGCCTAAGCTATTGGGAGACAAAGGGGTGAGTATGGTATCTTTACCCACCTTTACCGAATTGAATCAAGCTATTGAATTGTCGCTGATTGAAAGTCGACAAATAGGTAACGATATTAAGCTTCGTTACCTTCTTAACACCCTTAACACGCCTCAATAGCCTTATAGGAACATTATGTTTACTGGAATTATTCAAGCTTTAGGCAAGATTACCAAACTCGATAACCGAGGTAGTGACATACGGTTAACGGTTTCATCAACTACACTGGATATGGCCGATGTAGCGCTTGGTGATAGTATTGCTACCAACGGGGTATGCCTTACCGTAACTGATATGGGTAGCGATTATTATTGCGCTGATGTATCGGCTGAAACCATAAAACTTACCGGGTTTGCCCATTACGGCACGGGCTCTACTGTGAACCTTGAAAAGGCAATGCGACCCACTGACAGACTGGGCGGACACATTGTTTCAGGTCACGTCGATGGCGTGGGCGAGATCAGTAAAATTATAAAACACACCGACTATGTTGAATTTTGGGTAAAAGCACCTACATCTTTAGCCAAGTACATTGCTCATAAGGGCAGCATCACTGTTGATGGCGTGAGCCTTACGGTGAATGAAGTCAACGGTGCTGAGTTTATGCTGTGGATAATTCCCCATACGCTGAAAGAAACGGTGATGGGACATTACGACGTTGGCAGCGCCGTAAATTTAGAAGTAGATGTAATAGCACGTTACCTTGAACGCTTAATGATGGGTGATAAAGCAGCCTCACCTATATCAAAAGACATTGATATGGCATTTTTGGCTGAGAACGGATTTTTGAGAAAGTAACCCTACAAGAAGTATAAAAACTATGGCATTTAACACCTCGAAAGAAATTATTGAAGACATTCGTCAAGGTAAAATGGTTATCTTGATGGATGATGAAGATCGTGAAAACGAAGGCGATCTTATTATGGCAGCAGAACATGTAACGCCAGAAGCCATTAACTTTATGGTAACGCATGCCAGAGGTTTAGTTTGCCTACCGATGACCGAAGCACGCTGCAGACGCCTTAATCTTCCGTTAATGGTGGATAAAAACGAAGCGCAGTTTTCGACAAACTTCACCGTATCGATTGAAGCGGCAACAGGCGTTACTACTGGTATTTCAGCGGCTGATCGGGCTGTAACTATTAAGGCTGCTGTTGCCAAAGAAGCGAAAGCTACCGACATTGTTCAGCCTGGGCATATTTTCCCGCTAATTGCTAAAGAAGGCGGCGTATTAAACCGCGCAGGGCATACCGAAGCGGGAGTCGATTTGCCGCGCTTAGCAGGGTTAGAGCCGGCCGGTGTTATCGTTGAAATCTTAAATGAAGACGGCTCAATGGCTCGTCGACCAGAGCTTGAGAAATTCGCTGAAAAACACGGCCTTAAAATTGGCACCATTGCCGATTTAATCGAGTACAGAAATTTAAACGAAACTACCATTGAAAAGGTCGCTCAGTGCAACCTACCTACAGAATATGGTGATTTCGAGCTTCATACTTTCAAAGACAGTATTGATAATCAGCTACACTTTGCTTTGAAGAAAGGGGAAGTTAGCGCTGAGAATCCAACATTAGTTCGCGTGCATCTTCACAATACCTTCAGTGATTTGCTGGGTTCTACCCGTGGTATTCATCGTTCGCTTACCTTATCTGAAGGTATGCAAAAAATTGCTGATGAAGGCGGTGTTCTGGTATTGCTTGGTAAAGATGAGCAAATTGAACAACAGGTTCGCCGCTTTGCTGCAGAAGATAGAGGCGAGCGTCCAACTGGTGCTGATTGGCAGGGCTCGTCACGTACTATTGGTGTAGGTAGCCAAATTTTAGCCTCTATTGGCGTTCAGAAAATGCGCTTACTAAGCAAGCCTATTAAGTACCATGCCTTATCAGGCTATGGCCTAGAAGTAGTTGAGTACGTTCACGACTGAGCAGTTTATAAAGGAGGGGGAGTGCCTGCCGCAAACACGCGGTGAATACATCCATGTACGCTCCGCCACCGCATCCATGCGGTGGAGGGTTTACGGCAGGCACTCCCCCTCCTTATTACTTGGCTGCGACTAATGAACTAAGTAGCAGAGTAAAAGAAACAATCGATTTAGTTTGGGCGTAGTTGTGGTATACTTCGCGCCGTTTTTCTCGAGGAATGAAATCATGCAAGTAGTTGAAGGTAATATCAGAGCGACCGGTAAGAAGATTGCTATTGTTGTTGCACGCTTTAATAGCTTTGTTGTTGAGAGCTTATTGGAAGGCGCATTAGATACTCTAGACCGTCACGGCGAAGTGAACGAAGACGATATCACAGTGGTTCGTGTTCCAGGTGCTTATGAGTTGCCTATTGTTGCTAAGAAACTTGCTGAGAAAAAATCTTTTGACGCCATTATTGCACTTGGTGCGGTAATTCGTGGCGGCACACCTCATTTTGACTTTGTTGCAGGCGAATGTAACAAAGGCCTAGCGCAAGTATCGCTAGAATACGGTGTGCCGGTATCTTTTGGCGTTATCACTACAGATTCTATTGAACAGGCTATCGAACGTTCCGGAACCAAAGCAGGCAACAAAGGCGCGGAAGCAGCCCTTGGTGCGCTTGAAATGGTTAACGTTATCGATGCTGTTGAAAAGCTTTAAGGTAAAAAATTAAGTGAAAGTTTCAGCTCGTCGTAAAGCCCGTGAACTTGCCCTTCAAGGCATCTATTCATGGCAAATGAGTCATAACGATATTCAGCAAATTGAACTGGCACTTGCGACCAGTAACGATATGAAGAAAGTTGATATGGCTTATTTTCAGGCACTGCTTCGCGGTGTGGCGCACAGCGCTAGCCACTTAGATACGACTATCAAGCCGTATTTGGGCCGTTTGCCTGAAGAACTAGATGCAATCGAAAAGGCTATTTTACGCATTGCGACACTGGAACTTACAGAGCGTAAAGATGTGCCTTATCGCGTAATTATTAATGAAGCGATTGAACTTGCGAAGTCTTTCGGGGCCGAAGAAAGTCATAAATTCATCAATGGTGCGCTTGATAAAGCGGTTCGCTCGTTGCGTAAAGACGAACGCGATTAACCTTGTACAGTGGCATTGGATGTCACAAGGGTTTAATAGACTATCGTGAAAGAATTTGATCTTATCGGCCGCTACTTCTCTGATGGTGGCCACACTCGTAAAGACGTTGTTATTGGTATTGGTGATGATTGCGCCGTAACTAACGTTCCTAGTAACCAACAACTTGCCGTTACTACCGATACCTTGGTAGCCGGCGTGCACTTCCTAGAAGATGCGCCAGCAAAATCAGTGGCGTATAAAACCGTAGCCGTCAATTTAAGCGATTTAGCCGCCATGGGCGCTGAACCCGCGTGGATCAGCTTATCGTTGTCATTGCCAAGCGTGAAAGATGAGTGGCTCAGCGAGTTCGTAGATGGTTTGTATGAGCTTACGCAGTACTATTCTGTGCAGTTGATTGGTGGCGATACCGTTAAAGGCCCAATGGCCATGACCATTACGGCGCAGGGGTTTATTCCACCCGGCTCCGAACTAACCCGCAGTAATGCAAAACCCGGCGACTGGGTCTACGTTACAGGGACGTTAGGTGATGCTGGTGCTGGCTTAGATATTCTGCAGAATAAGCTCACTGTGGCCGGGGAAGCGCGAGATGTGCTTATTAATCGCCATTATTACCCTACGCCTCGGGTAGCAATGGGAACGGCTCTTCGTCGTATTGCTTCATCATGTATTGATGTGTCTGATGGCTTAATTTCTGATTTAGGCCATATACTGAAAGCATCAGGCTGTGGTGCAAATGTGCACGTTGATAAGCTCCCTTTATCGAGAGCGTTAACCAGTGCAGTTGATAATGCCCAAGCTATCGAATATGCACTGTCAGCAGGCGACGACTATGAACTTATCTTTACCGTAGGCGAAGAACAGCGAGGCAACTTTGAAACCTCAATGGGCAGTAGTAGCGTGAAAGCCACTTGTATTGGTCAGTTGACTGGTCAAGTCGGTCAGCTTTTTTTGTTAAAAGATAATCAGCCGTTCACACCAACCAATGAAAATGGTTACGAGCATAGTTTCTAGAAGCTAACAGAGCATTATATGCAAAAAGAATATCGCGCTAGAATTAGCATGAAGAATCCAGTGCACTTTTTAGCGCTTGGGTTTGGTAGCGGACTTGTTCCGTTTATGCCCGGCACATTTGGTTCGGCAGCTGCGCTTCCACTGTTAATGTTGTCTGCGAATATGCCAGTGATAGCGTTTATCGCTTTCACCGTTTTTGCCTCAATTATTGGTATTTATCTGTGCGGAAAAACTGCTGATGATATGCAGGTGCACGATCATGGTTCTATTGTGTGGGATGAAGTGGCGGGTATGTTTATTACCTTTTTATTTGTACCCATCACGGCGCCGTCTCTGTTAGCAGGGTTTGTTCTGTTTCGTATATTCGATATTTTAAAGCCTTGGCCAATAGGGCCTATCGATAAGCGCTTACACGGCGGTACAGGCATTATGCTTGATGATATAGTGGCAGGCGCAATGGCGTGTGCTTGCTTACATATCATGATGCTAGTATGGCCGGCATTTACCACCTTGTTTTAGTATCGGGCTGATGTAAGCTAGCTTGTTCATACGTCAAAGAATCATAAATACTAAAAAGCCCGCTAATGCGGGCTTTTTATATATAAAGGCTAGTTAGAAAGAAAGCAATTAGCTAGCTTTGTAAGCTTTTAAGAGTAGCGCTAATACCTTCGGCATCCAGTCCATGTTCTTTGTACATTTCTTGCTGCGTACCTTGTAAAATAAAGCTATCAGGAAGCCCTAATGTACGAACCGGTTTCATAATACCTTGTTGTTGCAAGTACTCAAGTACACCAGAGCCCGCACCACCAGCTATGCACCCATCTTCTAAGGTAATAAGCATATCGTGTTCACTAGCCGCTTTTTCAATAGCCTGGCCGTCCAGGGGCTTTACAAACCGCATATCAATAACCGTAGCATCCACCGCTTCGGCAGCGGCTAATGCATTAGGTAAGAGTGTGCCAAAATTCAATATTGCTGCTTTTTTCGATGGTTTACCGCTAATGGCACGGCTAACCTTCGATTTACCAATTGGTAACTCGGTCATTGCGGTGTCAGGGGTGATACCCATTCCAGAACCACGAGGGTAGCGTACCGCAGCAGGTTTTTGCGCTTTGTGACCCGTGTATAGCATTTGTCTACATTCATTTTCATCAGACGGAGCCATGACAATCATATTCGGTATGCAGCGTAAAAAGGCAATATCAAACGCACCTTGGTGAGTAGGGCCATCAGCACCTACAATTCCAGCACGGTCCACGGCAAATAAAACAGGCAAGTCTTGCAGTGCGACATCGTGAATAAGCTGATCGTACGCACGCTGTAAAAAGGTTGAGTAGATGGCAACCACCGGGTTACAACCATCGCGAGCTAAACCCGCAGCGAAGGTAACCGCATGTTGTTCTGCAATGGCTACATCAAAGTATTGTCTGGGGTATTGCTGCGAAAACGCGACCATACCAGAGCCTTCACGCATGGCGGGTGTAATCGCCATCAATTTGGGGTCTTGCGCTGCCATATCGCACAACCAATTGCCAAAAATAGCAGAAAAAGTAGGCGCTGAAGGTTTCGCTTTTGGTAACGCGTTATCGGCAGGGTTGAATTTAGGCACTGCGTGGAATTTAATCGGGTCTTTTTCAGCAAGGGCGTAGCCTTTACCTTTCTTAGTGACCACGTGAAGCAGTTGTGGGCCTTTGAATTTGCGCATATTACGCAAAGTATCTACAACGGCATCGACATCATGGCCATCAATAGGGCCAATGTAATTAAAGCCAAGCTCTTCAAAGATAGTGCCGGGCACTACCATGCCTTTAAGGTGTTCTTCTGCGCGACTAGCAAACTCTTTAATGGGAGGTACGTTGCTTAATAACTTCTTAGAACCGTCACGAATAGAGTTAAATACATTACCTGTAAGTAAGCGTGCAAGGTGGCTATTAAGGGCTCCTACGTTTTCAGAGATAGACATTTCGTTGTCGTTTAACACCACAACCATATCTTTATTGATATCGCCTGCGTGATTCATCGCTTCAAATGCCATGCCTGCGGTAATCGCGCCATCGCCAATAACGGCAACCACTTTACGATTTTTGCCCTCTTGCTCGGCGGCAACAGCCATCCCGAGCGCAGCACTAATTGAAGTCGAAGAGTGACCCACCGCAAAAGTGTCGTAGTCGCTTTCAGGAGGCCAAGGGAAGGGATGTAACCCGTCTTTTTGTCGAATAGTCGACATTTGAGTGGCTCGGCCAGTCAGAATTTTATGGGGGTAGGCCTGATGGCCCACGTCCCAGATTAATCTGTCTACAGGGGTATTATAAATATAATGCAAAGCAACGGTAAGCTCTACCGTGCCTAAGCCCGATGCAAAGTGCCCACTGGTTTGGCTTACACTATTTAGTAAATATTCTCGTAATTCATCTGACAACTCACGCAATTTATCTTGCGGTAACTGTCTTAACTTATCCGGCGTTTGCGCAATAGCAAGCGTGGGGTAATGTTGGAGGTCTAAACTCATTATTTATTATCTTTTTCAACATGGTTGCAGAACTAATGGTCTCGTTTTACCAATAGTTCGCTAAACGCAATTAAACTGTCTGTATTGTAGGGTAAACGAGCCAAGGCTTGAAGGGCATTCTGATGCAGCTTATCAAGTTCTCGTTTTGCGCCTTCGATGCCAAGCTTGGCAGGAAAGGTATTTTTACCCAAAGCAATGTCAGAGCCTGCTGGCTTTCCTAATTGCTCACTATTACCTTCTACGTCCAGAATGTCATCTTGGACTTGAAATGCAAGGCCAATATCGTCAGCGTAGGCTAATAAGTCTGCTTTACTGCCACTATCAAGGTCTTGAGAAACAATAGATACCATTTCAATACATGCACGAAGTAGCGCGCCGGTTTTCAAATTGTGTAGACGCTTGAGCTGCTCAAGGCTTATTTCTTCGCCCGTGCTGGCTAAATCGATAGCTTGCCCGCCACACATGCCGCGATAGCCTGCGGCGCGCGCTAATACAGAAAGTAACTCGCCACGTTTATTGGTTGCGAATTCACTCAGCGGCGCGTCTGCCAATGTACTAAAAGCGAGGGCTTGCAAAGCATCACCGGCTAATATTGCGGTGGCTTCATCGAATGCAATATGACAAGTTGGTTGGCCGCGACGCAGATCGTCGTCGTCCATGGCTGGCAAGTCATCGTGTACAAGCGAGTAAGCATGCACACACTCAATTGCCATACTGATAGCCATTTGATCGCCTTTAGGCACATCCAGGGTGTTGCCGATAACTTGAACCAGTAAAGGTCGCATGCGTTTACCGCCCACCAACAACGCATGACGCATTGCTTCTTTAAGCCGCGGTGCGTCGTCGGGAAGGTCATCAATAAGCGTATTTAACGACGTATCGGTCTGCTGCTTAACTTGCTGATGCAATGCAGTGAAATTCATATTGTACCTGTTTGTTGCGACACGAGGCTTAAGGTTGCTCGTCTTCAGGAAGAGGGTGTAATGCGCTTTCACCTTGCTCATTAAGCAAAATTTTAACTTTTTGTTCTGCTTGCTCTAACGATTTCTGGCCTTCGCGAGAAAGGGCAATGCCTCGCTCGAATTTTTCAAGTGCAACGTTTAATGGCAACTCACCGTTTTCCATCTCATTGACTATGGCATCTAATTCGGTAAGGGTTTCCTCAAACGAGGGAGAATCTGTCTTTTTCGTCACAATAGCACTCAATTTTAGGCGTTTCTTGGGATTACGCGCACATTAACTGAGGGTAGCCAATGGGTCAAATGGTTTGTCAACATATGCCCTATTGCTACTATCTATGATAAAGCATTGTGATCTAGGCGCTGCCATCAAAACTGCTGCCTAAAGTTCGACTAACGTCATTATGTCTACAATAATTAAGGCAATTTGCGATAATCTTGTTATAGAAATTCTATACAATGCCGATAGAATACGAGTAATAGTTATGCAGCGTCTGCAAAAAATGAGGAAGAGTGAGTGGATTTAGCAACCGTCATAGGTATGTTGGGCGCCATCGGCTTTGTAGTAATGGCCATGGTTATGGGTGGCAGTATTGCCATGTTCATCAACGTACCGTCTATCTTGATCGTATTTGGTGGCACCCTTTTCGTTATTTTATCCCAATACACTTTAGGGCAGTTCTTTGGTGCAGGTAAAATTGCAGGCAAAGCATTCATGTTCAAAATTGATACGCCTGAAGATCTTATCGAAAAAATTGTTGAGATGGCAGATGCAGCGCGTAAAGGCGGTTTCCTTGCATTGGAAGAAGCTGAAATAGAAAACCCGTTTATGCAAAAAGGCGTAGACATGCTGGTTGATGGTCACGACATAGAAGTGGTCAGAGAAACCTTAGCGAAAGATATCTCTATGACCACCGAGCGACACGAGTTTGGTGCCACCATATTTAAAGGCATGGGTGATATCGCACCAGCGATGGGAATGATTGGAACTCTGATTGGCCTGGTGGCCATGCTTTCTAACATGGATGATCCTAAATCGATTGGGCCGGCGATGGCGGTAGCACTATTAACCACCTTGTATGGTGCATTTCTTGCCAACATTATTTGCCTACCCATGGCGGTAAAGCTCGGTAACCGCGCACAAGAAGAAAAGCTTAACCAAATGCTAGTGCTCGATGGCATTGTCGGGATTGCCGATGGGCAAAACCCGCGCGTAATTGAAGGTATACTGAAAAACTATTTGGCGGCAAGTAAACGCGGTACGGGCGCTGAGGATGAATAATGGCTGAAGAAGAGTGCCCAAAATGTCCTCCCGAGGGGCTTCCTGCATGGATGGGGACCTTCGCGGATCTTATGTCGCTACTGATGTGCTTCTTTGTGCTCTTACTTTCGTTTTCAGAAATGGATGTACTGAAGTTTAAGCAAATCGCGGGCTCTATGAAGTTTGCCTTCGGTGTACAAAACAAAATTGAAGTTAAGGACATTCCTAAAGGCACCAGTGTTATTGCTATGGAGTTTAGGCCTGGTCGTCCAGATCCGTCGCCCATCGACACTATTCAGCAACAAACAATTGAAATGACCCAGCAGATGCTGGAGTTTCAAGCGGGTGATGAAGACTCATCAGGCGGTAGGCAGAAGCAACGGGGTGAGCAACGCGGGGGGCAGTCACAGCAAACGGCCACTGATCAGTCGTCCTCGGAGTCGCAAAGTTCAGATCAAACTCAAACTGCTGAGTTAATGAAAAAAGTGGCGCAGCAGCTACAAAAGCAAATTCTCGATGGCGCAGTAGAGTTAGAGTCTTTGGGTCAGCAGCTGACTATTCGCATTAGAGAGAACGGTTCGTTTTCTGCAGGTTCTGCATTTTTACAACCTCAATTCCAGCCTATCTTACGCAAAATTGGGGTGTTGTTAGCAGATGTTCCAGGGGAAATAGAAATCTCAGGGCACAGTGACGGACAACACATTGCTAATGAACTCTATCGTTCTAATTGGGATTTATCGTCTCAGCGTGCCGTAGCCGTAGCCGAGGCCATGCGAACAGCGCCGGGGTTCGATGAAAGCAGAATGTCTGTAGTCGGCAAGGCTGATACCGACCCCATGGTGGAAGAGGCGACAACGCCTGCCGATAGAGCAAGAAACAGACGGGTAGAGATTAATATTAATCAAGGTAAACCCATGACCTCCCAACCTATATCCGTGGTTGATGAATAGGTTACTAAACCGAACACAAAATCAAAAAGGGCGAATCAGATGATTCGCCCTTTTGGTTTGAAGTTGTCTTTCGTATGCAACTAGCGTTGCAATGCCTCCCTGTGATGCGGCTTAGATATTACCAATTGCACAGTGCTAATGGTTCTTTCTAAAAAACCGCCTTCACAGTATTTTAAATAGTAAATCCACATTCGCATGAAACGTTCATCGTAACCGTCGTTTAGTAACGCTTCTTTGGCGCTAATAAAGGCCTCGTACCAATGATTTAGGGTTTGGGCGTAATCTAACCCGATATCATGCAGATCTCTAATCATCATGTCGCTATAGCGCTTTAAATGAGAGTTTAATTGATATTGCGAGGGTAAGAATCCACCGGGGAATATGTATTTTTGAATGAAGTCCACACTATTGGCGTAACTCTCGTAACGTCTATCGTCAATAGTAATGGATTGAAGCAACATCAGCCCATCGTCTTTCAATAACGATGAACACTTTTCAAAAAAGTTACCTAAGTAATCTTTCCCAACGGCTTCAATCATTTCTATTGAAACCAGCTTGTCGTATTTACCTTCTAATAGGCGATAGTCTTTTTTCAGCAAGGTGACTTTGTCAGATACCAGTTCGCGGTCAATCCATTGCTCTGCCCACGCATATTGTTCTTCAGAGATAGTTGTGGTGGTCACGTTACAACCATAATGCTTGGCAGCATATACCGCCAAACCGCCCCAGCCAGTGCCAATTTCTAAAAGGTGGTCACTTTGGGTTAACTGAAGCTTGTCACAAATTGTTTTAAGTTTGTGATTTTGCGCCTCTTCTAAACTGGCATTCACATCAGGATAAATCGCCGATGAATACATCATCGTATTATCTAAAAAGCGAGTATAGAGTTTATTACCTAAATCGTAATGGGCTTCAATATTTTTCTTGGCTTGGTCTTGTGTATTGCGGCGGGCAAAGTGCTGAATTTTTAAAATAGGCATGGAAATCCATTTGAACTTGTTTTCCCATGCGTCAAGGGTAGATAAATTGCGCGCAAATATTTGCACCACTGCCGTCACATTATCGCTTTCCCACAGACCATCCATGTAGGCTTCACCTGCACCTACACTGCCGCCCAATAATAATTGGCGATACGCTTTCACGTCTTTGAAATTAATCGTAGCGTGCAAATCGTCATTGGGGTTACCCAGTGAAGAGATCGTGCTGCCATTTTCCATAATGGTAAGTGAACCATGTGGAAGTTTCTCTAAACACTTTAAAAATGCGCGCCTACATACCTTGTCTAAAAGAGACGCTTCTGACGGGGTACTAAATACAGATTCACCGGAAGACATGTTGTTATTATTCCTGACTTTTCTTAGGGTGGTTATAAAGTGGTGTACGCTTTATAAGTAACTTTAACGCCTGCCAATATATGCCAATTATTGTTCTAATGGTCATACTAGGTATACGTTTCATAACCCGACTTAGATTCGCATTATCTAATGAAAGCCGTGTTAAATTAATTCCAGCATTGAACTCTTTTTCGCCTCGAACACAGTCCATCGTTAATGATAGGCGTTGGCTAGGTTGCGTTATTCGCCATTTGTAAGTCATGTCCATGGGATTAAACGGTGATACATGAAATGCTTTTGGTGTGTCTGCTTGCACGGCTAAATCGACCAGATAATAATGCCGCTCATTCCAAGGGGTATTGCTGACTTCTGCTAATACATGGGTAAAGGCATTGTCTTTACCCTTTAAATAATAAAAATTAACAGGGCTGAAATACATTCCCCACATTCGAAGTTGCCCAAGCATGTACACATCGCCGCTTAAGGTATCCTCACTTAAACTGTTCATTTTTTCTAGTACGCTTTGGTCTAATGGCCTGTTGCTATCACCTAAATAGTCTTCTCGTTTAAAGCGTACTCTTGCTTTAGAATTAACAGAGAAGTGTTTCAAGGCTGCTGGCAATGCATCGACTTCACTTAACTTTATCCAGAACAAATAAATATGATAGTCGAACTTATGTTGGGTAGGTGAAAAGCGCTCGTGATACACCTTTCCTTCATAAATAGCGCTATCCATCATAGGTGAGCTCCAAATCGCTCACATACATCTAATGCGCTATGCACACCATCTTCATGAAAACCGTTATACCAGTAGGCGCCACAAAAATGCAGATTATCCACACCACATATCTGGCTTCGGCGCTGTTGTGCATTCACCATAACGTCACTAAATTGAGGATGCGAATATTGGTAACTACCCAATACCGCGCTTGTATCAATTTTATCCGTGTTATTAAGGGTGACGCAGTAGGTATTAGCTGCGTCTAATCGCTGAAGAATATTCATATCGTAAGTCACCGAAGCCGGTCTTTCTTCCTCGCCAGCATCGTCTTTTAAGCGGTAATTCCAACTTGCCCATGCAAGCTTTCGCTTAGGAAGTTGGTTTGTATCTTTGTGCATAACGACGTCATTTTCAGCGAAGCGAATAGCGCCCAACACCGCTTGCTGAACTTCGCTGGGAGTATCTAGCATGGCTAGTGCTTGATCGCTATGACAGGCGAAAATAACGTCATCGAATAAAGCTTGAGTGCCAGATGTGTCAGTTACCTGCCATTTTTGGCCTACTTTTTTCACATTAGTAACGCCACATGATAGCTTTATCTTGTCTTCAAAACTGGCAGTTAACGGGGGAATATAAGTGCTAGAGCCACCTTTAATGGTATACCACTGTGGCCTGTCAGTTATATTCAATAAACCGTGGTTGTTAAAAAACTGGAGAAAGAAAGTCAGTGGGAACTGCCTAGTTTGGGCAAGACTTGCAGACCAAATAGCGGCGCACATGGGCAAGATATAATAGCGCGCAAAGTCATCGCTTAATTTTAGCTCGTTAATGACATCTTGAAGCGTCATAGAAGCAGTGTCTCGCTTCTCGGCGACAAAGGCTTTGCAGGCTTTATTAAATTTCAGAATGTCACGCACAATACGCCAGAACCTCGGGCGTAGTATATTCCGACGCTGTGCAAATAGGCTGTTTATCGTATTGCCATTGTACTCGATGTTAGCTTTCTCACTGGTAACAGAAAAGCTCATCTCGGTAGGCTGGTATGCGACATCAAGCTGCTTCATCAGCTTTATAAATCTAGGGTAGGTCCAATCATTAAATACAATGAAACCGGTATCGATATTTCGTTCAATACCCTCATCGTTGATTTTTTTCGTGGCGGTGTGCCCGCCAATGTAATCATTGGACTCATAAACAGTGATATTAGCTGTTTTATTTAACAAATACCCACACGTTAGGCCTGAAATGCCGGTCCCAACAATCGCTACATTTTTTGTCATTGTTATTGTGCTCTACTGCTTCTCTCGCATCGATAGCGATAATTTCTTTTGTAATCCAACCGGTAAGATATGCATAAATCGAAGTATAAAGCCAAATATGCGAGGGAAGAAAACGGTTTGCTTACCCGTCTCAACACCTTTAAGCATAGAAACCGCCGCTTCATTTGCCGTAATTTTCATTGGCATATCAAAGTCATTTTTGTCAGTAAGGGGTGTTTCAACAAACCCTGGTGATACCGCTTGAACATTTATACCGAGGTCGTGTAAGTCAACCTCTAAGCTTTTTGTAAAATAGTGAAGAGCTGCTTTACTTGCCCCGTATGCCTGAGAACGGGTAAAGGGAAGTAGGCGGGCCATACTATCTACGATGACTAGCTTATTCCCTTTCTTTAATGAAGGAATGAGCGCCTCTACACAGTGAACTACGCCAAAAAAGTTCGGTTCGAAAACCCGCCTAAACATATCCGACTCGAATTCATCAATATCTACATATTCACAGGTGCCTGCATTTAAAATAGCAATGTCGCACTTTACGTTGTGCAGCGCTTGTTTAGCCTCTTTTAGAGAAGTTACATCAAATTGAAGCGGCTTAATGTTTGGCTTCGACGCCAGTTCATCTAACACTTCTTGATTTCTACCACATGCAATAACCTGATAGCCTTTTTCTGCCGCATGAAGTGCTAATGCTTTGCCAATTCCTGAGGTGGCGCCTGTAATGAGTAATGTCTTCACTTCGCTAACCTCTTTTTAATTTTCTTCACAAAGAAGCCTAACAGAGGAATGTGTTCATATACCATTTCGCCTAAATCGTAGTAATCTTTGTGATAGACAATCTTGTCATCCTTTACCGTCAACTGGGTATTCCCGTCTACGACAATTAACTTGTCGCTTTGCTTAAGTTTGAGGTTCATTGTCCAGTTAACGATATGGGTGATGCTGTTGCTATTCACTGGCGCTATCATTGATATGTCAAACTGACAGCGTTCGGCTTGCCCAAGTAAATTTGCAAAATACTTTTGTACGCTATTAAGGCCATGGTGGGTAGTGATAGGGTCAACAAATGCCACGTTGGAAGCATAAATATCTGCTAAGTCATCTAGGGTGATTTGGCATATATCGGCGTACATCGTTGAGAATCTATCTAATACAGTCATCACTTCTTCACTTTGTTAATTTGCTTGGATAAACATAAAACGGCCATGTAACGTGTTGTTACTATTGCTAATACTGCGTGGGAGCTTGTTTGCAAATACTATACACGCTATTTTGATTATCGTTCTACTATTCGAAGCGTAACCGGGTTGGTTAATGTTTTCTTAATATATTCATTCTACAAATAATGTAGCGCGTCGGATCATTACCTTTAGACTAAAGTGTGAAATTTTTTCCCTAGCGATCCAATTTGTTCACAGTGGCGTAATTGCTTATGACCAAAAGAGTTAAGAGTTTATGAGTAAGACACCCATTCCACTATTTCCGTTATCTGCCCATTTGCTTCCAGAGGGACGCATGGCGTTACGCATTTTCGAGCCAAGGTACACGCGCATGGTTAAGCAGGCATGTGCTGAAAATAAAGGGTTTGTGATGTGTATGCTAAACGCATCTGGTGATAAATCCCGTAATGAACATATTTATCCGATTGGTACCTACGCCAAGGTTGTCGACTTCGATTTGCTCGATGACGGCTTGCTTGGCATAAAGGTTGCTGGATTAGAGTTAGTTGAGGTAACTGATGTAGCAGTTGAATCAGATGGGTTACGTACAGGTCATTGTCATTCTGTATCGCCTTGGAACTGCGAAATATCACCTCAGCAATTAGCGCCTATAAATGAGCGTTTGAAAGAAATTTTTGCGAAGTATACGGAGATAGCATCACTTTATGAGGAAACCCGGTTTGACGACCCTATGTGGGTGTTAAGACGGTGGCTTGAATTGCTACCTGTTGATGGTGGACAAAAGCAGCAATTTCTTAGACAGGGTGGTGGCAAGAACTTACTTAACTATCTGTGTGCATTAATTCGATAAACCGAATTAATAGATAAAGTGTTAAATTCCATTAAACAATTGTAATGTGGAATTGGCGATTTTTTCGAACTTCTTTCATCGTTTGTTTGTAAAATATATTAATCGAATCGGATAAACGGACGAAACCTTATGTTAGTTGGAATTCCTTTAGAACAAAGTAAGAGTACGATTAAACCGAAAGAATGCGCGGTTGAGATGTCAGATTACCTAGTTGAAGTTGCCCAAAAGCGTTGTAAAAAATCTTTTGCGCGAGTTTTTAATTACTTTGCTCCAAGACTTCGTTCATACGCTTTAAAGCAGATGGGTAACGAAGCCCTTGCCATGGAACTAGTACAAGACACTATGTCGAATGTGTGGCAAAAAGCGCATTTATTTAACGCAGAGAAAGGTTCGCCATCTACCTGGATTTTCACCATTGCTCGAAATATTCGTTTTGATATGCTGCGTAAGCTTCAAAACCGAAAAGAAGATGTATGCTCTGATGATCTTTGGCCAGTATTGTGTGAACAAACTGCCGACCTAAACGAAGCACCTCTTGACGAACAAGTAACGTTAGAACAAATCGGTTATTTGTTTGAATCGCTTCCGGTTAAACAAAAGGCAGTTATTGAAGCTATTTACATTGATGGTAAATCTCAGCAAGAAGTCGCCGATGAATTAGATATCCCACTGGGTACTGTTAAGTCAAGAACTCGCTTAGCACTTCAAAGATTAAAAGGTATGTTGCAAAGTAATGATTAGGTTCCACCCGAGTGCTCAACAACTTGTTTCATTCGTTGACGGAAATTTATCGCCGGCGGTGTCGCTGATGGTCTCTGCACATTGTGATATGTGCAGCACGTGTCAGCGATTTGTGGAACAAGAAACCGAGCGCCTAGCTGGTTCGTTACTGCAAGATAATGGTTTTAAGCAAGTTGACCTTAAAGTCGATTACAGCGCAATGATTGCGCAAATTACTCAAGCGCCGTCTTCTGTTGAAGCTGATACCGGCTTGAATCAGAAAGAAACCTCCCGAAAGCCAAGCAGTAAGACAGAAGTCAGTAAGGCTGCTATCCATTCTATTGAGCTTGATGGCAGGAACTTTGTCCTCCCGCGAACACTTCAGCGGTATATAGAGAAGACAGGGGGCTGGTCTAGTTTAGTAGGGAAGTTATGGCAGGCACCTGTGGATTTAGGTAGCCAAGGAGTAGCCAATTTCATATATATGGCTAAAGGTGGTAGTGTGCCCGAACATACTCACCGAGGCACTGAATACACTTTGGTGATAAACGGTGAATTCAGTGATGGAATTAACAACTACGATTCTGGCGATTTTATTTTCATGGATGGCCAAAATACGCATACCCCGCGTTCTGATAATGCCCAAGGTTGCTTAGTATTTACTATTGTTGACCAGCCCTTACATTTTACGTCTGGTATAGCGCGCCTTCTCAATCCATTTAGTCATCTTTTCTTTCGCTAGCCTTCGTAATAGTATTTTTGTAAATTTTCTCAGTTAAAGTTAAAAAGCAGATTCAAAAAAAAGCGCAGTTTGTTTTAAACTGCGCTTTTTATTACTGCTATTAGAATGATTAACTAATAAAGTCACTTTCAGGGAAGTTCAACTTCAATGTCTTCATGGCATTACCACGCAAATCATCTAATCCTAATTGCTCGTAACTAGATACCATAATTTCAAGCGCTTGCTGAATTTGTGTACTTTCAGGGAAGTGCTCGATAACATATCTGCCACGGTTAGCTGCTGCAACATAAGCGTGTCTGCGCATGTAGAAGCGGGCAATAGCAATTTCGTATCGTGCAAGCCTGTCTTTAATATGAAGCATGCGCTTGCGTGCGTCTGCAGCATATTTGCTGTCAGGGTATTGCTGCATTAAGCGTCTGAAATCTTCAAAAGCCTGACGAGATTTCGAAGGATCTCGGTCAGTCCTATCAATGTTCATTAAATCTTGAAACAGGTTACTGTCAGACTCCATGTTGGTAAGGCCACGCATATAGTAGGCATAATCAACATCTGAGTGGTTTGGATTAAGACGAATAAACCTATCGATAGTGGCTAACGTCTCATCACTCTTACCTGATTTGTAGTAACTATAGATAAGGTCTAATTGCACTTGGTGCGAAAGCGGGCCAAATGGGTAACGAGAGTCTAATGCGCCTAATGTCTGGGCCGCAGCACTGAAGTTACCCACTTCCATGCTTTCTTTGGCTCTGTTATATAGCTGTTGCGCACCCATATTAGCCATAACGGCTTTTTCTTCTTCGTCGGAGGAGCTACTACAGCCTGCGACAGATACCATTGCACCTAATAACACAGGTGCCAGTAATCGAATTGATTTCATAATAGTTCTTTTTTCCTGCTAAACAGTATTGATTACTTCGCTGTCTAAGCTCATGTTCTCGTATTCTAACGTACTCGCGATGATAAAAACCATACAAATTCGCAAACAACGCAGTGTACCGATTGAAAGCTTGTTATAATACCCTTTTTACACTTAATAATCGGTGTTATGACAGAGTCGGACAACACATTACAATTAGAAGCAACCACAGGGGCTGAGCACTTTGGTCTTCGGTTAGATCAGGTTTTAGCTGATTTGTTCCCTGAATATTCACGTTCTAAGCTAAAAACTTGGATCCAAGGCGGAAATGTGTCCGTTGATGGACAGGTTATCACAGTACCACGCCATAAAATGCAAATGGATGAGGTGGTGACTGTTAGCGCTGAAATAGAAGTGCAGGTCACTAGCCAAGCGCAAGATATTGCATTGGATATTGTTTATGAAGATGAACATATTTTAGTCATTAACAAACCTGCTGACTTAGTGGTTCATCCTGGTGCGGGCAATCCAAGTGGCACTGTGCTTAACGCATTGCTTAATCATGTTCCTGACATCGATAAAGTGCCTCGTGCCGGTATAGTGCATCGTTTAGATAAAGACACAACAGGCCTGATGGTAGTAGCGAAAACCTTACCAGCACAAACCCACCTGGTAGATCAGCTGCAAACACGAGTGATGAGCCGAGAGTATGAAGCCGTTGCGATGGGCACTATGGTAGCTGGTGGTGTGGTGGATGCGCCTATTGGGCGCCATGCAACTAAGCGTACACACATGGCCGTGCGTGAAAATGGTAAACCTGCAGTAACTCACTTTCGTGTTATCGAGAAGTTTCGTGCTTATACGCATTTGCGCTTAAAGCTGGAAACAGGCAGAACCCACCAAATTCGTGTGCATATGGCCCACATTAAGCATCCGTTACTAGGCGATCCTACCTACAGTGGTAGACCACGCTTACCGAAAGGTGCATCTGATGATTTTGTTAACACGTTACGGGGTTTCCAGCGTCAGGCTTTACACGCAGCTCAGCTTTCTTTGTATCATCCAGAATCGGAAGAGTGGATGACATGGCAAGCGCCACTGCCAAAAGATATGCAAGATTTATTGGCTGCAGTACGCTTAGACTCTAAAGAAAACCCTGAGGATATGATTTAATCAGTGCAACTGGTTTGTCTGACCCAATAAAATGGCTGCAGAGCGACGGAGCTCAACATGATAACACCTCAATGGCATAGCCCTGAAAACGTGGTTGCTTACACTACCACGCGTGATGGCAGTGGCTGTGACCATGATGGCGAAGGTGCCAGTCGTGGGGAGTTTGCCCAATGTAATGTCGGAGACCACGTGGGTGATGACAAGGAAGCCGTGGCATTAAATCGCGCTGGTTTACCCTATGCCAATGCTATTACGTGGTTAAATCAAGTTCACGGCAATCATGTTGTTACGTTGCCTTCTTCCGAGACAGAAGGCGATGCAGCTTTTACCACAAGTAGTACGCATTTTTGTGCAGTAATGACGGCTGACTGCGTACCTATTCTTATCTGTGACATTACAGGTAAAGAAGTGGCTGCCGTGCATGCTGGATGGAAAGGGCTTGAGTCTGCAATTATTGGCCGCACAGTGAGCCATTTTTCGCGCCAAGCTTCAGATTTAATGGCTTGGATTGGGCCAGCCATTTGTCAGCAGTGTTATGAAGTAGATGCTGCGTTAGCACAACGCTTCGCGGATTACCCATCAGCAATATGCCAAGGTGATATACCCACTAAGTTTCAATTGGATTTACCCGCCATTGCTGCCCAGCAGCTAGCATCGCTAAATGTTGGTACCGTCATCAATAGTCAGCTATGTACCTATTGCAATGAAAAACAGTTTTATTCCCACCGCAGAGCAACGCATCAAGGCAAGCTAGCTACTGGCCGAATGGTAAGTGTAATAGGTTTGCGCTAAATCAAAGGTTTACGAAACTTTAAACGTTTCTCTTGAATCTCATTCAATAAGATCCCATAACTAATGCATAAGGTATTTTGACATTATTAGGGTTTAGCCATGCGATTAGACAGATTCACCAATAAGTTCCAACTTGCCATTTCGGATGCTCAATCTTTAGCGCTTGGGCGCGACCATCAATACATTGAACCTGTACATTTAATGACGGCTTTGCTGAACCAGCAAGGCGGCTCGGTACGCCCCGTACTCGACCAAGCAAATGTAAATGTGAATGCACTGCGCTCGGCATTGAGTGAAGCGGTTGACCGTATCGCTAGCGTTGATGGCATTGGCGGTGATGTACAGCTAAGTAAACAAAGTGGCATTCTGCTTAACCTGTGCGACAAAATAGCTCAGCAGCGTAAAGATGAGTACATTACCTCTGAAATTTTCGTGCTGGCAGCCTTTCAAGATAACGGTCGATTAGGCGAAATTTTAAAGCAGCTTAACATTACTAAAGATAACGTAGAAAACGCTATCGACTCTATGCGAGGCGGGCAAACTGTAAATGATCCGAATGCCGAAGACGTGCGCCAAGCGCTGGAGAAATTTACTACAGATTTAACCGAGCGCGCAGAACAAGGGAAGCTCGACCCTGTTATTGGTCGCGATGATGAAATTCGTCGTGCAGTGCAGGTTTTGCAACGCAGAACAAAGAACAACCCAGTTCTTATTGGCGAGCCTGGTGTGGGCAAAACCGCGATTGTTGAGGGGTTAGCGCAGCGCATTATTAATGGTGAAGTACCAGAAGGGCTTAAGAATAAGCGGGTGCTTTCGCTTGATATGGGCGCATTGGTGGCGGGCGCAAAATATCGCGGAGAATTCGAAGAGCGCCTTAAAGCCGTGCTTAACGAATTAGCTAAAGAAGAAGGTCGGGTTATTTTATTCGTTGACGAACTACACACCATGGTAGGCGCAGGTAAAGGCGATGGCGCTATGGACGCGGGTAACATGTTAAAACCAGCGTTAGCTCGCGGTGAATTGCACTGTGTGGGCGCAACTACCCTTGATGAGTATCGCCAATATATCGAAAAAGACGCCGCTCTTGAACGCCGATTCCAGAAAGTGTTGGTAGATGAACCCAGCGTAGAAGACACCATCGCTATTTTGAGGGGGTTGAAAGAACGGTATGAACTTCACCATTCAGTGGATATTACCGACCCAGCTATCGTAGCGGCGGCCAGCTTGTCTCATCGCTATATTAGCGACAGACAACTCCCCGATAAAGCTATTGATTTGATTGATGAAGCAGCATCGAGTATTCGTATTCAAATAGATTCAAAACCTGAAGATATGGACAGATTAGAGCGCCGTATTATTCAACTGAAACTGGAAGAGCAGGCACTTGCCAAGGAAACGGATGATGCCAGTCACAAACGTTTAGAAATGATTGAGCTTGAACGTGAGCAAGCTGAAACTAAATACAATGACTTTGAAAAAGTATGGCTTGATGAAAAAGAAGCCATGCAAGGTACGCAAACCATTAAGTCATCGCTAGAGCAAGCTAAACTCGATTTAGAGATTGCGCGCAGGGCATCAGATTTAAATCGTATGTCTGAGCTTCAGTACGGCAGAATTCCCGAGTTAGAAGCAAAACTTGAGCGGGCATCTGAAAATGAAACCCGAGAAACTAAGTTGGTGAAAAACAAAGTCACCGATGTTGAAATTGCCGATGTATTGTCACGTTGGACAGGTATACCTGTTGCTAAAATGCTAGAAGGCGAGCGTGACAAACTACTTAAAATGGAAGATGTACTACACAAACGTGTTGTGGGGCAGGGGGAAGCGGTTGAGGCAGTATCTAACGCAATCAGACGTTCTCGAGCTGGCCTTGCGGATCCTAACCGTCCTATTGGCTCCTTCCTGTTTTTAGGCCCAACAGGGGTTGGTAAAACTGAATTATGTAAAGCGCTAGCCGGTTTCATGTTCGACACCGAAGACGCCATGGTGCGCATTGATATGTCGGAATTTATGGAGCGCCACTCTGTTGCTCGTTTAGTTGGGGCGCCCCCTGGCTATGTTGGGTATGAAGAAGGTGGCTATTTAACCGAAGCAGTACGTAGAAAGCCTTATTCTGTAATTTTGCTCGACGAAGTAGAAAAAGCACACCCTGATGTTTTTAATATCTTGCTACAGGTATTAGACGACGGTCGCTTAACCGATGGGCAAGGTCGCACAGTTGATTTCAAAAACACCGTAGTGATCATGACATCCAACTTAGGTTCTGACATTATTCAAACGCAACATGAAGAAAGTCAGTACGAAGAAATGAAAGCGTCAGTGATGTCGGTGGTAGGGCAGCATTTCCGTCCTGAGTTTATTAACCGAGTTGATGACATTGTGGTATTCCACCCACTTGGCAAAGACGAAATTAAATCTATTGCTAAAATTCAACTAGCAGCACTTCGTGCTAGGTTAGTGGAAAAAGGGTACAAGCTTAATTTATCTGGGGCTGCTATGGATAAACTCGCTGATGCTGGCTTCGACCCTGTATATGGTGCGCGGCCACTTAAACGGGCGATTCAGGTTCATATAGAAAATCCACTCGCACAAAAGTTACTTTCAGGTGATTTGGTACCAGATTCTGTTATCAGAATAGATGTAGATAACGAAAAGCTAGTGATTTCAAATCAGTGATTAATTAGCTTATGCCGCAGTAATAAGCGTGTAGATAAAACAAAGCCACACATCTTGATAGAGAGTGTGGCTTTCTTATACGTGAAAAAAGTTAACGAACGTAATTAAAGACCATCGAGCAGGCTTTGTGCTTCAGTGCGTTTAAAGAAAGGCCGTTTCACATTTACCGCAAAGGTTAATTCTTCTTTTGCTTCTTCAATTCTGCCTAACTTAGCCAATGTATAACCAAGGTGATAGCGAATGTTAGGATCATTGGCATCTCGGGCAAAGGCGTCGCGTAGCATTTTAAGGCTTGTTTCATATTGCCCTTGTTGTGCTTTTAACCAGCCAAACGTATCAAGAATTTTCGAAGATGAGGGGTCGAGTTCATAGGCTTTGATGATATAGCTTTCAGCACTCTCCGTTCCCATTTCCATTGCCATAATAGCTAGCCTATTGTAAGCCTGTGCTGGACTTGGTGTTTCGGGTATTTTTACTAGCTCATTATATAGGGCTGTTGCTGCGTCAAAATCACGTATGAAATAGAGATATTGAGCAAGTAAGCTTTTGGCCAGAAGGTTTTTTGGGTTTTGCTTGATAATTGCCTCTGACTCTTCAATGAATGTATCTACATAGCGCTCATTAAGGGCGTAGTTGTAAATAGCGATTAGCGGCGGTGCGAAATCTCTATCTAGTCTAAGGGCTCGTCGATAAGCCTCAAGGGCTTGTTCATCACGTTCTTCAGCTGTCAAAGCTCTGCCTTTCAGCAACCAATAATTGGCATTGCCCTGCTGTGTAGTTGCGATAGACGCCAGTAACACGTTTGCATCATTAACTTTATCTAATTTCAATAAAAGTCGTACATGAGCAAGGACTATAATTGAAGAATCTGGTGCAGCTGATTGTGCCTTTTCCATTGCTGCCAGCGCTCTATCTTCTTCATTTATTAGCAATAGTTGGTCACTCAAACGAAGTAACCTAGTGGCGTCTTGCTGTATAAAGTTCTCAACAATATTTAGCGTTTTTTTCGCGTTCTCATAATCTTTTAACGCAATTAACAATCCGGCTTTACTGAGAAGGTAATCAGGATTGTCGAATTCATCTTTGATAAGTCTATCTAAATGATATAGAGCGCTTTTACTATCACCTTCACGTTGGTAAATAGCGACTAACCGCTCCTTGGCGGCTATGTTTTGCGGGTTTAGCGTAAGTATATCAATGTAAATTTGCTTGGCTTCTTGTGTACTACCAAGACGTGTCAAATTGTGTGCTTTAAGTAGCAGTGTTTCGTTATGCTTTGGCGATAGAGTAAGCAATTCTTCAACGAGTTGTGATGATACGTCTAGGTTCCCCAATCTGCTTTCAGTAGCAGCCAAATTGAATTTTGCAGGAAATAACGCGGGGTTAATTGCCAATGCTTTTTCAATTTTCGACTTGGCTTCTGCTAATTGCCCCTGCCGTATAAGAATCCCCGCTTGTAAATTATAAACTTCAGGATCCTCTGGGAACTTGTCTGCAAGTAGGCCAGCGCTGCGAAGTGCTTGGTCGTAACGTGAGGCTTGAAGGTTCATTAACGCGTAGGTGAAAAGATAAGAAGGGCTGTCTTTATACCTAGAAAAATTTTGTTCGAGGATCGCCAAGGCTTTATCCTGCTTACCTCTTGCCGCCATCAATCTAATTTTAAAAAGCTGTAATTTACTTTCCGAGGGGTGTCGTATTTCTAGTTGCTGCAACAACCTTTCAGCTTTAAAGGCTTTATTCTGTTTTATAAACAAATCGCCTAAAATAAGTGCCGAATCAGGATTTTCCAGCAGTACATCCTGATAACGCTCTAACAAAAGTAGGGCTTGCTTACCTTGTTGCGTAGAGAGATAAACCTGAGACAGCATCATTACAGCCTGAATGTCATCAGGTTCATTTTGTAGGTAGCTTGTGAAGTCCTTCGCTGCCTTTTCCATATTGTTATTGAAAAAGTTTGTCAGCCCGCTTATGTACAGCAGCATAGGTTGAGAGGCAATTATTTCAGGATCTAATTGACTCATAAACTCATTGAGCTGAAGTAATTGTTCATTGTCGATGGCTGTTTCGGTATTACGGCTTTGCAACCAACTATTTAACAAAATGGCGAGAGGGTCGTTGGGCGTATCTTCAATAATTTCATCGACAAATAGCTTCGCTTGGTCATAGTCTTTAGCTTGTAGATAAAGGTCAACAAGATTCCTAAGTGCAATAGGATCTTCGCGGTTAAATGATAGTGCGGTTTGCAGGTATTCAGTAGCCGCTTTGGTATTTCCCTCGCGATAGGCCAATTGGCCTTTTAAGCGCCAAGTAATGGCATTTTCTTTTTCTATATTCTCGGCGTCATTAATAAGTTTACGAGCCAATGATAAATTATCTCTTTGAAGCGCAATAGAAGCCAACCCATTAATAGCAGGAACGTAGCGAGGGGTATCAGAAAGTATTTGTGAATAATCAGTTTCGGCACACGTTAGATCATCTAGTCGTATACATGCTGTGGCGCGTATTTGCAGCCAAGCTCGGTTGCTTTCCTTGGTGAGTTTACTGGTTTGATTAAAGTTGACGATGTCTGTGTATTTATTGAGAAAGAGCCAAGTATTGCCCAAGGGCTCGGCGAGCAGGTTTATGTCTGCTCCCATCTCTATTGCTTCTACAAACTCAAGTTCTGCTGCATTTAAATATCCGTTAATGAGAAGTATTTTTCCCATTAGGATTTTGGCAGCTAAGTTCTCGGGGTCTTTTTTTAAGCTATTTTTCAGGTGAATATAGGTTTCGTTATACTTATCTGCGTTAAATGCAGTAAGTGCTTTTTCATAATCCTCCGAAGTCGTAGCATGAGCGATGCTTAAAAAACTACCTGCAAATGCCGATGCCAATATTGCCGAGGCCAATGTAGAACGCCAAATACGCGAACGTCCAGTTCCTAAATTCATTATTAAATTATCCTGCTAACTGCCATAAAAAAAGGTGGCCAAAGCCACCTTCTAAAGATACGTGTTTTTTTTCTATTTTGAAACTATTACGCAGTGCGTTTTCTACGCCATATAAGAATAGCAAAACTCATTAGCATCAAGCCAAAAACGCCAGGCTCATGAACTTCAGCAACGGGGGGCGGAGTGCCCTCAGTAAAATCAATAGAGGTAATTTTAAATCCATCATTGTACATTGAAGCACCATCTACGCTGCCAAACACAGTGTTATAGGCGCCAACTAACCAATACTTCGCTGAGTTAACTAATTCTAGCTCGCCAGTAGTATAGCTGTACGACCCAGTTTTAGTAATATTGAATGACCCTGAAACCGCACCAGTAATGATTTCAGACCAGCTGCTGGACTCGCCTTGGAGTAACCCTAGCTGGCTATCATTTAATGCAGCAATTGAAACTTGTTGGTCAGTGCCATTGTTGTTTGCCCAGCCAAAGTCAATGTTATCAAGTGTTACATCAGAATCGAAAGAGAACAATACGAAATCAAAGTCAGCGTATGCAATTCCGGCAGCTGTGTCTTCGCCATTCCAGTAGTAGTTATCAATAGAGTGGTTGGGGCTAGTTGACCCTTCACCGTCCTGATTCAAAACACCATAGCCGTAGAAGCTAGATACTTCGTAGGGCGAAGCCGTTTTCACTATTTGGTCGAAGTCTTCAGGATCTAAGCTATTACCTGTATCAGACCAACCGGTAAGCGTAATGTTTACACCACCTATAGTTACCCCAGTAGCAGAAGTTACTACAGACTCGTCAAAATCAGTCAAATCGTAATAGCCTTCAGCAAGAGAGCTGTCAACAGGGTCAGTTGTGCCGCTATATCTATCGCCTCGACTACCGCCTGCAAACGCAGGTGCGCTTAATGTTGACAAAACCACTAAGGATACTAAAGCTTTATGTAAATACTGCATGGCTATACTTCCACTTTTAAACTGAAATTTTACTATTAGTAACCAGTTAAAGCATCATTTGTGCCATATTTGTATATTTTTGTTTTTTTTGGTTTTTATTTTTGAGTCTTACGCTTTTTGGGCTAAGTAGTAAAAAAAACTGACAGGTAATACCTGTCAGTTTTGAACTAAAGTAGCGCTTTTTACGTAGGCGCCATTCAAAGCTGTTTTCTACGCCAAGCGACAAGAAATACACCTGCGAGCAATAAGCCTAACGTGGTTGGCTCACTGACTTCAGTTGAGGGGGCCGGTGGACTCTCATTTGCTACAGAAAATCCAACTGATGAAAGCTTAAAGGCATCATTTCCAATATAACCTCCGATATTTTCAAAAACGGTATTATAAGCACCGATTAACCAATACTGGGAAGTGTCTGAAATATCGAAATCTGCCCTATGTTCTACATAGTCACAATTTTCTATATCATAAGAGGCAGTTGTCAGTGCATCAGCAACGATATCGTTCCAGGTTTGACTGCCTGAGGTTAAACCTGAAATGGAATCAAGTGCGGCGACAGATACTTGGGAGTCGCTGTTGCTGTATAGCCAGGAAAAGCTTGCCCCTGTTACAGAAACAGCTTGGTCGAATGACAACAAAACGAAATCGAAGTCTGTGACGTTTCCGTTTACTTTATTTACATTATCTATCGCGTGATCGGGGCTATAGTAAGTTTCCCAATCATCATTTGTTACACCATATCCATAGTAGTCAGATATTTTTTCTAACTTCGCATCTACAACAAGGTCATCGTTTTTACCGTAGGTGTCGGACCAAGCGGAGACAGAAATGTTTACCCCGTTAACCGAAATGGTGCTATTGAGAGGATCTGTTCCTGATTGAACGCCATCATCAACGAGGTCATAGATATTCTCGCCTAACGCAGATTCGCATAAATCGTTGTTAGATGAGCTGTTATTTGAGCTGCACCCTGAGTAGTCGGAATTATGCCATTTATTAGAACCTGCTTCAGCAGTGGAAAGTGGCAATAGGGTAAAACCAATAAAGCCCGCGGTAAGTATTGATACATTAAGCAAACGCATTATAACTAGACCTTCTTTATCTATATAAAAGGTGTAGTTCGTACGATATTTAGCTCTTCTTTTTACAGGCAGAGTAGATTTCGTGAACTTCAACATGATAGATGTATGATAACTGAACAGGTGATGTGGTTAGGTATATTAGCCTATACCTAGTTATTTATATGTGCTTCAGTGGTGCGGTGAATGTTATCTATGCGCCAGCAATGAACTATGAAATAATTAACACAGTTATTTATGTATATATGAGGACTTATGTCTGAACAAAAGCGAAAAGGGATTTATCTTCTTCCCAATCTACTAACCACTGCTGGTCTATTTTCAGGCTTTTTTGCAGTAGTGTCTTCGATGACAGGAAGGTTTGAAGCAGCAGCGGTAGCTATATTTGTTGCTATGATTTTTGATGGATTAGATGGCCGCGTTGCGCGTATGACGAATACGCAAAGCGATTTCGGTGCTGAATATGACTCAATGGCTGATATGGTGTCATTTGGTATGGCGCCGGCGTTAGTGGCATACAACTGGGGCTTAACTGAGCTCGGTAAGTTCGGTTGGTTAGCTGCCTTTGTTTATGTGGCAGGTGCTGCTTTACGTTTAGCACGATTTAATACGCAGGTTGGTATTGCCGATAAACGCTTCTTCCAAGGCTTGGCTAGCCCAGCTGCAGCAGCAGTAGTTGCTGGCTTAGTCTGGGTAGGCGTTGAATATGATGCTGTAGGTACAGACTACGGAATTGTAGTGGCGTTAGTTACTGGTTTCGCTGGCCTACTAATGGTGAGTAACTTCAAATACAATTCATTTAAAGAATTGAATTGGCATGGGAAGGTTCCTTTCGTAGGGCTGCTTATTGTGCTACTTATATTTGTAGTGGTAGCAACAGAGCCTGCTTTAGTACTCTTTATTGTGTTTTCTCTTTATGCGCTTGCTGGCCCAATCAATACATTTAGAACCGTCGATAAAGTTACATTGAACGACGTAGTAGGTGAGCAAGAAGAAGATGCAGACTTTGATGCTGATGCTAATAGTGCGACCGATACTGTTGATAGTAGCGAAGGGCAGCAAGACGAAGAGTCGTCTAATAAAGTGTAAAAACACGCCTTTCAGTCATTAATAGTGATGAGTTAGTTGTATTAATATACCAAACGACTAAAAAGCGACCTTCTAGGTCGCTTTTTTTATGAATTATTAAAAAGAGGTTGACCTTGCCTCAGAAATCTCTAGAATGCGCATCCGCTTCGACAGGAAAGTAAAATAACTTACACTGGCAAAGCAAGTCATTACAACCTCAAAGGCAGTACTGGCAAGGTTTACAAGGAGATGCTTTTGAAGTTAATTTTTTGAAAGTGTTGACATGAAAACCGAAGCGCGTAAAATGCGCGCCTCGCTTCAAGGAGTTGGCAACAACACTGGAAAAGCAGTTTTCATTAACTCTTTGGAGTTAACAACGATTCGGAAAGAAATTTACGAAAAACGTTGACACTGAAAACGAAACGCGTAGAATGCGCATCCGCTTCGAAGAGAAGCAAAGCAAGAAAGACACTAGCAATTATATGTAGCCTGAGTCCTCCTTGCGCAGAAGTCCCGACCGAAAGCGTCGCGATTCTGCACCACGTTCTTTAACAATTTATAACAAGACAATCTGTGTGGGCACTCATTAAGAGTGTCACACAACGACGATTCATATTCGATATATTTAATTGAAGAGT